>CAYSGG010000004.1:36451-68938 GCA_964430775.1 uncultured Clavibacter sp. | reverse complement strand
GAGAGACCTTAGAACTCAGCGTGGAATTACGCAACATTTATGTTGCGTAATTCGAATCACTCCGCTTGAACAGGCTCACCTTCGGGCTGTTCATCTGGTGGCGGAGCAAGGGGCTCATCCTCACAGAGAGCTCGAGCCAGAGTTTCAGCACAGCGCTCTATCTGCCATTCGCGCGCACCATTGAGTCGTAGTTGAGTTTCCACCTTGGTAACAAGGTGAGGGGAAAATTCGTATCTCTGTTCTGCACCACCGTCGAAGCAGATCTTGCGAACTAATTCTGGAGTCAGCAGATTTTCGAGCGGCAGGAGAAGCTCTGTGGCGATAGCCGCCAGATTAATGCGCGCGTGGCTGATGTGCGCGTACGCCATCGGGAACTTCACTTTCCAAATCTTCACAGGAGGGAGCGCATCAGATTTTGTGCGAAGAGCGGGCCAATCCGGCTCTTTGATGTTGGAAGCGCGAAAGAAGGTCTCAAGCCAGAGATCTATGTATTTCTTCTGCACTTCATTGCGGATTCGAAATTTCGCTTCAGGCAGTTTGAGAAATTCTTCTCGGGATTTCACATTCGACTTTGCGAGCGCAACCAAAATTGCATCATTGAAAAGTCGTCCTGGAGCAAGATCAATCTCACTTGCTATCTCATCACGAACTTTCCAGAGTTCCCGGATAATTGCCATCTGAAAACGTGACTTCACTTCATGCATACCAGAAGTCCTACGCCATGGTTCTTTTCGTGGCGCACTTGGCTCAGCTCTGAGTATTGCAGCGAAATCTTCAGTAGCCCACCGTAGTTTCTTCTGGGACTCCAAGAGTTCGGCAATCTTGTCGCGTAAATCGACTAGCACTGCAACATCGAGCGCCGCATAATCGAGCCATTCTTGAGCTAATGGCCTGATAGACCAATCAACAGCAGAGTGCTCTTTTGCAAGCGAAAGTTCGAGTAGTGATTCACATAGTGCGCCAAGGCCAACTCGTTCACAACCTGCAATACGCGCGCCAAGTTCAGTATCGAAGAGAATTTTTGGATCAATTCCAAATTCTCTTAAACATGGCAGATCTTGGGTACTTGCGTGAATGATGGTCTCGCAACTTTGAATGACCTGATTGAGCTCTGGAATCGCTGGAGAAGTTGCGACAGCTATCGGATCAATCAGATGTAGACCTCCATCGCGACGGTAGAGCTGTATCAAGTAGGCGCGAGAGCTATATCGAAAGCCTGAAGCGCGTTCTGCATCTACCGCAATGGGGCCACTTCCGCGTTGTAACTGGGCCACACAGTTATATAGAGCCTCATCTGATGTTATGACCTCAGGTGTTCCTTGGTCTGGAACTACAAGTGCTCGCATAATTAACTGGCGTCCGATCGGATATCAATCAACAGAGTCTGAATTTCACAGAATTTTATCGTCGAGAAGGAAGTGTGCTTACTCCCTCAGGTAATGGAGCAAGGCCAGCAGCGCTTGCCATCAGCTCTAGCCAAGCATTGACATGCTTGATGAGCTCTTCTGCATTAGTCGGCGTCCATGAAGCCCGAACTTCAATCTCTGAAGATTCATCATGAGTAGAAAGTTGCCCAAAGGAAGCGCTCATGACTCGTGTAACAGTTCCACTGGGGGCTAAATAGTGAGCACCCGAATTTTGCAATGCATCAATAAACCAAGACCAACCAACATCAGGAAGAAGTGGATCAGATTCCATTTCAGTCTCTAAAGCGGATCGCACAAAAGTTACGCAACGAAAATTTCCTTCCCAGGTTTCTTGACCATCTGGATCATGAAGCAATACAAATCGACCAGTAGCAATATCGTCATCGTCATCAGATTGCGAAGAAGATAGAGAGAGGTCGGCGGAGACTGCGTACGCAAAAGGAGCCAAACGTTGAGGCGCAGGGATTTCTGAGAGCGAAATTTCTGGACGAGTTTTGAGCACCTTAATCTCTTCGATTAAAGCGTGGAAGAAATCCGTTTCGCTCTTCACTGTTCAAGGGTAGCCAGTATCCTTTCGTAATGGGTTCATTACTGGCACTTCTCTCCAGTGTGTTATGGGGAACTGCAGATTATTTGGCAGGAAATCTCTCGAAGCGTTTTAAGGCTCTCGCTGTAACGGGTGTCTCCCAGGTCTTTGGGTTGATTTTCGGAGTCAGCGCGATTCTTCTCTTTAGTGACTTCATTTCTCCGAACCTCTCAATGGATGGATATTTCCTTCCAGGCATCATCGCTGGGATTGCTGGCTTTATCGGACTCACTGCGTTTTATACCGGCCTAGCAACAGGACGAATGGGCGTTGTCTCACCGATTAGTTCGTTATCAGTAGTTATTCCACTTGTCTTTGCTCTGAGTCAGGGAGAGCGTCCTACATCTACACAGACTCTGGGAATTGTTATTGCAATTGCAGGTGCATTTCTAGCAAGTGGGCCAGAAGTCAAAAATGGTCTTCCGATCAAACCGCTGCTTTATGCTCTGGTAGCGGCGTTCGGATTTGGCACCGCATTGACATTTATTGCAGTGGGTTCAGAAACTGATTCCCTGCACACCATGACTGCCATGCGATGTGCCTCAGTCACGATCTGTGTATTGATTGCGCTGCGTTATAGGACGATCGGTGGGTTCTCAAAGAGAGAGTTGCCTTTACTTATTTTTATTGGAGTAGCTGACTTCCTTGCAAACTTCTTACTCGGTGTGGCCACAACCAAGGGCTTAGTCTCCATTGCGATGGTTTTCGGTTCACTGTTTCCGATTGTTACGATCTTGCTGGCATATAAGTTTTTGCACGAAAGATTGCATCGTGTCCAATACATCGGAATAGTGGCAGCGCTCTCAGGTGTAATTTTGATTGCAGCCTTTTAGACCTTCGTTGATACGACTTCACAGATTCGGAAGCCAGGTTTGAAAAGCAATCGTGGTGCCACCCGCTAGATCGAACTGCTCATCAATGAGGTGATATTTGCGCACCAACAAATCCTCATCAAAAAAATCTCCATCTCCATCAAGAGTCACTCGGGTGATGAAGATCCTGTCAATCTGCTGATTGTCGATAAGCGGAGTCAAGAACTTTGGTCCTCCTTCGATCATGATTGGTCCGCCATGATCCGATAGCGCTCGCTTAACAATGGAATCAGGGGAGTCATTGCATATTGAAATTAAGTGAGCACTTGATTCTTGGAGGGTGCGACTGGCAACGTATAGAGGAAGTGGCTGGGATGCGTAGGGCTCGTTGCGATAAGTATTTCCGCCAATGACGAGCGCCTTGGCCAGAGCGCGCAGTTCATGAAATCGCTTACGATCAGAGGCCGGACTGAGCGCTGCGGACGAGCCCCGCAAAGTTGTTGCGGAGTTCTGGGCAAGGAGCAGGTTTGCCACGACTCGATCTGTGCTCATGGGAAGGACGGTATCGCGCCTGGATGTCAGTGGCCTTATCTATCGTGAAGCCATGATCATTGATTGCGAAAGCTGCGTGATGCGAGATATCGCGTGTAGGGATTGTGTTGTATCGGTTCTGATTACCACCCCGCCGGGACGCACCCAAGAAGAGAGATCTTCGAGCGCTTCAGAGATAGATAGCGAGGAGTCCCGAGTCATCGACCTTCTCGCCTCTCGAGGGATGATTCCACCCCTGCGTTACGCTCAAAGCGGGCGAATTACCGAGAATTCACAGGATTCAGAGGCCCTCTCAGGTTGAGCATTCTGTGTCTTCGCAGTTAGCCTAAACCGATGATGAAGAGCAGATATTGGGTTACGCGGTGGGTTCGCCTACTCGCAGCCGCTCTATCGATAGCCCTCTCAGTGACTCTCCTTCCTCTCTCGTTACCCGTCGCATCTGGCGCTCCCAACACCGATCTTCGCGCGGTCCGAGCCGAAGTTGAACGACTTCAGGAAGACGCCGCCGAGGCAGGCGAAAATGCCCAGGCCGCAAAGATCCAATTAGCAAAATTGAAGAAACAACTCGAATCAGTCCAACAACAAGCCGATGTTCAAAAGCAGAGCGTTGATTCAATTGAGAAATCTCTTGCAGCCATTGCTGTTGCGCGTTATAAATCCACCGGCCTAGGAGAAGGCCTAGAGCTTCTCTTCTCCTCCGATCCCTCTCTCTATCTCTCCGCTGCTGGCTCACTCGAAAACGTCACGCGGAAGCAATCTATTGAACTTCGCAAATACGCCACAGCCAAACAGCGACTCGATGCTACATCCCTGACTGTGGGAGATAAGTTGCGATTGGTGCAAGCAGCAGAAGCGCGTTACAGAGCGCAGGCGGCTCAAGTTAAGAACAAACTTGATCAAGCTGAGAAGTTACTGACAAAACTTGAGAAACAAGATCGCGAACGATTGTTAAAGCTTCAAGCGATGGACCAAGAGGAGCGTCGTAAGTACTCCCTTGAACAAGCCAAATTAGCCAATGCGGTCTCGGGTCGTGCGGGTACTGCTTTGCGTTATGCCGTCAAACAGATCGGTGACAACTATGTCTGGGGCGCTGCCGGACCGATTCGCTGGGATTGCTCGGGGCTGACGATGCGCGCTTACCAGCAAGCCGGGGTACGTCTGCCACATTCATCGCGCGCACAATTTGGTTACGGCAGATCAATCTCGCGCAGCAACCTCCAGCCTGGAGATCTCATCTTCTTCGGCTCTCCGATCTCCCATGTGGGTATTTACATCGGCAAGAACAAGATGGTCCACGCTCCACGCCCGGGTGCTCGAGTACAGATTGCAGAGTTTGGAAACTATTTTGGTAGAAAGAAATACGTGGGCGCTCGCCGCCTCTAGCGCGAACTTCTACTTCACCCACTATTTACAATGCCAACAACTCTTCTTGTCACGAATGATTTTGGCCCCCGCGCCGGCGGTATAGAAACCTTCGTTATTGGCCTACTAGAGAGAATTCCGGCCGGGGAGGTTCTGGTCTACACCTCGAAGCAAGCAGATTCGGCGGCATATGATGCCAAATGGCTCAGTGATTTCAACGTTCGCGTCATTCGAGATCGCTCTTCAATTTTACTTCCAACTCCTCGCGTCATCAGAAATCTGCGCAAGGTCATTAGAAGTGAGGGGCTAACTCGGGTCTGGTTTGGTGCAGCAGCGCCACTTGCTCTTGCCTCTCGATGGCTACGAAGTGCCGGCGCTGAACATAGCGTGGCACTTACACATGGACATGAAGTGTGGTGGTCCAAAATTTTTCCATTTAGTTGGGCGATGAGAGAAATTGCAAAGAATGTAGATATCACAACCTATCTCGGTGAATTCACACACTCAGCGATTTCACCACGCTTTAAAGATCCTGAGAAACTTCTCAAGATTGCGCCAGGAATCGATACCGATCACTTTGCTCCCCGTGATGCAATAGAACTTCGTCGCAAGTATGGATTAGAGAATAGACCAGTCATCATCAGCGTTGGTCGTCTTGTTCACCGCAAAGGCCAAGATCGTCTAGTTGAAGCAATGGCCGAGATAGTTAAGAAAGTTCCAACAGCAGCGTTAGTTTTTGTCGGCGAAGGTCCGCACCGTAAAGAGCTCGATCGTCTTGTTTCACGGCATGATCTCCACAATCACGTGATCTTTATTGGGCGCATCAACTATCAAGATTTGCCGCAATACATCTCCATGGGTGATGTATTTGCTATGCCCTCGCGTTCGAGATTGATGGGTCTGGAAGTAGAAGGACTAGGAATCGTGTATTTGGAGGCAAGTGCATGTGGACTTCCAGTGATTGGTGGCGCATCGGGCGGCGCACCTGATGCGGTTATTGATGGCGTGACGGGATATGTTGTTGATGGCAACGATCTCTCTGCCATTGCAGAACGCGCGATAGAACTTCTCCAATCTCCAGACACCCGCAGAGAAATGGGCAGGGCGGGACGAGCGTGGGTTATCGAGAATTGGCGTTGGGAAATCTGGTCTGAAAAGTTCAATAAAGCGCTGAAGATTC
Organism: uncultured Clavibacter sp.; assembly: GCA_964430775.1. Classification (GTDB taxonomy): domain Bacteria; phylum Actinomycetota; class Actinomycetes; order Nanopelagicales; family Nanopelagicaceae; genus MAG-120802. The sequence continues at coordinate 63,019 of CAYSGG010000004.1, read as the reverse complement.
GCTCTTAAGGCAATAAACCTGACTTTCGAGCTGCATTGATTGCTTGTACTCGATTAGTGGCCCCCAACTTGCGATACACAGCAGAGAGATGAGTCTTCACAGTTGATTCGGTGACGAATAACTGAGCAGCAATCTCCATGATGGTGTCGCCACTTGGCAATTTCTCCAAGAGTTCGAGTTCTCGAGGCGTCAATCCAATTCCTTTATTCTTTGCAATCATCGCCTCTGTCAGTTTGCGCGCTGTAAAGGTAAGGGGATGTACAGCGCTATCCTGAATTGCACGCAAGACATCGCTGATTGGCGCTGTCTTATCAACATGAGAACTTGCGCCAGACTGCATTGAAGCAAGAACATGTTCTGGCATATTTGACATGGTTAATACGACAATTCCAATTGACTGTGACAGCGATCGAGTCCAGGCGATAACATCAAGCCCACTTCCATCAGGAAGATGGAGATCGACCACAATGACATCTGGATTGTGTCGAGAAATTTGTGCAATGGCCTCCCGTTTGGAGGCAGCCTCACCTACTAGTGAAATCGATTGATCTCGAGAGATAAGCCGCCGTAGCCCTTCTCGAACAATCGCATGATCATCAATGACAAGGACTCGAATACTCATGAGGCCAGCATCGATATATCGAGGATGATTCGAAAATGTGTTCCCTCGTAATCTGAGGTGCAGGAATACTCTCGTGCTAAACCCTTAAGCACCTCATCAATCCCACGTAAACCAAAGCTATTCTTTTTGATATCAATCTTTCCTAGCCCATCATCGCCAATGAGAATCTCTAACTCATTTTCATGCATCACATATCTCAGGTAGAAGCGCTCTGCATTGGAATGTTTTGCCGTATTACGAGCAATCTCCATGATGACTTCGTTTAGAGACTGTTCAGCCTGAGGCTGCAATGCCGGGTAGGTGAGGTCGATTTCTACGTTCTGGGTCGATAATTCGGCCAATATTCGCCCCTGGAGTTCATTGCGTCCCATGGTTCTGAGGCGATAAATCTCATCACGAAACTCGCGGGCGACTCTCATGACTTCAAGACGAATAGAGCGAATATCGTCACGCTGATTTTGTTTGAGATCTTGCTCTGCGATCACCGCATCGAGTTGATACCCGATAGCAGCAAGGTCCTGCGCGAGCGTCTCATGGAGACGGCGCGCAAGACCCAGGCGTTCTAGTTCTTCTCTAACGTCGTGCTTATGCAAAGAGTTCGGCGATCTCGGCCGCGAACTCTTTATGTACAACATGTCGCTTAACTGACAGCTTTGCAGTTAAGTGGCCGCCAGCGATAGTGAAGTCAACTGGCAGGATTGTGAATTTACGGATCGACTCTGCACGGCTGACTGCCTTGTTGGCATCATCAACTGCAGTTTGAATCACAGAAATCAAGTCAGGATCTTTGGTGAGCTCCGCGAGAGTTGCACCATCCTTCTTGTTTGCCGTGATCCAACCCTTAATTGCTTCAGGGTCGATTGTTACCAGAGCTGCGATATACGGTTGATTGTCACCAACCACAATGCATTGGCTGACAAGTGGGTGCGCACGTAGACGATCTTCGAGTACGGCTGGGGCAACGTTCTTGCCTCCTGATGTAACGATGAGTTCTTTCTTGCGGCCGACAATGTAGAGGTAACCCTCTTCATCAAGACGTCCCAAGTCACCAGATCGGAAATATCCATCGTCGGTGAAGACCTCAGAGTTAGCAGCATCGTTCTGCCAGTAACCTCGCATGACGATTGGGCCTTTGATTAAGACCTCGCCATCGTCAGCAATTTTGATGGTTGTGCCAGGAATTGGTTTTCCAACAGAACCAACTTTATGAGCAGTGGTGAGGTTGAGCGTTGCACCAGCAGTTGTCTCTGTAAGTCCGTAACCTTCGAGAACTCTTACGCCAGCACCGCGATAGAAGTGACCAAGGCGTTCACCCAGTGGCGCACCTCCAGAGATAGCAGCTTCTACACGCCCGCCAAGGCCATGGCGGATCTTGGAGTAGACCAACTTGTCGAAGAGACCATGCTTTAGCTTCAAGCCAAGTGGAATGCTTCCAGCATCAAGCGCTTTGCTGTATTCGATAGCTACGTTGGCAGCGGCGCGGAAAATCGAACCTTTACCAGCAGCATCAGCTTTTGCTTCTGCGCCGTTGTATACCTTTTCGAAGATACGTGGAACAGCAAGAACGAATGTCGGTTTGAATGATGCAAGATCAGTTGCAAGACGACCAATCACATCGCTGCAATGTGCAAGATGTAGGCCAGAGCGGATTGCACCAATCTGAACCATGCGACCGAATACGTGAGCAACAGGAAGGAATAGCAGAGTTGATCCACCGGGCTTCATGAAGAGATCCGCTGCGCCCATTGCGACGTTGCCACACTCGGATAAGAAATTACCGTGAGTGAGTTGAACACCCTTGGGCTTTCCTGTTGTACCAGATGTGTAGATCAATGTTGCCAAAGTATCTGGATTAAGCGCATTGCGACGATTGTCGATCTCTTGATCAGAGATATCGCGTCCTAAGTACGCTAGTTGAGCCAGAACGTTTTCTGTCATGACCCAACAATTCTTTACCTTCTTTGGAAGAATTGGTGTCACAACATCGCGCAGCTGAGGAGTTTCAACAACGATTGCGACCGAGCTTGAATCGGAGAGAATCCAATCCACCTGCTCCGGAGATGATGTTTCATAAATAGGGACTGTGATGCCGCCAGCGAACCAGATTGCAAAGTCAAGAATGGTCCATTCGTAACGAGTGCGAGCCATAATCGCAACGCGATCGCCGATCTCAATTCCAGATGCAATCAGACCTTTAGCTGTTGCACGAATCTCTGCTTCGAGTTCGCGAGCAGTTACGGGTTGCCATCCGTCGCCAAGAGGGCGCGAGGCCATGATGCGCTCTGGCTCAAACCAGGCGCGTTCTGCGATGAGGTTGGTGAGGTTTCCTGCGGTGGCTGCGGGCTCGAGGGCCGGCACAAAGTATTCAGTCATGGCGGAAAATTAGCGGTTACTGGTGGGTAACCGGAAGAGGTAACCTCCACCCATGGCCGACATGTCTTCAAGTTCCACCACCATTGATGCGCCCGTCGATGACGTCCGCGCGGTTCTCTTCGATATCCAGGCGTATCCCACCTGGTCCTCGTCATTCAAATCTGTAGAAATTCTTGAGAAAGATGCCTCTGGTCGCCCGACCAAACTCACCATCAAAGTCGAAGCCGGCGTTCTCAAAGATCGCGCAACTCTTACCTTCGACTGGAGCAAGGCGCCTGATCAACTCTCATTTTCTCTTGATGAAGCAGATCTCATGACTGAGATGCAAGGACACTTTGAAACTCAAGACAATGGTGATGACACCACAACTGTCACATACTCACTTGGAACCGCACTTTCCATGCCAGTGCCTGACATGATGCGTCGCAAAGTAGAGATGACCACAATCGAGCAGACCATCACTCAACTGAAGCAGAAACTCGAAGGCTAAATGAGTCTGGCTCTTGGTATCGATGTTGGTGGTACCAAAGTTCTGGGTGGTGTAGTCGACCAATCGGGTTCGATAGTCAAGACTGCACGACGTGATACCCCACGCGAGGGCGGTCGAGCTTTAACGCAGACCATCGCAGATGTCGCGTTGGAATTAATGAATGAGTTTTCGATTGATGCAGTTGGCGTTTCAGCTGCGGGATTTATCTCCTCTGATCGCAAGACGATGTTGGCAACTCCCAACATTGCTGGCTGGAATGGCGTCAAACTCACAGACCAACTTGAGGAACTCATCGGACGTAAAGTTGTTTTAGAAAACGATGCTAACTGCGCAGCGTGGGGTGAAAAGAAATTCGGTGCAGGTAGAGAATTTTCATCTGTCATTATGTTGACTGTCGGAACTGGACTTGGCGGGGGATTAGTTGTTGAGGATCGTCTCTATCGTGGAGCTTTTGGAATTGGCGCAGAGTTTGGACATATGCGCGCGGTACCTGAGGGGCACCTCTGCGGATGCGGGATTCGCGGCTGCTTCGAGCAGTACGCATCTGGAAACGCACTTCTGAGACATGCGCGTGAGGCTATTGCGGCGTCACCAGACCTGGCTAAGAATTTGTTGGCGCGTGGAGACGGCACGTTGGAAGGACTCTCGGGAAAGAACATCACGGCAGCGGCGCAGGATGGCGACACTGTTGCTATCGCGGCTTTTAATACAACAGGTCAATGGTTGGGCGCGCTCTGCGCCTCGCTTGTTGCATCCCTAGACCCGCAAGCTTTTGTTATTGGTGGGGGAGTCATCGATGCTGGAGAGATTCTCCTGGCACCAACTCGTGAATCCATGAACCGCCTGATTCCTTTTACTGGAAAGCGACCAGCTCCGGTGATTGTTCCTGCAACTCTGGGCAATGATGCAGGTCTCGTTGGTGTAGCAGACTTAGCTCGAATCTAAGTTTTATTCAAAAGGGTACGTTAAACCAATCTGACTTCTGATTTCATCCATAGTTTCCATAATTGATTGAGTATCGCTCAGAGTCATGAGATCAGATTCTTTCTTCTCTGAAGCAACCAGGTTGGCGAATTCGATAGCTTGCTCGCGAAGTCCATGACCTTGGTAGTTGCGTTCGAATTCCACGGTTGTGCCATCAACACGCTGTAGTCGCATTGACGTAGGAGTATAGAAACTTCCGTGTACGAAGAGTGTGGCTCGAGTTCCCACGATTGTTGCAGTACAGGCAGTTCTTACTTTCAATGTCGTTGTGAGATTTGCATGAGCTGAGTTTTCGTACTGAAAGATCATCGATGTTTGGGCATCAACGCCACTTTCGGTGAAGTCTGCTCGTGCAGTGATGGCTTGAGGTTTACCAAGTACGAGATATGAGAATGAGATGGGATAGATTCCGAGATCAAGTAGTGCACCACCTGCCAACTCAGGTGCATGAAGGCGATGATACTTCGGAGCGGGTAAGGGTTGGCCGTGGTCTGCACTGATTGAGATGATCTCGCCGAACTCTCCCGCGTTAATGAGCGATGTGATCTGTCGATAGTGCGGTAGGAAACGACTCCACATTGCTTCAACGAGGAGCAGATTGTTCGTGCGCGCTGCAGCGATCATGGCTGCTGATTCGCGGGCATTGACCGCAAAAGGTTTTTCACAGAGAACTGGTTTTCCGTGATTCAAGGCCAGAATGGTGTTGGGTGCATGCATGGGATGTGGCGTTGCAACATACACAGCATCTAAATCTTGATCGACTAGTTCTTCGTAGCTTCCTAAAGGCTTTATTCCGTAGTCGTTGGCAAAGGTTCTGGCTTTCTCGATCGTTCGTGAGCCAACTGCTACTACTTCATGTCCATCTGCCAGAGCGAGATCGCGGATAAAAGTCTTTGCAATTCCACCCGTGCCAATAATTCCCCAGCGGAATGTGCTACTCATAGCGCGGCTCCATCATCATCACCATCATTTTCTGGCTTCATCTGCCAGAAAAACGCAGCGACTCCCGCAGCAAGTGCGATTGCGCCCGGCCAAGGACCCAGTCCAAGAGGATCAAAACCGAAAATCTGAACTGCAGCTGCATAAAGCGGTCCACCAATCACACCTACGAGCGCCGCTCGCTGGGTTTGCGAAAGCTTTGGAAGTGGCTGGTTATCACCCTCATACTTTTCGAGATCGTCTAATGCATCTAATTCGTCGAGCATCGTTGTGGGTGATGATTCATCGAGTGAAAGACCAGAGACGATGGCGTCAAATTCAGCATCAATAAGATCTCGCTCGTCTCGATTGACCGCGCCAGAGAGCACATCTTTAATGAAAGAAAGACTTTCATCCACAAGTAAATCTAAATCATAATCAAGCGCTACATTATGGAAAGAACGTTCAAAGATGACTTCTCGGATATCAATTGATGAAACATTATCAATCACAAGTTCTGAATTCTTAGGATCAACCACATGATCGTTGATGGAATAGCCGACCATTAGCGGAACATCCACGAGATAGAGATCTCGTTGTACCAACTTCCATAGTTTCTGTAGTGAATGAAGAGCGCGCAGCGGTGTCCTGCCATAGCTATGACGTGGTGGGTTTGGAGCCGCAACATCAGTGCCTCTGCCACCGAGGGAGGGAACTATGTATTTCAAAATGGGCACCAGTTTGAGTGAGGCGCGAGGATCATGAATTGCTGGATTCACCAGCATTAGACCTTCAATCTCATTGCCTTGAATTGATGCCAGTCGTAGTGAAAGTGCGCCTCCCATAGAGAATCCCGCAACAAAGACGCGTTGATATTGTGATTTCAATTCAGCAAAGGATCGCTCAACTTCGGAGTACCAGTCTTGCCAGGTGGTGCGATTCATCTCTTCCCAAGTGCGTGCATGTCCTGGAAGTCTGGGAACGCGAACAGTGAAACCCTCTTTGTGTAGCGCTTGCGCCCAAGGTCTCACTGATGCCGGCGAGCCGGTAAATCCATGAACCATCAATATGGCGATTGAACCGCCTTGAAGATGGAATTCTTCTCCGTTGGGAATCACGCTCACGACACGCATATTGTCACAAGGTTGGCAAAAGGCTCTAAATTAGGGCCATGGCATTGCGTCGAAAGAAGTCAGTCCAGTCCTCGATTCAGTCGATGGTGCAAGGCGACAAGTTGGCCTATGGATTGCTCAAGTCTTTCTTACTCCCAATTCTTACCCTTCTTTTCCGTCCCAAAGTTCGAGGTCTACGAAACGTGCCATCGTCTGGTCCGGTCATCATCGCCTCGAACCATCTTTCATTTAGCGATTCAATTTTCATGCCGCTCGTTGTGCCACGCAAAGTTACCTTCTTGGCAAAGAGCGAATATTTCACATCTCCGGGTATCAAAGGACTTGCGAAGAAGTTGACCTTCATCGCTTTGGGTCAAGTTGCCGTTGATCGAGCTGGAGGATCGCGCAGTGAGGCTGCGCTTCTTACTGGCCTCTCTGTATTGGCCGAAGGGGGATGTCTCGGAATTTATCCTGAAGGCACCAGATCTCCAGATGGTCGCCTTTATCGTGGGCGGACCGGAGTCGCGCGTTTGGCTATGGAAAGTGGCGCGCCGATCGTGCCTGTTGCGATGTTTAATACTGCAGATATTCAACCCACGGGCAAAGTCATACCAAAAATTATGCGTGTGAAGATGGTCTTTGGTGAGCCAATGTATTTTCCAACACCAGAGAAATCAAATGATCCAGAGGAGCTACGGAAAGCTACTGACGCTTTGATGAAGAAGTTGCAAGAGATGTCTGGGCAAGAATATGTAGATATCTATGCATCACAAGCGAAGGACGCAATCGAAGAAGAGAAACGCAGAAAGAGGTCGGAGGAGGAGTAATTACTCCGCGCCAAAAATTTCGCGTCTATCAGCGATAAATTTGCAGGTCTCACAACCGTTGTCGCGCGCCGGGGTCGGCCCTGAGATCACTTCGATAAAGTCTTGTAACCGTTCATGCAATCCCGCAGGATTTCGCGTAATGGGAAACCACGAACTATTGAGATTAAGCGCGAAGCCAGAGTCTGGATCTCCAGTCGGTTTCTTGGGAGACCAGACAAGAAGGCCAATAACAGAAACTTCTCTTGCTGGGCCTGAAACTGGATTCTCTAAGGCGTATGCATACGCCTCTAATTGCGGTGAATAGAAGTCGCTCTTGTCGTTATCTCTGCCTTGGAATTTGCAATCGATAACGCCATATGTGCCATCAGCAAACTCCATTAGTAAGTCATATTTTCCGCGGATTGCATATGGCGAAGGCTTGCCGTTGTAGGGAATGGGAACGGATTTGACCCATCCACCCCGATCGAGAACTCGACCTTCTTTGATGTTGGGATGAAGTTGTGAGGAGATCGCCTCGTTAAAGTGATTTTCCTGCATTGCCGAAAGTTCGCCGACAAGTGGCATGAAGGAGGGCGCTTTGACTCCGTGGTTGTAATTGAGCCAGAGGCACCGATGGCACCCATTCCAGGAGAAGGTGAGATCGCTAGGGCTGATGAATTCGCGGGCTTTACTCATGACGCGATTCTGCCCTGACCTACTGACAAAAGAGGGATTAGAGCGCTGAAGTGAGGGTGAAAATTCCTAGCGTGATCATCACGCAGCCGCCGATACGACGCATTAAGACCAAACGACTGGGGGATGTCGCCATCCATTCCCGCACAGTTCCTGCGATTACGCCCCACATTCCGTCGGAGAAGAATGCGAGAACAGCAAAGGTTGCTCCCATGAGTACTAGTTGCGATGTCACATTCGAGGAACCACGATCGATGAACTGGGGCAAGATAGCTGCAAAGAAGACTAGGCCCTTGGGGTTAAGAGCACCGACCCAGAATCCGTCACGCATGGATCGTGCAGCGCTCGGACGAATGTCGCCTTGATTGACCATATCTTCAGCATGGATCTTGGAGTGGCGGAGCGCATCAATACCTAAGTAGATGAGGTAGAGACCACCAAGTAATTGGACGCCAATAAATGCGGTCTCACTGCGTTGCAGAATTGGTCCGAGCCCAAATGCAACCATGAGCGAGAGAGTAAAAGCACCTGTCACATTGCCCGCAACAGTGGCAACTGCGGTTGCACGACCCCACGCTATTGCGCGAGCAATCACAAAGAGCACGCTGGGACCCGGAGCCAAGATGATGATCATTGCAGCCACGAGATACTCGGGATATCGGCTTGGGAAGTCCAGTGTCACCTCGCCATTATCTCTGAGTTTGATGCGAATTCATACTCATCGTGATGTTTTCATTAACTCTACAAAGCAAGAACGCCCGACCAGAGTGGCCGGGCGTTCTTGAGTACTACTGCTAGTTAAGCAGCGCTTGTTCCGCGTGACTTGGAGATCGTATGAAATACGCGATATCCAATGACAGCAACGAGCGTTGCATTGATGATTCCGTTGAATGTGAAGTCACCACTGGTCCATGAGATATCTGCGATACCGATGATGATCGCTGCGGCAGCGACAATCAAATTCGTGGAGTCAGCGAAATTAACTTTGGATTCAATCCAGATTTTCGCTCCAAGAATGCCGATCATTCCAAAGAGTGCTACCTGAACGCCACCAAGAACTCCGCCAGGAATAGCGCTTAGAACTGCGCCAAACTTGGGGGAGATTGAGAGCACGACTGCGCCCAGCGCTGCAATCCAATATGCAGCCGTTGAGTAAACGCGAGTTGCCGCCATTACACCGATGTTTTCGGCATACGTGGTTGTTCCTGAGCCTCCACCTGCACCTGCGATTGTGGTCGCAAGTCCGTCAGCGAAGAGAGCGTTGCCCATTTGATCATCGAGATCTTTTCCAGTCATCGTTGAAACAGCTTTAACGTGTCCAACGTTTTCTGCAATCAAGACCAAGACAACAGGCAAGAAGAGAATGATTGCGCTCATCTTGAACTCTGGAGTAGTGAAGGTTGGAGCAGCGACCCACTTAGCAGCTGTGATTCCATCGGTGTTGACATCGCCCATGATGAATGCGACAAGGTATCCAACAAGAAGTCCAAGGAAGATGGAGATTCGACCGATAAATCCGCGAGAGAACGCCGCGAAGAATGCGATTGCCAGCAGAGTGATCGTTCCAAGTACTGGACCACTTGCCAAGCTGCCTTTTGCAGCGCCAGCGAGATTGAAACCAATCACCATAACGATGGTTCCAGTAACGACGGGAGGCAACATCCAGTTGATCCAGCCCGTACCAACAGCGCGAGCAATCAAGCCAACGAGAGCAAGGAGAACACCGGTCGCTACAACTCCACCGAGGGCAACAGCCATGCTGTCGCTCTTAACTGAAGCGGCAATGGGTGCAAGGAATGCGAAAGATGATCCAAGGTAGCTCGGAACTTTGTTCTGAGTAATGATGAGGAAGAGCATCGTTCCAATACCGGAGAAGAACAGTGTGGTAGTTGGTGGTAAGCCAGTCAGAATCGGCACTAAGAATGTTGCGCCGAACATGGCTGCGATGTGCTGGAGGCCGACGCCGATAGTGCGTGGCCAACTTAGTCGTTCATCTGTGGAAACGACCTCACCAGGCGCGATGCTGGTTCCGGTCCCGTGAAGCTTCCAAGAGAAGAGACTCATGGAGAGGTCCTCATTTCTAGAGAGCCCAGTGTTGCGATAGAGGATAAGAGGGTGCGGGCAATCTCTAGAACAAGAGGGTAAGACCGAGTGCGCCCTACTTTGGGGTATGACTCGCGCAATTCTGAGAATTCGATAACGACACGCTCAGTGATCGAGTTGCAGGCCAGGTATATATCGAGTTAACTATCCACTAGATATATCGAATCGATATAACAGTTCCGCATAGGGGAGTTAGCCGTGAAATCACGCTCAGAGTCGCTGGAGTTTGCGCTCCTTGGCTTGCTCTCACAGGCTCCGCTTCATGGATATGAGCTCCGTAAACGCCTGACCTCAATCTTCGGTCCTTTTCGTGCTCTCTCATTTTCTGTGTTGTACCCGCAGCTTCGACGAATGCTCGATGCCGGCCTCATCAGTCAGGTAGAGGTACCAAAGGGCGGTCGATCGAAGCGGGTGCGAATCGTCTATTCAATCTCGGCCCTCGGCCAGGCCAAATTCGACCAGCTCACAGAGACCGTTAGCCCTCAGTCTTGGGATGACGACAATTTTGAAGTTCACGTCGCTTTTTTTAGCCCGACCTCTAGCCGTAACCGTTTAAGAATTCTTGAGGGACGTCAACGTCGCCTCAAGGAGAAAGCCGAGATTCTGCGCGCTGACCTCGAACGCTCCGCAGTCGGCCTTGATAAATATTTGATCGAGTGGCGTCGTCACTCGCTTGAAACTGCTGAGCGAGAAATCGCCTGGCTGGAAGACATGATTACATCTGAAAGGAAAACCTCGTGACCGCAGCAAAAGAAATCCGCGTTGCCATTGTAGGAGTCGGCAACTGCGCTAACTCTCTGGTTCAAGGAGTGCATTACTACAAGGATGCCCCTGTTGATCAAGAGATCCCGGGACTCATGAACGTCGTCGTTGGTGGATACCACGTTCGCGATGTCAAGTTTGTTGCAGCGTTCGATGTTGATTCCAAGAAAGTTGGACTTGATCTAGCCGAAGCAATCTGGGCGAGTGAGAACAACACCATAAAGTTTGCTGACGTTCCAAAGTCGGGAGTTACCGTCCTTCGCGGCGAGACACATGATGGCCTCGGTCGCTATTACAGAGAGACCATTACAGAATCCAGCGCAGCACCAGTCAATGTTGTTCAGGCGCTGAAAGATGCGAAAGTTGATGTTCTCGTCTGCTATTTGCCAGTTGGCTCAGAAGCTGCGGCAAAATTCTATGCACAATGTGCAATCGATGCTGGATGCGCATTCGTCAATGCTCTGCCGGTATTTATCGCCTCTACACCTGAGTGGGCAGATAAATTCACAAAGGCGGGCTTGCCCATTATTGGTGATGACATTAAATCCCAAGTTGGCGCAACTATTACCCACCGCGTGCTGACAAAACTCTTCCAAGATCGAGGCGTCAAAGTAGATCGCACCTACCAACTTAACGTCGGTGGAAACATGGATTTCAAGAACATGTTAGAGCGCGATCGCCTCGAGTCAAAGAAAATCTCAAAGACACAATCGGTAACTTCCCAACTTGATTACGATCTTGGAGAAGGCAATGTCCATATCGGCCCATCGGATTATGTTCAGTGGCTCGATGATCGTAAATGGGCATTCGTTCGTCTTGAAGGTCGTGCATTTGGTGACGTTCCTCTGACTATCGAGTACAAACTTGAAGTGTGGGATTCACCTAACTCAGCTGGTGTCATCATCGATGCAGTCCGCTGTGCCAAGGTTGCGATGGATCGTAAGATCGGTGGACCTTTGCTCTCGCCATCGAGTTACTTTATGAAGTCTCCACCGGAGCAGTACTCCGATGAAGAGGCCCTCAATCGCACACGCGCATTTATCGAAGGACACCTCGAGCGCTAATAATTAAGTAGCAAAGCCCCCACAGTGATTCACTCAATAGTAAATAACTGTGGGGGCTTTGTGTCGTACCTATAGGATGCCCGAATGGCAGAAGTCCTAAAGTCGCTGGATGGGTCAGTTCTAACCCTGAGTCTTAATCGTGCTGAGAAACAGAACGCAATCAACCGAGATATGTACTCATTTCTTGCTAATGAATTGCGGGAAGCTGCAGGTGATTTCGGAGTTCGCGTTGTGGTTATCACTCACGAGGGCCCCCATTTCACAGCCGGAAATGATCTATACGACTTTTTGAATGCTCCTCCTCTTGAGCCGGGTTCTCCGGTGATGAATTTCCTTGAGCAGATTCACTCCTTTCCAAAACCACTTCTCGCAGCAGTCTCGGGAAATGCGGTCGGAATCGGAACCACCATGTTGATGCACTGTGATGTTGTTGTCGCTTCACCGAGCACTCGATTCTCAATGCCATTCGTAAATTTAGGACTAGTGCCTGAGGCTGGTTCAAGCATCCTCTTCCCACGCCTTGCTGGCTACCAACGCGCATCACAAGTTTTCTTGACTGGCGATGCATTCAATACTCAATTCGCTCAAGAGATTGGCTTGATTGCAGAGTCTCATGAGTCACCTCGTACCAGAATTGCAGAGTTTGCTGCCAAAATCGCCGCACAACCACCTAACGCAGTCCTACAGACCAAGGCGCTTCTCAAGAGCGAACTCCATGACAAAGTAACAGCTGTCATGCGCGCTGAAGGTGAACTCTTCCAAATGGCGCTCCAGTCAGATGAAGCTCGTGAAGCATTCATGAACTTCCTCGCAAAGAAAGGCAAGTAGATGACGCTCAACGGTAAGAAGATCTTTATCACTGGAGGCTCACGCGGAATAGGACTAGCCATCGCGCTACGTGCGGCAGCCGATGGAGCCATGGTTGCCATCGCGGCGAAGACCACCGACCCACATCCAAAATTACCTGGCACGATTTATTCTGCAGCTCAAGAGATTGAAGCAGCTGGCGGTAAAGCACTTCCTATTCAATGCGATCTGCGGGATGAAGAGCAGATTGCTGATTCCGTTGCAAAAGCCGCTGCCGAATTTGGCGGACTTGATATCTTGATCAACAACGCGAGCGCCATCAACCTCACTCCGACACTCGCTACTCCTGCCAAGAGATTTGACCTCATGTTTGATGTCAACGTCCGCGGAACTTTTCTAACCTCACAGGCAGTTATTCCACATCTGCAAGAGAGTTCAAAACAAGGACGCAATCCACACATTCTTACTCTCTCGCCGCCGCTATCCATGAAGGCAAAGTGGTTCAAAAACCATGTTGCCTACACAATGGCAAAGTATGGAATGAGCATGTGCGTTCTTGGCATGTCGGAAGAATTTAAGCGCGACAAGATCGCCGTGAATGCTCTGTGGCCGCGGACCGCAATCGACACTGCAGCGCTTCAGATGATTCCAGGAATCGACACAGCTGCCTGTCGTACTCCAGAGATTTTGGCAGATGCTGCGTATGTCATCCTCAATCGTCCGAGCGCAGAATGCACCGGCAATTTCTTTGTTGATGATGAAGTGCTTGCATCAGAGGGAATAACCGATCTTGATAAGTATGCGGTCGTTCCAGGTACGAAAGATTTCTTGCTGGATTTCTTCTTGGATTAGAAGAGTACTTCCTAGAGGGTAAAGCCTTTAGGTAGCTCTAATCTGTGGGTGCTGAGTAATTTCGTATCCGACAGTACTTCGCGTGTAATTCCATCTGCGACGATTATTCCTCCAGAGAGAATTACCGATCTCTCACAGAGCTCCAACGCAAAAGGTAAATCGTGAGTGACCATCAAAAGAGTGATATCCAGATTACGCACAATATCTGCCAACTCGCGCCGAGATGCTGGATCTAAGTTCGATGAAGGTTCATCCATCACAAGAATTTCAGGCTTCATAGCAAGGACAGTTGCTACCGCTACTCGACGGCGCTGACCGAATGAGAGGTGGTGGGGTGGGCGATCAACAAATTCATACATTCCCACCAGTTCAAGAGCCTCGCGCACTGCCTTTTCAAGTTCCTCACCACGCATGCCAGCGTTGTATGGACCGAATGCAACATCTTCACCAACGGTGGGCATGAAAAGTTGATCATCGGGATCTTGGAAGACGATTCCAACTTTATGGCGAATCTCAGAGATTCCTGCTTTATCGTTCGCATCAACTAACGTGCCGCCAACTCTTACAGCACCCTGCATGGTCGGCAAAATCCCATTGAGGTGCATCACGAGAGTTGTTTTGCCAGCGCCGTTGGGACCAAGGAGCGCTACTCGCTCACCTTTTTCTAGGGAGAGATTGACGCCAAAGAGCGCTTGATGTCCATCAGGATACGCAAACGCTAATTCGCTAACCTCTAAACTCTTTATCGTCACGATGTTATCCAATCACAAGTAAGGTTATTGAGATGAGCGCTGCAACGATTGGCAGAGAGAATCCTTGCAGTAATTCCTGGCGAGTAGCTTTATGGCGATGATCTTGAGGCATTGCGCCCACGTAGCCTCGAGAGACCATCGCAAGGTGGACTCTCTCTCCGCGTTCGTACGAACGAATGAAAAGCGCGCCGGCAGAATTTGCTAGAACTTTCCAATGCCGCATTCCGGTCGCTTCGAAACCACGTGAAGCCCGTGCGATTCTCATGCGTTCCATCTCATCGTTGACAACGTTCATATAACGGAGCATGAATGTCGCAATCTGAATGATCAGAGTTGGGACTCGCAGGGTCTCTAATCCGCGTAGCAGCTCACGAGCAGTCGTGGTTGAAGAGAGCACAATCGCAGTAAGAATTCCGAGCGTTCCTTTCGCGATGATTCCTGCACCGGCAATCAAGCCTTCCTCATAAAGCGAGAGACCAAGAAGTTCCACCTTCTCACCTGTCCCGAAGAAGGGCATTAAGAATGCGAAGAGAACAAATGGAATTTCAATCAGCGAGCGTGTAGCAACAGTTTTAATGGGAAGTTTTGCAATCAGGATCGCAAGGAAGATCAAGGCGAAAAAGGCCGCATATGCAGTGACTCTCGTAATGGGGGTAGCAATTGCGACAATAATGAATAGAAGCGCTGATAGGACTTTTATATGAGGAGGGAGATCATGAATGAAGGTATGACGATGTATGTAAAGCCTTTCACCTACATCATGGCCATGGTGGTGCTTTTTTGCAGCGATAATTAACGCTTCTTTCGCAATAGCGTAAAGAGTGCAAGTGCAACCAAGGCGGTAGCAACAACGCCAATAACCCCAGCTAAGCCAACGCTGAGACGTTCATTGTCGAGGCCTACGATTCCATAATCCGACAGTGGGGAATCAGCGACTGCAGAATCCTTTGCTGTATCCAGGAAACCTTCTTCTTCAGCGACTTTCTCAAGCCCGTCAGGGTGTGACGAGGCGTAGTACGAAGCTCCTCCGGCGAGCGCTATTGCGACAAGGAAGAACGATAGATAAAACTTCTTCAAACTCTTCTTCGTAGCTTGTGTCATGCGCGCTTAACCTCCAAAGTAACATCGGTTTGATTCCATCCATAAACGAGGTCAGAGCGAGTAGCGATGATTGCAGAGACTGTCAGCATGGTGATCAGTGCTTCGCCGATTCCAATCAAAACGTGAGTGGAAAACATGGCCGCAAATACCGTGGAGGCTGGAGCAGTTCCAGTTCCGCCGATTGCATATTGAATCGAGAATCCAGTGGCAGCTACCGGCACTGATACAAATGCCGCGAATGCTGCAGCGAGCGGAACCGAACCTCGAACTTTAGGAAGCAACTTCTTTGCACCAATGAAACAGATATGACTGATAAACACCCCAAGGATGCTCATGTTGAATACATTGAGTCCAAGAGCTGATAAGCCTCCGTCGGCAAAGAGCAGGGCTTGAATTCCGAGTACCACCGTCAACGCCAGTGATGCCGCATACGGTCCGACTAATACGGTTGCTAGTGCGCCCCCGAGTAAGTGACCACTTGTGCCAGCAGCGACCGGAAAGTTGAGCATTTGAACTGCGAAGATGAATACCGCAGTAAGTCCTGCCATGGGCGCGGTGCGATCGTCGAGCTCTGTGCGGGCCTTCTTGAGCGCAACAGCCGTACCCGCGATTGCGAGTAGACCTACTGAGCCGGAGGTTGGAAGATCAATAAACCCATCTGGAATATGCATAGCGTGAGTCTAATGCAAATGATTCGCATCTGCACTAATTTCGCAAAAAGCTCTAATTCTCGTCTCGCCAGGATCTCCAAAGCTCGGCATAGGGCCCCTGAGCCTTCAGTAACTCCTCATGTGAGCCCCATTCCTTGATCTGGCCATCATCGATCACTGCAATGAGGTCAGCGTCATGGGCGGTTTGAAGACGATGAGCGATTGCGATCACCGTTCGACCACGAAGGACGGCGCCGAGAGAAGCTTCAAGATGTTTGGCCGCCTGCTGATCAAGCAGTGATGTTGCCTCATCGAGAATCAAGGTATGAGGATCGGCAAGAACAAGTCGGGAGAGTGCCAGTTGTTGTGCCTGGGCAGGTAGTAGTCGATATCCACCGCTGCCAACAATGGTGTCGAGGCCTTCAGGAAGTTCACGTGCCCATGCATCAGCATCAACAGCAGCAAGTGCATTCCACACTTCGTCATCATTAGCTTCCGGCTTTGCAAGCGTAATGTTCTCGCGCAAGGTTCCGACAAAGACATGGTGTTCTTGAGTTACTAGCGCAACTTCTTGACGTGCGCGCTCAACGGGCATGTAACCAATCTCTGCTCCACCAACCGTGATACGTCCGACATTCGGGGGTTGAACTCCAGCAAGGAGTCGTCCGAGAGTTGACTTGCCTGCACCTGATGGTCCAACAATTGCAAGCTTGGTTCCGGGCGTCACCATGAAACTTAAATCCTTCAAAACATCGCGACCTTCTCGATAACCGTAGCGAACTTTCTCTCCGGAAATTTCACGACCTTCTGGTTCTGACTCTCGAATCTCTCTATCGTCTACTTCATGGATACCAAGTAAACGCGAGAGCGAGGCTTTACCGCTCTGCAGTTCATCAATCCACCACAGCATCGCTTCAATAGGCCCTGCGAGCATTTGGGCATAAAGAATTCCTGCGGTAATCGTTGCGATGGAGGCCATATCTCGTTCATAGAAATAAGCACCAAGAAGAAGTGCTGCCGAGACAGGAAGAATGTAATTGATTTCAACGACGGGAAACCAGCGCGTACGAAGACGCAGGGTGTAGCGCTCCCATTCGACCCAGCGACTAATGGCGGCATCGGTACGCGCAGTACGTTGTTTTCCGAGGCGCAACGCATCAATTGTTCGACCAGATTCTGCGCTCTCGACTAGAACAGAGTTCACGATCGCATAGGAGGAGGACTCGATTCGATAAGCCTGAGGAGAGCGCCTTAAATACCAGCGCGTAGCAGCAAAAACCAGCGGAATACCGATGAATACTGCGGTCAGGAAAAGTGGAGCGGTAAGAGCTATCGCAGTTGAAATACCAAAGATGGAAACCAGGCAGATGGTTATGACTGGTACCGCATCACGAACTGCCCATGTGATGTGATCAATATCGGTTGTTGTTCGCGTGAGAAGTTCACCTGCGCCAGCTCGCTCGACAACATTCGGAGGTAGTTCAACGACTCGAGTGACGAAACGTTCACGAAGGGCTGATAGGACAAACTCACCGAGGATTGATGCGCGAACTTTGGTGAAGTAAACGAAAGTAGATTGAAGTACGAGCGCTGCAATCACGATATAGACAGTCTGTTTGACATCAACTGCATCTGGAGTTTTCTTGAGCTCTTCGAGAAGCTCGCCGAAGGCGCGAGGCGGTATGAGTGCGGCTGAGGTTGTTAGTAATTGGAGGAAAGCCACCCAGAAGAATCCACGCTTGTGGCTTCGCAGTAACGACCACATCTCTTTATTTACTGTGGCCTCACTGGCAATAGGTAATCTATTTGCAGACTTGGTAAGCCCAAATGCTTTATCAAGACGAGTTGTGTCTGCTGGCGGAGCCGAATAGGCGTTAGTTGGCAGAGCACTTTCATCTGTAGGTCGAGGAGGTTTATGCCATTTCATTCGCCACGCACCACCAATCGGCGATAAGCCTCATTCTCTTTAATCAATTCGAAATGAGAGCCGCGAGCTACAACCTTCCCATCAACAACGAGAGCAACTTCGTCGGTATGGTCGAGAATGAGCGGGCTATTGGTGACTGCAATCGTTGTCTGATCTCCTCGAATGGATTTGAGTCGCTGAGCGATACGGGCCTCTGTATGTGCATCAACCGCACTGGTTGGTTCATCAAGAATCACAATCGGAGCATCAACATAGAGAGTGCGGGCCAGCGCTAATCGTTGACGTTGACCACCTGACAAGGTGCGTCCACGTTCAACAACTTCGGCGCTATATCCATCTCCTTCGAGTGAATCGAGAATGTCGATAGCAGATGCGCCTTCGATAGCTTCTGCAATACGCAATCGCCCAGATGATGAAACCTTGAATAGAGATTCGATGGTTCCAGAGAGAATCGCAGGTTCTTTCTCTTGGGAATAGATGTTGGCGCGAATGGACTCTCGCTCGATTTCGGCGAGGGGTAAACCATCTACCCGAACAGAGTGGGCATCAAGATAGCCGCCTAAGCGATCCACCATCTCATCAGCATTGAGCGAATTGTCTGAGACGACACCGAGGAATACACCCTTGCGTACAACTAAGCCAGACTTTGTATCTTCGATGGAAGAAAAATTTTGAGGAAAATCAATATTGCCCCATTGTTGAACATTCTCAACGCTTAACAATTTCATCACCCGCCGTGCTGCGACGGTTCCGGAGGTAAGTCTTTGAGCAGACTCAGTAAGAATCTGTAATGGAATCATCAGAAAGGCGCTGTAGCCATAAAAAGAGAGTAGCTCGCCCACTTTTAACTCACCCTGGCTTACAAGATTTCCGCCCACCCATATGACTCCAACAACGAGGGAACCGGGCAGAATGATTTGCAGTCCATCGAGTAAAGCGCGCATCTTTGCGGTTCGTACTGCAGCCGCGCGAACCTCTTGGGAAGCGTTACGAAATCGTCGCAAGAAAGTCTCTTCGCCACCAATGCCGCGCAAAATACGAAGTCCCGCAACAGTATCTGCGGCTAAACCAGAAGAGAGTGAGAGTTTCTCGCGTTGGGCAGATTCACGATTCTGCAGTGGCTTAATAATGGGACCAATGACGAGTCCCAATAGCGGTACGCCAATCACAACCATCAAGCCAAGGGTGGGGGAGGATGAAATCAAGAGGATAGAGACAAAGAAGAAAGAGATGATGGCGCCGCTTAGGCGTGGAATGAGATCGTAAACTCGGGCAACTCTCTCGACATCATTTGAGTTGATTGCAGAGACCTCGCCGGTTGAGACCAAGCGAGGTAAATCCGCGCCTAAATCAACTGCTTTTCGAGCAACAAGTTGCTGGAGTCGAGTGGCAGCAGAGATCCAACTTCCTACAGCGCGCCGATGGCGCAATATTCCAGCCGCAGCTTGCAGAACTCCAACTAAGAGCGCGACCAGCACCCAACGTCGCAGCTCACCCTGTTGCTCATCAGCGATTGCTTGTATTCCTCGACCGAGGACTCCAGGCATTACGGCGACACAGAGCAGATTGATAATGCCGAAGAAAGTTCCAGTAAGAACGATGCGACGCTGCTTCTTTCCAATCCACCAGAGAAATCGCGGCACGCTGGTGAGGACAGGTCTGCCGGGATCTGCAACTGGGAGATGGTCAAAAGGAGATATAGACATAACTGTCTAACCTTACTGCGTCTCTTTGTCGCTGCATTTCAGGGGAGATGGACTAGTAGATTGAGCCCATGCCTCAGCTCTCCAAGAACGCTCTGACATGGATTTCATTGTGGACCGTTTATCTAATTTGGGGCTCGACATATTTTGCTATCGCCTATGTGATTGAAACCATGCCTCCGCTCTTAAGTATGGGAATCCGGTTCTTTGTCGCGGGGTTGCTACTGACTGTGCTCGTGATTGCCACTCGCGGCGTGAAAGAAATGAAAATACCGGGGCCACAAGTTCTCACTTCTACTGTGATGGGATTTGTACTACTTGGGTTTGGCCTTGGCAATGTAGCGGTAGCTGAGAAACACGTACCGTCAGGAATCGTTGCACTGATCATCGCTGCGCTGCCTTTATGGATCGCGATATTCCGAACTATTTCAGGGGAGAGGCCGTCGCGACGAAGTTGGCTTGGGTTATCGATTGGATTTCTGGGAGTTGCGCTCCTGTTAAAACCTGGCAGCGTCCAATCTGTTAGTGGGGAGAGTTCATCCACGGTCGTCTTCTTTATGTTTATGGTCTTGCTGGGCAATATTGGCTGGGCGCTCGGAACATTTCTAGCACCGAGATTTCCGTTGCCTAAAAATGCTTTAGTTTTCACCGCTCTAGAGATGCTTGCAGGTGGTGTATCCCTCACGATTGCAGGTTTCATCAAAGGGGAGACCATTGATGATTTTCTTGATGCATCGAATTGGTCTTGGCTCTGGTTTGGATACCTTGTTATCTTCGGCTCAATTCTTGCTTACAGTGCTTATCTCTGGTTGGTGACAAATGCACCTGTTTCACTCACAGCGACTTACGCCTATGTCAACCCCGTTATTGCAGTTGCACTCGGAGCGATTTTCCTAGATGAGGTCATAACACTGACGTATGCCATCGGAGGAGCAATTATTGTTCTCGGAGTTCTTGTGGTGGTTTCTGCTGAGAGTGCAGCGAAAGCGGATGTTACAAAGCCACAATCTCAGTCTTAAGCGAACTTCTCTCGACAATGAGGATTTCGTGATTATTCATCAACGTCCAACCTTCTTGATTCCATCCAGATGATGCAACTGCGACTCCAGTCCCATCAATTCGATAGCGCAACTCATAGTAAATATCGTCAGCCCAATCAGGCTTGTTGAGCGGATCATGTTCAGAAGTGATAATCAAGTAATCGGAATTCATAATCATGGAGTTGATGGAACTGTATTTGAAATTCGCCTTGATATTTCTCATGGCGTGTAGAACTCCATCTACGAAACCACGCTCTGTGATTTCTGTTAGTAGATAGAGGAAAAACTCTTCGCTATCGGTTTCACCTTGTCGCAAGCTAGCAAACTGCGGTGCAACTAAGGATTGCAGAGCATCGTAGGGACTCAGGGCGCCGTTGTGGATGAAGGCAATATCATCGTGAGTGAAGGGGTGAGCATTTACCTCTTTGACCGGAATTCCAGGGGAGGCCCAACGGAAGTGGAGCAATCCGCCGGTAGCCGATTCTCTCTCTATCGTTGATTGAAAGTCAGAACTTTTAGCAGCGGTCTCCGCCTTTTTAACCACACGAGCATTTCCATTCTCGGTCAGCGCCAGGCCCCATGAATCGTGATGGATGTTGGAGAGTTCAACAAATCCTGAGAATGCATTGCCCATGAAGCCAGGAACAGTTGTTTCTTTCAAAGAAGAAAACGCCATCAATCTGCACATGACTCAAGCCTATCGGCTAGCCTTTGAAAATGCTCCTTACCATTCTTGTTTCAATTGTGGTCGCCGCCTATATCGTCGAGTCACTTCTTGATCGACTTAACCAAAGCACTGCGAGAAATCCACTGGATCCTAAAATTGCGCATCTCTATGATCCGATTGAGCGTGAGAAGTCGATTGCCTATAGCGCCGAGAAGACCAACTTTGGATTTATCTCATCAACTTTCTCGACGGTCGTCATGATTCTGGCATTAGCTCTTGGTTGGTTTGCGGTGCTTGACGAACTTATCCGCAAGCGATTCGAAAACGAAATAGTCATTTCACTTCTCTTCATTGCGGTATTAAGCGTGATCTCATGGTGGCTCAATCTGCCGTTTCAGCTCTATTCGATATTCAAGATCGAAGCCAAATATGGTTTTAATAAGACCACAGTTGCAACATTCATCAGTGACGCCATCAAGGGCTCAGCAATAGCAGTGGTCCTGGGGGGTTCGTTGCTTTCAGCTGTTCTCTGGCTCTATCAAGAGCTAGGAAGCAATTTCTGGATATTTGCTTGGGCTCTGGTATCAGCATTTTCGTTATTGATGTTCATGTTCGGCACATCGCTGATATTGCCATTATTCAACAAACTTAAACCGGTTGAGGCTGGCGATCTCCGTACTGAAATTGAAAAATACTGCGCTGCCCAGGGATATTCACTGGGAAGGCTCTTTGTCATGGATGGCTCAAAGCGCTCGACCAAGGCAAATGCTTTCTTTAGTGGACTTGGTAAGAGCAAGACGATTGTTCTCTTTGACACGCTAATTGAGAAGCTTTCTACCAAAGAAATTGTGGCGGTCCTTGCGCACGAAATTGGTCACTACAAACGTCGCCATACACTTTCAATGTTCATATTTAGCAATGTTCAAACCTTTGCCACTTTCGCACTTCTCGGCTGGCTACTGAGCTACCCAGAACTATCGACTGCACTCGGAGCGTCAGTGCAGAGCTTTCATCTATCAGCTCTCACTTTCTTCATACTCTTTACCCCGCTGAGTATCGTCCTGGGCCTTATCAACAACTCATGGTCGCGGCATAACGAATATGACGCGGATACTTTTGCTCAGCAGACTTACGACGTGGCCCCGATGAAGAGCGCTCTGACAAAAATCTCGACCGATAGCTTGGCTAATCTCTCGCCTCATCCGCTCTATGTTGCATTCAATTACACCCACCCCACCTTGCTTCAGAGATTGAATAATCTCTCGTAGCCTTTTTTGCGAATGTAAGAAACGGTCGAAATAAAAAAGGGCCCGAAGTTCTCGGGCCCTTTTTTAACTTTGCTCTTAGATGTCGTAATAGAGTTCAAACTCGGCTGGGTGTGGACGTAGTCGTACATAATCAATTTCTGACTTACGCTTCCAGTCAATCCAGGTATCGATGAGGTCCTTGGTGAAGACGCCACCGCGAGTGAGGAATTCATTATCGCGCTCGAGGTTATCGATTACTGCATCGAGTGAACCAGGAACCTGTGCAATCGCTTTTGCTTCATCGCCTTCTAGCTCGTAGAGATCCTTATCAACTGGCTTTGGCGGTTCAATCTTGTTGGTGATTCCATCAAGACCGGCCATCAAGATGGCAGCGAATGCGAGATATGGATTCGATGAAGGATCTGGGCAACGGAACTCGATGCGCTTTGCCTTAGGGCTGCTTCCTGTAATCGGAATTCGAATACATGCAGATCGGTTACGAGCTGAGTAAACAAGGTTTACCGGAGCTTCATAACCAGGAACGAGGCGTTTGTAAGAGTTAACGGTTGGGTTAGTGAATGCGAGAAGTGATGGAGCATGCTTCAAAAGTCCTCCGATGTACCAGCGTGCGGTATCCGAAAGGTTTGCATAACCATCGCCCCACATAAGTGGCTTTCCATCTTTCCAGAGCGACTGGTGAACGTGCATTCCAGAACCGTTATCACCGAAGAGTGGTTTAGGCATGAATGTCACAGTCTTACCAGCTGCCCACGCAGTGTTTTTGATGATGTACTTGAATTTCATCAAGTCATCACCAGCGTGGAGAATGTCATTAAAGCGGTAGTTGATCTCCATCTGGCCTGCTGTACCAACTTCGTGGTGTGCGCGCTCAACATCAAGGCCAACTTTTGCGAGGTTCATAACCATCTGGTCGCGTAGATCAGCGAATTGATCAGTTGGCGAAACTGGGAAATATCCACCTTTAATTCGTGTGCGATAACCGCGGTTTGGAGTTCCATCTGGATCGTTATCAATTCCAGTGTTCCATGCACCCTCATATGAGTCGACTTCATAAAAACCAGTATTCATCTGGGTTGAGAACTTCACTCGGTCAAATACATAGAACTCAGCTTCTGGAGCGAAGTACGCGGTATCAGCGATACCCGTTGAACGCATGTAATCAACGGCCTTAGCGACAATCTGCCTAGGATCGCGACTGTAAGCAGAGTTATCATCTGGGTTGACCACAGAGAAGTGCAGAACGAGAGTCTTTTCCTTACGGAAAGGATCAAGGAATGCAGTCTCTGGAGCTGGAAGCAATTTCATATCTGATTCGTGAATTGACTGGAATCCTCTGATGGATGAACCATCAAACATCAGACCATCTTTAAATACATCTTCGGTGAATTGAGAAGCAGGCACATTGAAGTGATGCTGGATACCGGGAAGGTCGATGAAGCGCACATCTACCAGCGCGACATTCTCTTTCTTGATGTAGTTAAGAACTTCTGCAGAATTCTTAAACATATTTCTCCTGTGATTAGTTGCTGAGAGCTCGCCGATGAGCCAGAACTGATGGGGTAAACCTAGGGCTCGGTGGTGAAAAAGCCATAACCAGCCTGTTACGGCTATGTTTCAAAGTTGGCGCTGAGCGGTGGAGATACTCTTCCAGTAGGTTTCGACCGTGGAGAGAGCCGTGGAGCGAGCAGGGTATGGCCGGAGGTTTCTGGCGCTATCGATTGACTGGGCTATTGCGACTTTCTCAGCCTCACTCTTTATCCCTCTCCAATCCAGCGCCTTAGCCCCCACATTGGTTCGCCTGGGAGTCTTTGTCTTGGAGGTAGCCCTACTTACCTCTCTGGGCGGAGCATCTGCCGGGCAACGAATACTTGGGCTTCGAGTTTTGAGTTGGCCAGATAATCTCTTCGTAAAGCCAGGAGCGGTCTTTCTTAGGACTTTTCTGATTGCTCTTGTGATTCCAGCTGTAGTGACTGATCAAGAGGGGCGCGGTCTCCACGATCGCATCGCAAAGACCGTCGTTGTAAAAATTTAACGAGGCTTAGGCATCCTTACATTCTTGGGCATTGGACCCTTCGGTAGCGCAATATTCATTCCACCAACTGCTTTGAGTCTGGCACGAAGTTCGCGAACCTGAACGGTGGATAGCTTCTTAGGAAACTTTTTCATCCTCTTCTGCAGCTTACGTACAGAAATTTCTCCCTCATTGGTTCCAACAATCAACTCATGGACTGGGACGCCTGGAGCGAATCTCTCCATCTTCTTCTTCTCATCATTGAGAAGTGCGCGCACCGCAAAACCACCTTCAGCAACCAGGACCACGCCAGCTTTTCCAACAGCGCGATGAACCATATCTTGAGCTTTATTGACGCTCACAGCTGGCGTGACAGTCCAACCTTTACGGATGGACATAAGGACGCTTGCTCCTGCGCCAGGTTGGCCTTCGATTGATGCATAGGCTGCGCTACCAGCAAGCCTTGTGAAGTAAAAGAATGCTCCAAGGAAAGCCAGTGGGAAAGTTAAGAACGCGGCATAACCTGGTCTGCCAAAGAGATAGCCAAGTCCGATACCGGCCGCCCATAGTGGAACGAATACTGCAAAACAACGTAACAGAACGAAGGAGTAATGTTTTGCAGCAAGTTGGTAGGCATCACGGAGGGTTTTAAAGCGAACCTTCTTCGGAGCGTTCGGATCCTTCTTCTTACGTCCAAACATGGTTTAGATTTCCTTTCGCTTCTGCCGCGCCGATTCGACCTCTAGTGGAGTTGGAGCCGTTCCACCCAATCGTGCTGGCGCCCAACGCTGACCAATAGGGGAGTCAGGATAATCGTTTTGCACCTGAGTCAGTAATTCTTGCATTCGTTCGAGCAGACGAGTCATCGAAGCTTCAATTTCACTGTCAGGGGAGAAGTACATGGGCTGGCCAATCGCCACGAAAATGGGAACTCGTTTGCGCTTGAAATCGCGCGGTAGATTCTTAGTCCAGATTCTCTGCGAGCCCCAGATAACGGTCGGCAGAATGGGAGCTCCAGATTCCATGGCTAATCTGATTGCGCCATTCTTCATCTCTTTCAATTCAAAACTTTGAGAGATTGTTGCCTCTGGAAAAACTCCGACGATCTCACCCTTTTTCAATGCACGTAAGGCGGCTATAAAGGAGGGCCCACCATTCTTCCTATCGACAGATATGTGCTTCATTCCGCGCATTAAAGGACCAGCGATCGGATGGTCGAAAATTTCACGTTTGGCCATGAACCTCACCAAACGTCCTGAGGGCAGAACAGCTGTGCCAGCAAGAGCAAAGTCAAGATACCCAACATGATTCATGGCAAGGATGGCAGGTCCCTTCGTGGGAACGTGCGCCTCTCCATAGAAGGTGAATCGCAAACCTAAATACTTCCAGAGACCTTTGACGATTCGGATGATTGGTGGGTAAACCACATCAGCCATTACTTACACCGCTTCGTGAATCTAATGCGCGATCATCCAGAGCTTTCTTGTAGAGACGACCGGCACGATAACTAGAACGGACTAGCGGTCCACTCATGACGCCAGAAAATCCCAGATCTTCAGCCTCTTGAGAGAGCTCCACAAATTCTTCCGGTTTAACCCATCGTTCAACTGGGTGGTGCAGTGCGGATGGACGGAGATACTGAGTTATGGTGATGAGATCGCAACCCGCTTCATGGAGATCCTTCAAAGCTTGGGAGATTTCGTCGCGGGTTTCTCCCATGCCGAGAATGAGATTTGATTTAGTAATCAAGCCAAAGTCACGAGCTTGTGTAATGACATGTAGCGAGCGCTCATAATTGAATGCGGGCCTGATACGTTTGAAAATTCTAGGAACAGTCTCCAAGTTATGGGCAAAAACTTCTGG
>CAYSGG010000004.1:0-36351 GCA_964430775.1 uncultured Clavibacter sp. | reverse complement strand
ATGAGAAATGTTGCCTCTTTATCCTCCCAGCATTCAAAGATATTGGGGCATGCCGCTTCCTGGCAGACAGTGTGCAAACCCTCTCTGGAGACTAATGATCGAAGCGCTGTGTACTCAGGGCCCATCTTGGCGCGAGTCTTAATCCACTCAGGCTTCTTCTCAATAGGAACGGCAGCATTGCGCGCCTCAATTCGAAGCAACTTACGTCCATCTGGGGCGATCATGCGGCAGCAACTTTCATCAGAGATTCAAAGATGTTTTGCTCAAGAATCGGCATCACTTCTTCAATTAAAACTTTTCGGCCAAGTTCACGGCTGAGAGAGGTTACTTCTGCATCTGCGATTCCACAGGGAACAATGCGATCAAAGTATGAGAGGTCAGGATCAACATTGATTGCAAAACCATGCATCGTTACGCCGCGTGCGACTCTAATTCCAATCGCTGCAATTTTACGATCACCGCGAGCATCTCTAATCCAGACACCTGATCTCTCGCAATATCGCTGCGCGTTGATTCCAAATTCTTGGCAGACTCGAATCAGCCCAGTCTCAATCTCTCTAACAAAACCCACGACATCGTTGGGATTCTTCAACCTCACAATGGGATACCCAACTATTTGTCCGGGGCCGTGAAAAGTTATCTTGCCACCGCGATCAACGGTGATGACGCGAGATCCATCAGTAGGCATCTCACTGTCGAGAGTTCTGCGACCGGCGGTGAAGACAGGTGGGTGCTCGAGCAATATCAAAGTATTGGGTCGAGTGGAATCAGCAATCTCTTGATGAAAAGTGCGCTGTAACTCGAGTGCGGACTCGTACTCCATGAGACCGATTTTCTTCAGAGCGAGAGGGAGAAAAGTATTCTCGGTAGCCTGTGAGGCTGTTATCTCTGAGCCTTGTGAGGTGATTAATGCGGTCACAGGCAGAGCCTAACTTCAACGAGAGGTAAACTCATCCCTTACGCATACGTAGGCTAGGAGCATTTGTGACGGAGAGCATGACCAACGAATCAAGCAAGGCCTCAGACAAGAAGAATCAGGCCAAGACGAATCAGGTTAGAGGGCGAAAGGCTCTCTGGATCGCGGTGATCTCGATCATCTCGTGGCTGGCAATCGGAGGGTTCTCTGGAGCAGCTTTTTCAAAGATTTCGACTGTGCAAGAGAATGATAATTCCAGCTTTTTGCCAGATAGCGCTGAATCAACAATTGCCGGAGAAATCATTGTTAAGTTCTCTCAGCAGTCGCAAGACCTTCTACCTACTCTCTTATTGCTGGTAGGCGACCTTAATCCAGCCACCAATGCTGAAACTTTTGGACGAGTTTCCGAATATGCAGCAACGTTAGGTGCCAAAGTACTTCCTGAATCTGGAAAGCCTCTCAGCACCTATTTCTCTCCCAGCGCCCCCATTCAGCCGATTCCATCTGCCGATGGAAAAGCCATTCTCATCAATGTTCAACTCGATTCAGCTATTGCTGGAGAGAACATTGATAAGGAGCCAGTGCTTCCGCTCATTATTGAATTCATTAGAGAAGATATGAAAGAAAACTTCTCAGCATCAGGAATTGAATCTCATGTCACCGGTCCTGGTGGAATTTTTGCCGATCTCTTTGGCGCTTTTGGATCAATCGATACTCGACTTCTGCAAACCACACTACTTGTTGTGGCGCTTATCTTGATTGTTGTCTATCGCTCACCGGTGCTCTGGATTATCCCGCTCTTCACAGCCGGAACAGCGTTGACCTTTGCCACCATGATTGTTTACTACCTGGCAAAAGCCGATGTCCTTGATCTCAATGGGCAGACCCAAGGAATTCTCGATGTGCTTGTCTTGGGAGCTGCAACCGATTACGCCTTGTTATTGATCTCCCGGTATCGTGAAGAATTACATCACCAAGAGTCAAGGTTTGTTGCAATGAGAATCGCGCTTCGCGGAGTTGTCGAACCGATTCTTGCTTCGGGATCGACCGTTATTGCAGGTCTTATGGTTCTTCTTTTGAGTGATCTCTCAAGTAATCGTGGTTTAGGCCCAGTTGGATCGATTGGTATCGCATCGGCGATGCTTGCAGCACTGACTCTGCTTCCTGCGTTACTCATTGTCTTTGGTCGTTGGATCTTCTGGCCGAAAATTCCACGCTTTGGTGCGCCAGATGAGAAACTCGGCGGAATCTGGGCAAAAGTTGGAAGCCTGGTCGAACGTAGACCAAAGCGGGTTTGGATAACCACGGCTGTTGCACTCATTTTCTTTGCTGGATTTGCTCCAACTCTCAAAGCTGATGGCTTGGCACAGACAGACGCATTTACATCCCGAACTGATTCTGTTATCGGTCTTGAAAAATTAGGTGAGCACTTCCCGAGCGGTGAAGGAACTCCGGTCGAAATCGTAGTTGATCAGAGCGATCTCGCCTCTGTCTCTTCAGCAGTTGCGAAGGTAGCGAATGTTGCCAATGTTGTTCCATTGACCAATCGTGATCCAATAACTCAACAGCCAACAACGGAGATCAGAATTGTCGATGGTAAAGCTCTGCTTTATGCAACCCTCTCTGTTCCTGCAGATTCCACGGAAGCGAAGGAAACAATTCCACTCATCCGTGACGCGGTAAAACAGGTCAACACAAATATTCTTGTTGGCGGTCAAACAGCTGTCAGTTTCGATATTGATCAATCATCTCGACGTGACAATCGTGTGATTATCCCCATCGTCCTCTTACTGATTGCGATCATCCTAGGTCTGCTGTTGCGCAGTATTTTTGCAGCTGGACTCCTTCTTGCAACAGTCGTGCTCTCATTTGCCGCAACCCTTGGCGTATGTGCTTTGGTTTTCGAACACGTCTTCGGATTCGCTGGTAGCGATGCAGCATTCCCGCTTTTCGCATTCGTATTCTTGGTAGCGCTGGGAATTGATTACAACATCTTCCTCATGACTCGAGTACGTGAAGAGTCACTACGTATCGGCACACGAGCTGGCGTCATCAAAGGTCTCACCGTAACTGGCGGAGTCATTACCTCGGCTGGAATCGTTCTAGCGGCAACATTTGGTGTGCTTGGAGTCCTTCCTCTGGTCTTCCTAGCCCAACTCGGATTTGCTGTGGCGTTCGGCGTCCTTCTCGACACCATCGTTGTGCGCTCGCTTCTCGTCCCCGCCTTGGTTCGAGTCATCGGTCCAAAAATTTGGTGGCCTTCAAAACTTCAACATCAAGAGAACTAAAGTCTCTCCACGATGCGTGCTGGACTAGTTGGCTATGGCCTTGCGGGGCGATACTTTCACGGGCCAACTCTGGTTTCGGCTGGTTTTGAAGTAGCTGCGATCTGTGCCAGGTCGTTGGAGAAGAAGGCTCTTGCGCATCAAGACTTTCCGAGTGCAATTCTGGTCACTTCGATAGAAGAGCTTGTTGACGAAGATCTTGATCTCATAGTTGTGGCCTCCACTAATGAGGTACATGCGCAGCATGCACGGAGTGCGATTGAAGCGGGGATTGCAACCGTGGTCGATAAACCTATGGGTCGCAATTACTATGAAACGTTAGAGCTTTTTGAAACAGCTGATCTTCATGGTGTCGCCCTAACAGTTTTCTTCAACCGATTATGGGACTCTGATTCTTTGACAATAAAGAAAGCGATTCGAGAGTCCGCTATTGGACGAGTCTTCCGAGCGGATTCACGTTTCGAAAGATTTCGCCCTGAGTTGAATCCCGCGTCGTGGCGCGAAACCACGTTGTCCGAAAATGGTGGCGGTTTGTTGCTCGATTTGCAGACGCACTTGGTCTCCACGGCTTTAGATTGGTTTGGTCCGGCCGAGTTAGTGCATGCATCGGTAAGAGAGATTCGTGGAGTCTCAGACGATGATGTAGTACTCGTTCTGAAACATGACTCGGGCGTTGATTCCTATCTCTCCGCCAGTGCAATTGTGGGAGCCCCAGGGCCACGAATTCGCATCAATGGCGATGCTGGATCTTTAGTAATCACTGAACTTGACCATCAAGAAGACTTGTTACGAAAAGGCTTTAAACCTGCGCCAGGCAAGTGGATGTCTCCGGAGGAAATCAAGAGCGAGGCTCGAATCTTTAAGGGCGAAAGCTCATTCAATTACCCGAGCGAGCCGGGTTCATATCCCAGTTTCTATACGGCCGTACGTAATCATTTAGAAATTGGAAGCCCCCTTCCTATTTCGCGAGAGTTTGCACTTGATGTAGCTCGTATTCTGGATAAGGCGCGCGAAATAAGCGCTCGATAAAAATGTCACTCAAAGTCATAGTTGTTGGTGCAGGGCTGGCAGGTCTTAATGCCGCACAAATCCTGCGCGCCAATGGCTATGAAGTCACCGTACTCGAACAACATTCTCGAATTGGTGGACGAGTTGCCACAGATTTGATCGATGGTTACCGCTGTGATCATGGCTTTCAAGTCATCAACCCTGCCTACTCCGAACTTCGACGAACTGAGTTAGTCGAGAAACTTCAGATTCACCCACTGTCCAAGGGGTTTGAGATTTTCATAGATGAAAAACTGGTGAGAGTTGGAGATCCACGCAAAGGTCTAGGTTATTTACTCGGAGATTTGTCATCGCGAACGGGAACTCTCTCTGAGAAGGTGCATTTCCTACGCTATCTGGCAAGCAAGGCTGAGGATCAAAGCTTTGGAATTGCCATGAGCGCTTGCGGTGATTTCTATCAGAAGGTCATTAAGAGGTTCTTGCAGGGCGTCTTTCTGATAAATCCTGATGACGTTTCATCTCTGATGGCACATGAGCTACTTCGTTGGTTCATCCGCGGAAATCCGGGAGTTCCACATCTTGGCGTTCAAGCTCTACCTAATTTGTTGGGCGAGGGCTTAGATATCAGAACAGAATCGAGAGTTCAAAGAATAAAGAGTGGAGAAGTTCAAACTTCCGAAGAGAGACTCAGCGCTGACGTTGTTCTGATAGCTACTAATGAAGTTTCGGCGGCATCACTCCTAGATCAACCGGCGCCAAGTATGAACAAATCAGTAACGTGGTATCACAGCGTTCCGGCAGGAGAAATTAAAAGTAATCACTTACGCCTAGATCCCGCGGATGTATTCGTGAATTCGGTGGCAATCTCCAATGTTGCGCCGTCGTACGCTCCCGTTGGGCGGACCTTGATTTCCAGTACTGCGCTCGATGTAATCCCCAGTTCAGAAGTGTTAACACGTGTTGGCGCGCTCTGGGGAGTTGATCCAAAGTCGTTGGAGTACGTCCAGCACTTCGAGTTAACACAATCTCTGCCGAAGCATCTTCCTGGGAAACCTTTGATATCTCCGAGCAGAGTGCTGGAGAACATTTATATTGCAGGTGATCATCGAGCGACTCCATCACAGCAAGGAGCTTTACTCAGCGGTCGGCTAGCTGCCGAAGCGATTATTGCTGATCTATAAGTTCAGAGAGCGCTGGCGCAATATGGGGATAGTCGAAGGTGAATCCTGAGTCGATTAGTTTCTGCGGGATAACCTTTTTAGACCCGAGAATCTCCGTTGAAAATCCACCAAGTGCAATCTTGAGAGCAATCGATGGCACTGGAAAGAGCGCGGGACGGTGCATTGCACGGGCAAGAGCCGAAGTGAACTCCTGATTTGTAGCAGGATTGGGCGCAGTGAGATTTACCGGACCTTCGATGGGTTTCTCCAACAAGTAACAGATAGCTTTGATTTGGTCATGGAGAGTGATCCAGGACCACCATTGCTTACCATTACCAAGTTTTCCTCCCAGTCCAAATCTAAAAAGTGGCAACATTTTTCCTAGTGCACCACCGGTAGGATCAAGAACGAGTCCGGTACGAACCTTCACGATTCTGGTATTGGTTGCAAGATCTGCAGCAGCTTCCCACTCTTTACAGACAGCAGCTAAAAAGTCATCACCAGGACGGTCACTTTCGGTGACAGCGCGATTACCTGTTTCGCCGTACCAACCAATAGCGCTAGATGAGATAAATACCTGGGGTTTGAGTTGAGAGACTGCGTTTGCTATTGCTGTCGTACCAAGCAAACGTGAGTTCAAAATTTCTGCGCGATATTTCTTGGTCCATCTCTTGTCGCCAACATTTGCACCTGCCAGATGAATGATGGCATCGACGCCTTCCAGAGGAGCAAGATCAACAGTGCCAGTGCGTGGATCCCATTGCACTTCGTCGGGAGAGACGACAGGGCGACGGACAAGTTTTTGAACGGTATGTCCTTCAGATTTCAGATGCCCAATAAGTGCAGTCCCAATCAACCCGGATGCTCCGGTGACTGCAATGCGTTGTGGCAACGACATTAGAGTCCTAAGTCAGATTCGAAACGTCCCTCTTCAAGGCGCTCTTTCAGAGTGCCAAGGAAACGCGCCGCATCTGCGCCATCAACGATGCGGTGATCGTACGAGAGTGCAAGGTAGACCATCGATCTAATCGCAATAGTTTCTCCACCATCTTCACCCTTCACAACCATGGGACGCTTGACGACTGCGCCCAGGCCAAGGATGGCAACTTGAGGTTGATTGATAATCGGAGTATCAAAGAGCGCTCCACGTGATCCGGTGTTAGTAATAGTAAAAGTTCCGCCGCCAAGATCATCTGGAGAAATCTTGTTATCACGCGTACGGCCAGCAACATCAACAATCTTGCGAGCAATGCCACCCATGTTGAGATCTCCAGCATCACGAATAACTGGAACTAGAAGGCCGCGTTCGGTATCGACGGCAATACCCAGATGTTCAGCGCCGTGGTAAGTGATCTGATCTCCTTCGACAGATGCATTAACGACTGGATGCTGCTTCAAGGCTTCGCATACTGCGACAGCAAAAAATGGAAGGAAGGTTAACTTCACACCTTCGCGCGCTTCGAAACTTGCCTTTGCCTTCTCGCGCAAGCGAGCAATCTTGGTGATATCAACTTCAATCACAGTGGTGAGTTGCGCACTAACTTGAAGAGATTCAAGCATGCGGGCTGCAATAACTTTGCGCAGACGCGACATGGTTACTGTCGTTCCACGTAATGGAGAGACAGCTACAGGTGCCGCTACGCGAGGAGCTGAAGCTGGTGACGGTGTAGCAACAGGCGCCGAGGTTGCTGGTCTCGATACGGCAGCAAGAACATCTTCTTTGCGGATGCGCCCGCCAACTCCAGTGCCTTTAACGCGCGAGAGATCAACGCCATTTTCGGCGGCGAGTTTGCGCACTATCGGTGTTACATAAGAATCATCGAGAACTGACGCAGTTGCTGGAGCTGATGCGACCGGAGCAGCAGCGACCGGCTTTGGAATTATCGGAGGAGGCGTCTGTGGGGGAGCAGGTACTGCTTTGGGAGCAGCCGCGATTGGTGCCGGAGTTGGTGCTGGAGTCGGTGCTGGAGTCGGTGCCGGAGCTGGGGTTACGGGCGCTGCACTTGCGGCGCCAATGGTTGCAAGGCGCGCGCCAACTGGGACAGTTGAATCAACTGGGACATCAATGGAGAGAAGTACTCCACCAACTGGTGAAGGAATCTCAGTATCAACTTTGTCGGTAGAAACTTCGAGCAGGGCTTCATCAACGGCGACGTTATCGCCGACTTTCTTGAGCCAACGAGTAACGGTTCCTTCGGTGACTGACTCACCTAAAGCTGGCATAACAACTGGCGTTGCATTCGATGATGGAGCCGCTGCAACTGGCGCTGCAGTCGCGGCTGGTGCTGGTGCGGGAGTTGGTGCTGGAGCTGGAGCTGCAGCTACTGCGGGAGCCGCAGGCGCAGCTGGTGTTGCAGGAGCGGATGCACCATCAGCAATTACTGCAAGTTCGGCTCCGACTGGAACGACGCTATCTACTGCGACAACAATCTTCTGGAGAACTCCGGCTGCCGGTGATGGAATCTCGGTATCAACTTTGTCTGTCGAGACTTCTAGAAGTGGTTCATCGAGGGCAACTTGATCACCTTCAGCTTTGAGCCATCGAGTAACTGTTCCCTCAGTTACGCTCTCACCGAGAGCTGGCATCTTCACCGAGAATGTCATCGCTTTGTCTCCGATCCAGTAATGAGGGACTGATTATCCATGTGCGTGAAGTGGTTTTCCAGCCAGTGCTAAATGAGCCTCGCCCATGGCTTCAGAGAGGGTGGGATGAGCGTGAATAAGCGGCGCTACATCATTTGCATCGGCTTGCCAGTTGAAAATGAGTTGCGCTTCAGCGAGAAGTTCACCAACACGCGATCCGACCATATGGATACCGAGAACTGGACCGTTCTTCTGTGAAACCAATTTGATCGAACCTGCTGTTTTCAAAATCTGAGCTTTTCCATTTCCTGCTAAGTCGTAATTGAGTTCTACTACGTCGTAACCTTGCGCTTTTGCAGCGGCAGTAGTGAGTCCAACAGATGCAACCTCAGGCTCGGAGTAGGTAACTCGCGGAACGCCGTCGTAGTTGATGGGACGTGGATTTAAGCCCGCAATCTCTTCAGCAACCAATATGCCCTCACCGAATCCGACGTGAGCTAGTTGCAAGGTTGGAATTAAATCTCCAACCGCCCAGATTCCTGGAATATTAGTGCGGCACTTATCGTCTACCAGAATGTAGCCACGATCCATCTTGATGCCTTGTTCTTCATAGCCCAAACCATTGGAAACTGGGCCACGGCCTACGGCGACAAGCAGAACTTCAGCATCGAAAGTTTTACCATCTTCCAGAGTGACGGTAACACCCTTAGCGGTTTTGCTTGCGCTCTTGAATTTTGTACCGAGTTCGAAGTTAATTCCACGTTTACGGAATGCGCGCTCTAGTTGCTTACTTGACGATTCATCTTCAAGCGCTACAAGGTGGGGAAGCGCCTCAATAATTGTTACCTCAGCGCCAAATGATTTCCATACCGATGCAAACTCACATCCAATAACGCCACCACCAAGAACGATGACTGATTTCGGGACATGAGTCATATGCATTGCGTGATCGCTCGTAACGATGGTTGTGCCATCAACCTCGAGGCCAGGAAGTGATTTCGCATATGAACCGGTGGCTAGAACCACGTTCTTTCCGGTGTATCGCTCACCGTTGACTTCGACAGTATCGCGAGAAACTAAACGTCCTGATCCTTCGACATAGGTGATGTTGCGAGACTTCACAAGGCCTTGAAGACCCTTATGTAACTTCGTTATGACGCCATCTTTGTAGGCGTTGACTGCAACCATATCCATGGAGTGAAAATCAGCCTTGACGCCAAACTCAGCCGCATGGCGAGTGTTGTCTGCAATTTCGCCTGCATGGAGGAGCGCTTTTGTAGGAATGCAGCCACGGTGAAGACAGGTGCCACCCAACTTATCCTTCTCAATAAGAACGACGTTGAGTCCAAGTTGAGCCGCACGTAGAGCGCAGGCATAACCGCCGCTTCCGCCACCGAGTACCACTACATCAAAGTTCGCCACGAATAACCTCACAGATCAGATGAAGCAAGAACAATGTTCAACTCTCCTATCTTGCCAGCATCACTGGGATGCTGAGGACTCGGCAAGCGCGACCAGAGTGCGAAGTGCGACACCTGTTCCGCCCACCGGGGTGTATCCATGCGGCTTTCCATCGTTATAGGCCGGGCCTGCGATATCGAGGTGGAGCCATGGCAACTCAGGAGCCACAAATTCTTTGAGGAAGAGTCCGGCGACCAGCATGCCACCCATGCGATCTCCGATATTCGCAATATCTGCAACTGGTGAATCTAAGGATGCGCGCAACTCTTCCGGCAAAGGCATTGGCCAGAACTGTTCGCCTGTTCGTTCAGCAAGTTTCAGGAATGATTCCGAGAAATCAACATTGTTGGTCATAACTGCGCTTGTGCGAGTACCGAGAGCAACAACTTGCGCTCCAGTGAGAGTTGCAACATCAATCAGACCATCGAGACCGCCGGCTTTCTTGCCAATTTCTGCAGCTCTCATCATCGCATCTGCAAGAACGAGACGACCTTCTGCATCCGGATTGAGAACTTCTACCGTCTTGCCTCCATAAATCGTGATGATGTCACTGGGGCGAGTAGCAGTGTCGCTCACCATGTTTTCCGCCAATGGAGCCCATGCATCAATTGCAATAGGAAGTCCGAGTTCTGCAATAGCGAGAATTGCAGCAGAGACAGCAGCAGCACCGCTCATATCTGACTTCATTGCTTCCATACCCTGTGCAGGTTTAAGAGCGAGCCCGCCAGTATCGAAGGTGATTCCTTTTCCTACAAATGCATATCGCTTGAGCTTCTTTGCGCCTTTAGAAGACGCAGGGGTGTAGGAAAGATGTAAGAGACGAGGAGGATTTGCAGATCCCTGTCCAACTCCAATGATTCCGCCGTACCCTAATTTTCGTAATTGAGAGTCATTGAGTATCTCAACTTTGACTTTTGTTCCTGACGACAACTTTTTAAATCGCTGGCAGAAAGAATCTGGTGTGAGATGACTTGGTGGCGTGTTAATGAGATCGCGGACAATGTGTGTGTACTTGGCGATCACTTGGCTTCTTGTGAGAGCTTTGGTGAACTCTGACTTCTTTGAGTTCTTGGTAAAGACGGAGACTTTTCCAAGCGGAGACTTTCTATCGGCTTTAGAGGATCCACGGAACTCATCAAATGCATAAGCGCCAAGTAGCGCACCTTCAGCGATGGCCGCAAACTCGGCGACCGATGAATGTGGAAGAGCGAAGGTGGCAGAGCTATGGCCGGCAAGACTTCGCGCCGCTGCGCCAGCTGCGCGGCGGAGGATTTCATGCGGATAGTTGCCTCCGCTTTGTGCTTCGCCGAGTCCAGTCAGGACTACTAACTTCGTCGCATTGCCTGGAAGTTTGATTACTTCGTCGGCGGCGCCAGTGGCTCCAAGATCATCGAGGGCTTCCAGCAGTGGAGTTTTATCAACTTTGAGATCGCCAGATGCGATAGAGAACTTCTTACTCTTCTTATCTCTAGCAAATCCAACTACCAAGATATCTTCTACAACGGAGCTATCAGTCGCACGAATTGAGGGCATGGGGGTAGGTTATTCGAGTGAGCCGGTATTCGCCATTACATGGATTCCATATTTCAGCTGGAGCCAAACTCGCCGATTTTGGTGGCTGGGAGATGCCAATTGAATATCCAGCGAGTGCCGGTGGCGGAGTTCTCAACGAACATCGTGCCGTTCGTGAGAGCGTGGGACTCTTCGATGTATCTCACCTTGGCAAAGCGCTTGTGACAGGTCCTGGAGCGGTTGATTTTCTCAATTCAATTCTGACTAACGACCTGGCGAAAATCTCTGATGGCCAAGCGCAATACACCTTGCTCTGCGATCAGGAAAGCGGAGGCGTGGTTGATGACCTCATCGCGTATCGATATTCCTCGGAGCAGGTATTTCTCATTCCCAACGCTGCCAATACCGCAGATGTCGTAGCGCGTCTCGTTGCAGCTGCGCCCCTTGGAATTGCGATAGAGAATCAACATGAGAAATTTTCGGTACTAGCTCTACAAGGTCCGAATGCGCAGAAGGTATTGCAAGCATTGGGAATCGACTCCAACTTGGAGTACATGTCTTTTGCATCGACAACACTTGCTGGAGTTGCGATCACTCTCTGCCGTACTGGATACACAGGGGAGCGTGGTTATGAAATCCTTACGCCCTGGAGTGATGCTCCGCAAATCTGGAATCTACTTCTTGATGCGGTTCACTCATGCGGCGGTCTAGCTGCAGGCTTAGGAGCGCGAGATACCTTGCGTACCGAAATGGGTTATCCACTGCATGGACACGAACTTTCGTTATCCATTAGTCCGGTCGAAGCAAGTGCAAGCTGGGCCATCGCATGGGAGAAAAATTTCTGGGGCAAGGAAGTGCTCGCCAGCCAACGAGAATCCAAGAAACATAGAGTTCTTCAGGCGCTACAAGTCACAGATCGTGGGATTCCACGAGCGGGAATGCAGGTCAAAAACGATTCAGGTGAAGTAATCGGAACCGTGACGAGCGGAACTTTCTCGCCGACTCTTAAAACCGGCATTGCGCTAGCACTTATGTCAATTCGCCTCTCAAATGAAAGTCGCGTTCTGATTGATGTACGAGGCCGAACGAGTGAGGCCTTAGTTAAGCGATTACCTTTTGTACCTTCACATGTGAAGTAAAGTTCAAACGAGTACGAGCCCGCTTTAAAGAGTTCAGAATCGGTTTCGCTGTCATTGCAATAAGCAGTGCGGTGGTCAACGCCCTCGGAATATCCCATGCGAGTGCAGTAGTGAGATGAAAAACTAGGAATCGCTCCAAGTTTTCGGCTATTCCGGCTCCTGGTACGAAAGAGAGTTGCGTGTCAGTGCTGGTGAGCCAGGGCCAGAGTTGTAGATCCATCAGTAAGCCAAAACCAAGTGAAGAAAGAATTCCGAGAATTATCAGATAGAAGCGTTCGAAGGCTGGAGTAACTTTGGATGCAGCAAAACCTGCAAGCAAGCCAATCCAACCAGCGGCAATCATCTGGAATGGTAGCCACGGCCCAATTCCACCCGTCAACAATGCGGAGACTGCCATCGAGATAATGCCAAGTGAAAATCCAAAGTATTTTCCATAAACATGCCCAGCAAGAATGAGCAAGAACCACATGGGTTCGATGCCAATTGCACCTGCGCCAACAAGACGTAGCGCAGCGATGAGGGCAGAGAGAACTCCAAGGAGCGCCACAGATTTACTATCCATTGCTCCACGAGAGATTTCCAGGGCGACAAGTGCGATACCAAATGCCGCAACAACAATAGCGAGCAACCTTGCAGACGATGCTTGGAGAAGTACGAAATCCGAATTCGGCAAATACAAGGGCCAGGTGAATGCAATAACTCCACAAGTTGAACCAAGAAAAAGTAAGAGAGGACTTAACTGAACTCTCGCAAGACTACTTCTGGGCATTGACGTAACTTTCTACCTCAGTGACCGTGAGCCAAGGTGAATGAGGAAGAGCTTTAGAAACCTGTGGGGCAAAAGCGGGAGAGGCAGTTAAAACTTGTCGTGTAGTTCCATTTGCAATGAGCTCTCCATCTGCGAGGAAGATAACGCGATCTGCTACTTCTGCGACGAGTTCAACATCATGGGTAGAGATAAAAACAGCGCGGCGCTCTTGGTGGGCAATTCTGCGCAGATTGCGAACTAGGACTCTCTTCGCTTCATAATCAAGACCACGTGTCGGCTCATCAAGAATGACCAATGGTGGCCTCGCTGAAAGAATGATGCTCAAAGCCAATCCCAACCTCTGACCTTCAGAGATCTCACGAGGATGTGACTTCAAACTTGGGATTGTCATCAGTGCACGATAGATATCCAGCGTGGTTCCTTCAGCGACATTGTTATCGCGATCGCCAAAGGCGCACTCTTCTTCAACTGTTTGTGCATAGAGAAGATCGCTCGGCTCTTGAGGGACATATCCCACGTGACGAATTAGTTCTTGGTCAGCAAAAGTTTGTGGGTCTCTGTCCAGCACCGTGACTTTGCCTTGAACAATCGGCGAATGCCCAACCGCGCACTTGAGTAGCGTTGTCTTTCCTGCACCGTTCCTACCCATCAGCGCAACTACTTCACCGCGAGATATCTCAAGATCAATGTTAGAGAGAGCATAAGTTCTTGCAGACTCTTCATAAGCCGCAGTTAGTCCCGAGATGCGGAGCACGACTTCTCCAGTTTCCAGCGGAGCGCTTTCGGTACGAGACTCGGCAATCTCAAATGCGGGTGCGTTTTTACGAAACTCACGAATACTTAATGGGATGGTTGGCATCTTTAATGCACGCGCGAGGTCAACCAATGGGGGAGCAATCGGCGAATTTCTCAATACCTCTTCTGCAGACCCTAAATCGAGGGTTCCGTCGCCATGAATCAAAATGATGCGATCGACGAACTGAATCACCCGTTCAAGTCGATGCTCAGAGATGATCACTGTAAGTCCAAGATCATGAACTAAACGATGCAGAATTGAGAGAACCTCTTCAGCGGCGATGGGATCAAGTGCGCTGGTGGGTTCATCGAGAAGCAAGACTTTGGGGTTGGTGACCAGGGCCGCCGCAATGGCGACACGCTGTTGTTCGCCGCCACTGAGTTGCGAAATCGCACGCTTACGCAGAGGTGCAAGTGCAAGAAGATCAAGAACTTCCTCAACTCGTTTGCGCATGACATCAGGGGCGATGCCAATAGTTTCTAAACCAAAAGCAATCTCTTCTTCAACGATGTCTGAGACAAATCCATTGATTGGATTCTGACCAACGATTCCAACGACGTCTGCCAGTTCACCTGGTTTGATTGAACGAGTGGAGCGGCCTGCCACAGTTATCTCTCCAGAGAGAATTCCACCAGTGTGGTGTGGAACTAAGCCGTTGATCAATTTCAATACTGAGCTCTTGCCTGCGCCTGTGTGTCCCATCAGCAGAACCAATTCACCCTCGTTTACGCTGAATGTTGCATCTTCAATGATTGTGCGCTCAGAGTTTGGATAGATAAGAGAAACATTCGAGAAAGTAATCATGAGGCGAACACCGGAGTTAGTGCGAAAAGAGGTATCAGCAATCCGACGATGATGGGTGAGAGGCTGGGAATTGCGAGAACAACAATTAGCCCATATCCCGGTCCACTCAGGGCAAGTAAATCCCGACGCTGCCACTTCTCTGGTCTGTAACGAGTTGGATTCTTGAAATAACCATAGCCGCGTGACTCCAAACTGGCGGCAAGGTCAATGGATCTTTCTAACGAATCTTCCAGAACTGGCATAGCAACATTTCGCCACGAGCGAATTCCAGAGGATTGCTGGCCCCGTAATCTCTTGGCATTGCGGACGCGAAGAATGCTGCGGGCTGTTTGTGGCGCAACGGAACTAGCAATGACACTGGCTAAGCCAATTCCGTAGAACCGCTTAGGAAGTACTCGCAACAAACTATGCGGATTACTTAATGAATTAGCTGCAGCGAAAATCAAAATTAACGCCGAGAGAGTTAATGCTTCTTCTAACGTGCTCAGCAAGCGCTGTGAAGTGACAGGACCGCCAACTCTTATTCCTACCAAGAAGTCAGGGAGATTAACTTGAGGAATAGTAAAAAGAGTTCGTCCTGGCATTGGTACTCCTATGAGAAACCCGATTGCCATTCTGATAAAGAAAGCGATAGCAGCAAATCTCACGGCCCAAGCGAAAGTCTTGTACCAATAGGAGCCGCTTCGAAAAAACCAGACCAATGCGATGGATATGACAAT
The DNA here is from genome assembly GCA_964430775.1 of uncultured Clavibacter sp. GTDB lineage: Bacteria > Actinomycetota > Actinomycetes > Nanopelagicales > Nanopelagicaceae > MAG-120802. The sequence continues at coordinate 21,199 of CAYSGG010000004.1, read as the reverse complement.
GAAACCGAATGACAGCAATGGCTGATCAATAATGAAGAGGAGCGTCGACATGAGTACAGCCCAGAACCACCAGAAGAGTGGATGAAAACTCTGACGGCGATTCTGGGCCATGACGACTCGTAGGAGTATTACTTATTGCGACGACGGTTGAGAATGAAGCTCAAGATCAACAGCACGGCTAATGCACCCAAGAGAATAGGAGCATTACTTTCGGCTGGCTCGCTCTCCTCGATAGGAGCAGCAGTTGTTGAGATTTCTTCTGCAGCAGGAGCTTCAACTTCAGCACCACATTCTTGTGCGGGGTACCCAGCGATTCCGCAGATAAGTCCTGATTCACTTGCGCGCACATCAAGCGCTGCTTCGAGTACATCAAGTCCGACTGATCCAGCTGGAACTACAACGCAATCGGAGAAGAATTCACGAGGTGTTTCACCCTCTGGTGCAATGTTTCCAGCGCCGAAATCAACTACGAGTCCCACGCGGACCTTGCCAGAAGCTTCAGGTGTTCCTTCGCAGAGAGATGCAAAGTCAGGCTCCATCATGGGCGAGACTGCTGGGATGTCATTGTTACTAAAGACGAATGTCCAACCTTCGACATCACCATCTTTAACTTCCACCGAAGGTCCAGTCATTGCGGCTGTCCAGGTTGTTGCGCCAGATGCTGCTTGGAAGTATCCCCAGTATCGGTACCCAGTAGCAGAGTGTGATGGCGAGAGCGAAAATATTGAGCTGGCTAAGAGCGCTATTGCAATGATGGTTTGAGAAGATTTTTTGAGAAACAAATTCTTGCTGAGCATGTGAACCTTTCAATGAGAAAAGGAGTTCACGACGGCGAAAAAAAATTCCGCCCCGTAAACCTCGACGGGTGGTAAAGAAAGCCTTGTGGGTGGTAATCCGACTTACTTGCAGCGGCGGTAAAACCGAGACAAGCTCACGGTTGCGGGTCAGCGTCGGATTTTCACCGACTTCCCCATTCCATAAGGCTGTGGAGCTATGAAGTTGTGGCGCTAATAAACCACCAAAGTGACCTACGTGCAAGGAGCCACTACGCTTTCGGCTTATGGAATATAGACGTCTCGGTAGTTCAGGTATGTATGTTTCAGAGATTACCTATGGAAATTGGATCACACACGGCTCCCAAGTAGAGCAAGACGCTGCCGTCAAGTGTGTGCGTGCAGCTTTTGATTCGGGTATCACCACCTTTGACACAGCCGATGTCTATGCCGGCACTCGTGCCGAAACTGTTCTTGGTAAAGCCCTTAAAGGAATCAAGCGCGAGTCATATGAATTGTTGACCAAGGTTTATTGGCCCACTGGCACCGGAAAGAACGATCGAGGTCTTTCTCGCAAACACATTATGGAATCAGTGCATGCATCGTTGAAGAGATTACAGACTGATCACCTAGACCTATATCAATTCCATCGCTTCGATTTCGAAACCCCTCTGGAAGAGAGCCTCTCTGCCTTTGATGATCTCATCCGTCAAGGCAAAGTTATGTATATCGGTTTCTCTGAATGGAACGCAGAACAGATTTCTAGCGCGCTGAAAATTCAAAATGCTCGGGGCTACACGCGATTTGTATCCAGCCAACCTCAGTACTCGATGTTGTGGCGAGTCATCGAGAGCAAAGTGGATCCGCTCTGTAAATCAGAAGGTATCGGACAGATTGTCTGGTCTCCCATCGCACAAGGAGCGTTGACTGGAAAGTATCTGCCAGGAAAGAAGCCACCTCAAGGCTCGCGCGCTACAGATAAAAAGGGTGGCGCAAATATGATTTCACGGTGGATGAATGATTCAGTGTTGACCGCAGTACAAAATCTCAAACCAATCGCAGAGCGGGAAGGATTGACGCTCGCTCAACTCGCAGTTGCCTGGGTTCTACAGAACCCCAATGTCTCCAGCGCGATCATTGGCGCGACAAAGCCTTCTCAGATTAAAGAGAACGTCAAGGCAAGTGGCGTGAAATTGAGCAGCGAGACCATGAAAGATATTGATCGAGTATTGGGTTCACTTCCAGAGAAAGATCCTACAAAGACGATTAGCCCAAATCCTCGGGCCTAAAAAGCTAAATCTTTTCCCCGCGTTTTACTTGGGGGAGAGGAGCACGCAGACGTCTGATCTGGGTCGAGCGGAGCCAGCCGTACATTCCTAATCCCTTCAAAGGGGCCTCAGGAAAACGTTCGGAAACTTCCCGTTTGATTCGACGCGATAAGAAGTAGCCATCGATCACAGAGAAAATTAGCGCTGAGTACATCAATGCAATTGCGGCGAATTGGACATAGACAACTGGAATTAAAGTCATAAAGAGAACAAGAACGATGATTGGTAGGAAGAATTCGCCAATTGAACGGCGAGAGTCCACATAGTTGCGGATGAATCTCTTGACTGGACCTTTATCGCGCGGCGGTAAAGCATTTTCATCTCCACGCATATACGCATCGCGTTGCTGAGCACGCAGTACTCGTGCTTGAGCTTTCTGCAATTTCTTAGCTTCCTTGGTCGCAGCAGGAGCTAGACGATTAACAATGCGTTGTTGCTCGGCTTCCTTACGTTTCGGTGTAGGACGGCCCTTTTTCTCAGCCTTCTTTTTCGCCTGCAGATTCTCGTCAGCCATGCGCCCTACGGTAAAGCCAGCATTCGCTCGAGCGCAACTCGGGCATGGTGCGCTGTTGTCGGATCAACGCTGATCTGATTGACCAAACGTCCTTCAACAATCGACTCCATTGACCACACTAGATGGGGGAGATCAATCCGGTTCATAGTCGAGCAGTAGCAGACTGTCTTATCCAGGAAGATCACAGACTTATCCGGATTCGTCGCAGCTAGACGCTTTACCAGGTTGAGTTCGGTGCCAACCGCCCACGATGTGCCGGGCGCCGCTGAAGTAACCGTCTTAATAATCATCTCAGTGCTGCCAACAACATCAGCGTCCTTAACAACGTCGTGCTGACACTCGGGATGAACAATCACATTGATTCCAGGAACGCGCGTTCGAACTTCGCGGATATTCTCGATGCTAAAGCGACCATGAACAGAGCAGTGTCCGCGCCAGAGAATTACCTTGGCATCAAGAATCTCTTGGTCGGTCAATCCTCCATTTGGTTTCCATGGATTCCAGACCACGCAATCCTCCAGCGAAAGCCCCAGACGAAGGACAGCGGTATTTCGCCCTAGATGTTGATCCGGTAGGAAGAAGATCTTCTCGCCTTGCTCAAATGCCCAGCGCATTGCGCGTTCGGCATTTGATGACGTGCAAATAGTGCCGCCATTTTCCCCGGTGAACGATTTGATTGCTGCGGATGAATTCATATATGTGACTGGAATAGTGCGAGAGTTGATGCCCAACTTGGTAAAAACTTTCCAGGCATCGTTAACTTGCGCGGCAGTTGCCATATCTGCCATCGAACAACCGGCTGCTAGATCGGGGAGAATCACTTTCTGATTGGCGCTAGTGAGAATATCGGCGCTCTCTGCCATGAAGTGAACTCCGCAGAAAAAAATGTACTCGGCGCTGGAGTTGTCGGCTGCCGCTTGTGCAAGCTTGAACGAGTCGCCGGTGATATCTGCGAATTGAATGACCTCATCTCGCTGATAGTGATGACCCAAGATCATTGCTCTATCGCCGAGCGCCTTACGCGCAGCAGTGGCACGAGAGACCAGATCGGGGTCGCTAGCCGCTGGAAGTTCTCCGGTGCATGAGACCCCACGCTCACTTGATAGGTCAGTTCCACGACCCAGCAAGAGAAGGTCTGTTAGCGAGGTCATCATGGAGCCATTATCGCGCGAAAAAAGGGAATGCGGGGAGTAAAGTATGCGTTGTCGGAATGAGAGATTTCTTAACTGTCACATCACCTAACGCGGAACCAACGGAGAGACTGATATGAGCACCGAAACAAGCGCCACACCTACTACAACTACTGGCATCAACCTGACTCCTGGTGCTGCCGAAAAGGTTTCCGCTCTTCTGGCTCAAGAAGGCCGTGATGATCTCAGTCTTCGCGTAGCTGTCCAACCTGGAGGTTGCTCAGGTCTGCGTTACCAACTTTATTTTGATGATCGCGCTCTTGATGGTGACTCAGTTGTCGAATTCGGAACCGTCAAGGTTGTCACCGACAAGATGAGCACGCCTTATTTGATGGGTGCGACGATTGATTTTGTCGACACAATTGCTAAGCAGGGATTCACGATTGATAATCCCAATGCCCAGGGCTCATGCGCTTGCGGCGATTCCTTTAACTAAAGATTCAACGCCCTCGCGGCTATGTTCTGGCTTGAGGGTAATTCGTAGGTTTCCATCTGTCGGCATTCCTAGCGCTGTAAGCACGTGACTTGGCTCCAGTGCTCCTGCACCACAAGCTGATCCTGCATCAATCAGGAATCCTTGCGTTTCAACTTTGCGTAGGACTTCCTCGGCGATGACATTGGGAATTGCAAGTGCGATATAACGCGGATCTGACTTTGATGGATCGCCTGCAACAATCGCATGAGGCAGGAGTCTCTTGATCAAGTCTCGCACCGTGGCATTGAGTTCCTTGAGATGTGCCAAGTTTTCTTGACTCGTCTTTATCCAATTTTCCAGAGCAACCGCAGTAGCAAGCAGTAAGGGTTTTGAAAATGAACCGAATACCCGGCGATTATCGATCTGTGGGCCAGGGTTACGCCATCGTGATGTTTGAGAGATTCCAATAATTGCTAAACCCTGTGGTCCAGCAAAACTACGGGGATCCCACAGTGCGCTATCCCAGCGTTCTGGCAATCGATTGAGCGGATAACTTGCAGTCATATCGGCAAAGATCAAGCTGTCTGAAACATTGGTTGGTGATTCTTGTATGACTCCCGTCTCGCGGTTGGTGGCTTGCCACGAAAGAATCGATGATGGATGTTCTTCGATTACAGAGAAGTCAACGCTGCCATCAGTTGTAGGCTGCAAAACTTTCACCATGCCACCCCGAACGGAGTGGCTGCGAGCGAATGCATGTACGACCTGACGATCAATCTGGGAATGAATAAATGGTCGACCTGAGTCCTGCATCAATCCGCCGAGCGCGGTTTGAAAACCAAAACCGAGCTCCCCAACAAACTCTAATTCCGTGAGTTGCAGACCTAGGTTGCTGGCGATTATTTCTTTGGCAGCGCCCACCATATTGCGAAGATGGGCAGACTGCTGATGAAGTTTTGTGGGGTCTGGCCAACCTATGGAGAAGAAGTGAGCGAGCAAATCTGAGGCAGCAGGATGTAATGGAAGATCACTCTGAAAGTCCTGGGATGCATTTCCCTGCGCTGTGATAGGGGACACCCTTGGAACGCTACCTGCTAATGGGCGTAGATGCGAGGTGCGACTATCCTTGACCCATGCTTCGCCGCTTATCGGTCTTTGCGCTTCTGGGATCCACCACTCTGTTGGCGGGCTGCTCAAATCAAGAGGTTACCGGCGTTGGATATCGCGGTAACGTCTCTAGCGTCAACGAATCCTCCTTCCAGCTCTGGCAAGGCGCGTGGTTAACCGCAGCAATCGTCGGTGCATTTACCCTCATATTGATTCTCTGGCCGCCGATCTTTCATCGCAAAAAAGACGATGCGCCATTCCCAAAGCAATTTCAATACAACATTCCAGCAGAGATTGCCTACACAGTGATTCCTTTTATTATCGTTGCAGTTCTTTTTGGCTATACCGCCAAGGCTGAGAGCGAAATCGTTGCCGTATCACCAGCATCTTCGACTGAAGTACACGATGTAACCGTCAATGGAATTCAATGGTCGTGGCAATTCACCTATGAAGAAGCTGGCCCTGGCTCAACAGTGACTGGTACTCCGGCACAACCGCCTACTTTGTATATGCCGTTGGGCGAAACTGTTCGATTCACCTTCACTGCCTCGGATGTTATTCATTCATTCTGGGTTCCCGACTTCATGATTCAGATGCAGAACATCCCTGGCGTAACAAATCAGTTGGAGTTCACCGCAAATGAATTAGGTGAGTTCCGCGGATTCTGCAATATTCTCTGTGGACGCCAGCACTCACAGATGCGCTTTACCGTCAAAGTTGTGACTCCATCCGAATACGACGCCTATATCCAATCGCTGAAAGTTGGTGCTAACGCATGACAACCTATGCAACTCGTCCTACCTTGGATGAAGCGCCTTCGCAGGCTCCGACCCGCACAAGTAAAGGGCGTCTAGCGGTCAAGATTCTGACGAGCACTGACCACAAAACGATTGGTTACCTCTATTTGGTGACCTCATTTGCGTGGTTCCTTATCGGAGGCATTTTGGCGCTCTTAATTCGCGCTGAATTAACTCGCCCCGGCATGCAGTTCTTAAGCTCTGAGCAGTACAACCAGGTCTTCACAATGCACGGCACCATCATGTTGCTGATGTTTGCAACACCACTCTTTGTTGGTTTTGCCAACGTAATCATGCCGCTGCAAATCGGTGCTGCAGATGTTGCTTTCCCTCGCATGAACATGCTCTCTTATTGGCTCTACTTGTTCGGTGGAATCGTTGCATTTGCTGGTTTCTTGAGCCCTGGTGGAGCAGCTTCATTTGGATGGACGGCATACGCGCCGCTATCGAACAATATTTACTCACCCGGAATCGGTGCAGATCTCTGGATCATGGGACTTGCCGTCAGCGGTCTGGGAACAATTCTTGGTGGCGTCAATTTCATTACGACTATTTTCACAATGCGCGCTCCTGGAATGACGATGTTCCGCATGTCGATCTTCTCCTGGAACGTTCTCCTCACATCAATTTTGGTAATCATTGCATTCCCACCTCTGGCCGCGGCGCTCTTAGGGCTCGAATCTGATCGCCTCTTTGGTTCGCAAATCTTTGATCCTGCCAATGGTGGAGCGATGCTGTGGCAACATCTCTTCTGGTTCTTTGGTCACCCTGAGGTTTATATCCTTGCTCTTCCATTCTTTGGAATTGCCAGCGAAATCCTTCCAGTCTTCTCACGCAAACCAATTTTTGGTTATAAGGGATTGATTGCTGCAACAATTGCGATTGCTGCACTGTCGGTTGCGGTATGGGCCCACCATATGTACACCTCTGGCCAAGTTCTGCTCCCATTCTTCTCCTTCATGACCTTCTTGATTGCAGTTCCTACCGGTGTGAAGTTCTTCAATTGGATCGGAACGATGTGGCGAGGCTCCATAACCTTTGAGACTCCGATGATCTGGGTCCTTGGATTCTTGATTACCTTCTTACTAGGTGGACTCACTGGCGTGATTTTGGCTAGCCCACCGCTTGATTTTGCTGTCTCTGCCTCCTACTTCGTGGTGGCGCACTTCCATTATGTTCTCTTCGGAACAGTCGTGTTCGCCATGTTTGCTGGCTTCTATTTCTGGTGGCCAAAGATGACCGGACGGATGCTCAACGAGACACTTGGAAAGATTCACTTCTGGACCCTTTTCATCGGTTTCCACACAACATTCTTGATTCAGCATTGGTTGGGAATTAAAGGCTTCCCACGTCGTTATGCCGATTACCTGGCGACCGATGGCTTCACAACGATGAACATGATCTCAACCGTGGGATCAACATTGCTCGCGTTGTCGATGATTCCATTTGCCATTAACGTCTGGATCTCTCGTAAGTCACCTAAGGTCACCTCAGATGATCCATGGGGTTACGGTGCATCTCTCGAGTGGGCAACATCGTGTCCGCCTCCTCGCCATAACTTCTACCGTATGCCTGAGATTCGTTCAGAGCGTCCAGCATTCGATCTTCACCATCCACATGTTTCTAAGATTGAAGGACACTAAGCGATATGAAGCTGGGCTACCGTCTCTTTCTCTTCCTCTTTGCTTTCTACATGCTCGTGGGAGTCGTCTACTGGCAACTGGGTGGTGAGCCGCTGGGCATTACTGCGATCTTTTTGAGCGCAGGTCTTGCTCTCATCATCGGTTATTACTTCTGGTTCCTTAATCGTCGCACTGGGGGAGTCCTTCCTGAAGATAATCCCGACGCGCTCATTTCAGATGGCGCTGGAGAATTAGGTTTTTACAGTCCGCATTCTTGGTGGCCACTTCCAGTCGGACTTGCGGCAACTGCGGCTGGCGTGGGCTTGATTATTGGCTGGTGGCTAACATTAATTGCGGTTGGCGCACTCATTATCTCTGTGATGGGTTTTGTACTCGAATACGAACGTCCATCAAACTCGCCTTACGGCGCAGATTCGCACCACTAAAACTCGCCCTAGAAAGGCAATCCATATGGAACTCCGGGCCGACATTGTTGAGACGGGACATAAGAAGAAGAAATCTGCCTCCATCATTATCAATGCGCCCATCTCGACAATCTTCAACCTGCTTGCCGATCCCCAGATGCACCCAGTTATTGATGGAAGTCATTCGGTGAAGTCGGTCATCAATGGACCTACGAGACTCACGCTTGGCTCTAAATTCAGCATGAATATGAAGATTGGCGTGAAATACCGCATCACTAATCGGGTCGTAGAGTTTGAAGAAGGAAAGTTGATTGCGTGGCGCCACCTAGGTCGGTGGATCTGGCGCTATGAACTTAAAGAAATCACGCCCACGCAAACAGTCGTCACCGAAACTTTTGACGCCACTAAGTCTCCCTTTAATTGGTGGCTGGAAGCTCGCAAGGCTTACCCATTCACACAGATTGCGGTAGCGAAAACGCTGGTACGACTAAAGAAGTATTGCGAAAAATCCACCGATTAGTGGTGGTCTTCAATCTCCAGCATTTCCTTCGGGCTTGGCTTAGCGACTTGCTCGCTGTGAGCTCGAGATAGACGAGCCTGAAGCTTGGCCTTTGCACCTTTAGGGTTTCGTACGCCGTTCTCATCGGCAGCCACTGGTTCGATAGCAGCAGGCTGTTCATGTTGAGTAAGTGTAAAGAGCTTCTCCTGGGAAAGTGGTTCGTGGACCTCAATGAATTCTCCATGCGGCAACATGACGAGGCGTCCAGTTTCGCGACCGTGGAGAACTAACTCGCGATCGGCGCGCTGCAGCGAGAGACAGATGCGCTTAGTGATTACGAATACAAGTGGCGGCAGCACGATGACTCCGATACGTGAAAACCACATGATTTGATTAATTGATAAATCAAAGTGAGTTGCAAGCAAATCATTTCCACCGTTGATCAAAGTGACCAACATAAAGGTGATTGACATTGCGCCAAGTGCGGTGCGATTGGGGGCATTGCGCGGACGATCCAAGATGTGATGTTCGCGCTTATCGCCAGTCATCCAACTCTCAATAAATGGATAGAGCGCCATACCGGTGAAGATGATTCCCGGAATGATTAATCCAGGTATGAGGATGTTCCATGAAATGGTGTAACCGAAAGCATGTGTCTCAATAGGCGGAGCCATGCGCACTAATCCATCGAGCCAGCCCATGTACCAGTCAGGTTGTGAGCCTGCGCCAATCTGACCTGGGTTGTACGGACCATAAATCCACACTGGGTTGATAGAGGCAACGGCACCGAGGAAGGCTGTTACTCCAAAGACGATAAAGAAGAATCCGCCAGCTTTTGCCATATAAACCGGCATCAATGGATAGCCAACAACGTTCTTCTCAGTGCGACCAGGACCAGGATATTGAGTGTGCTTCTGGTACCAGACCAACATCAAGTGAGCAGTAATCAGAGCCAAGAAGATTCCTGGGATCAGCAGGATGTGGACTGTGTAGATGCGTTGGATAAACATCTCACCGGGGAAAGCTCCACCGAAAATAAAGTACGAGAGATAAGAACCCACAACAGGTATCGCCTGAATAATCGCTTCTGCGATTCGAATTCCAGTACCTGAGAGCAAATCATCAGGAAGTGAGTAACCCAAGAAACCTTCAACAATTCCGAGTGTGAGAAGTCCGACGCCGATAATCCAGTTGAATTCACGTGGCTTACGGAAAGCGCCGGTAAAGAAGACGCGCATCAAGTGGGCAACCATTGCAGCCATGAAAATCAGAGCCGCCCAGTGATGGATCTGGCGCATCAGTAGACCACCGCGGACATCGAATGAGATATGAAGTGTGGATGCGTACGCAGCAGACATCTTCAAACCTGAAAGCGGTTCGTAGGAACCTTCGTACTCAACCTCGCGCATTGAGGGGTCAAACCAGAAAGTTAGAAAGGTTCCAGAGAGCAACAAGATAATAAAAGAGTAGAGAACAATCTCACCGAGCATGAATGACCAGTGATCAGGGAAGACCTTTGTGAGTGTCTTCTTCAACCATTTGGCGGAGCCAGTGCGCTCGTCTACATAATTTGCTACTTGTCCTGCTACGCGTTCACGTGCGCTCACTTGGAATCACGCCCCCAAAAACTTGGTCCTACTGCTTCGTTGAATGGCGCTTTCGCCACAAGGTAACCCTCGTTATCAACGGTAATGGGTAATTGTGGCAGTGGTCGGGCTGCTGGTCCAAAGATAACTTTTGCGGCACGAGTCACATCGAAGGTTGATTGGTGACATGGGCAGAGAAGGTGCTTTGTGGTTTGCTCATAGAGAGCTACAGCACAACCCATATGAGAACAGATCTTGGAGAAGGCGATGATGCCTTCATAGGTCCACGACAATCTCTCGGGATCTAAATTGAACTCTTCAGGGCGAATTCTGATGAGAAGTAGTGAATCTTGGGCAATATCATCAAGATGACGTTCTTTATTCGGTGGAAACTCAGGCTGAACTTGGACAACGCCACCAACCTCTAAATCTGAAGGCTTGATGGGGCGATCACCGGGATCGGTAACTAGGCGAGTGCCAGCCTTCCAATTCGTTTCATTGAGGTCATTGCCTGGAAGCGGTCCGAGATCACGGAGTAGAAGTATGGGGGAGATACCTACCAAGCCGAGCGCAAGTCCCATGGTCCGCTTGATGAATGGTCTGCGACCCAAACCTGCTTCTGCCGAACGCTCTTTTACAGTTGCGACGAAAGCTTCACGATCTTCATTTTTGGAGCGTTGCTCTTTACGGTGATCAATAACTTCATGATCGGGCATAAGTGTCTTGGCCCAGTGAACAGCGGCCATTCCAATAAAGAAGAGCGCCATTGCAAGACCAAGGCCCAAGAAGAGCTGATGAGCATTGGTGTTACCCATAACTGGTACGAAAACAAAGAGGTCTTCATCAATACCTACATATGCGTAAACGAAAAGGAGAGTTCCTACAACAGAAAGTAGAAAGAGAATTCCGACTTGGCGCTCTGCTCTCTGTGCCGCGCGAGGATCCACGTCGGCTTTGCGATGGACATGTTCTGGAAGTCCAGGATCTGCTAGCGGAGCAAGTTCTTTGCCAGTGTTCTCTGTAGACATTTTTTATCGCGCCTTCGTTGTGAGCCAGACAGCAATTCCAATGAGCAAACCAAGTCCAAGAGTCCAAGCGAGCAAGCCTTCGGTTACTGGGCCGACTCGACCAAGTGCAGCGCCACCTAGAGCTGGTTCGTTCTCCGCATGTTTAATCCACTTGATAACAGAGAGCTTCTCTTGTGGAGTAAGAGTTGTATCAGCAAAGACTGGCATTGCCTGAGGTCCAGTCAACATTGCTTCATAAATGTGACGGGGTTCGACGCCCATGACAGTCGGTGCGTACTTGCCTTGAGTTAATGCGCCACCTTGACCTGCGAGGTTATGACACATCGCGCAATTGTTACGGAAGAGCTCTCCACCCTCGGCGGTATCGCCACTTCGTTCCCATGCTAATTCTTCATTAGTGACTGCAGCCGGTCCGGGTGCAAGAGAGGCAACATAAGCTGCAAGTGCTGCGGTTTCTTCTTCAGTGTAGAGCGGTTCTTTTCGCATGGCTTGTTGACTCATGTCAGCCATAGGCATACGTCCAGTTGCAACCTGGAAATCTACCGATGCGCCGCCAACTCCAATTAATGAAGGTGCGATTCCAGCGCCTTCTGCATTGAGCCCATGGCACGAGGAGCATCCGCGAGCAAAGATCTCTTTACCTTCTGCAATTAAAGTTGCTTTATCTGACGATGAGAGTGCGACGTTCTCTGAAGCTGCTTGCGCGACGCTGTATCCAAAGCCAACGAAAAGCAGTCCAATAAGGAGCAATAAAGGACCGGCAAATCTATGGCGACGATACTTCGAAATAAATTTCATCTCACGCTCCGTTTATTGCACCAAGTAAATTGCAGAGAAGAGAGCAATCCAGACGATATCTACGAAGTGCCAGTAGTACGACACAACAATTGCCGTGGTTGCCTGCGAATGTCCGAAACGTCTTGCCTTAGAAACTCGAATCATGACGATTAAGAATGCGATCAAACCGCCCGTGACATGAAGACCGTGGAAGCCAGTCGCCAGGTAAAAGACAGAGCCATAAGGAGAGGAGGAGATCGTTAGTCCCTCATGAACCAGCTCGGCATATTCGAAGACCTGTCCGCCGATGAAGAAAGCTCCCATAGCAAAGGTAAGAGCGAACCACTCACGCATGCCCCATTTAGAAAGTTGCCAGAGCGAACCAGTGCGAGCATTTTGAAAACGTTCAGCTGCAAAGACACCAAATTGACAGGTGACCGATGAGAGAACAAGTACTGTGGTGTTCAATGCCGAGAATGGAATGTTGAGAGTTTCAACGCCCTCGGCCCATTTTTCTGGACCTTGAACTGCGCGGGTTGTGAAGTACATTGCGAAGAGCGCCGCGAAGAACATCAACTCACTTGAAAGCCAGACGATTGTTCCAACGGCAACAATGTTGGGTCTATTCAGACGAGGTGGGGTTGCGACCGCGCTACTCATACGGGGCATTATTCCCGAAAAGCCTGGTTTTTCTGCTGCGCATCAAGGTTTGAGAGCCATTACTGCGGTGAAACGCATCACGCGCGCTTTACCCCGATCCTGCCCCTAGAATTGCCACACCATGGCTAGCCAAAACGAGAGTACTGTGCAGATCGCCCTCTATTCTGACGATGCTTCTGTCCGCGAAACGGTCCGTCAAGCGCTGGGATCGCGACTATCGCCTGATCTCTCAGAACACACAATTATTGAATTTGCTACCGCCCCAGCCCTCCGTGGTTATGTTGACTCGGGCAAACGGGTCGATCTCTACATTCTCGATGGTGAATCTGTGCCCGAGGGTGGTCTGGGAGTTGCAAAGCAACTCAAGGACGAGGTTTTCAACTGCGGCGTCGTGATTGTTCTTGTGGGGAGAAAGTCAGATGCCTGGTTGGCGGGATGGTCACGCGCCGAGGGCGTTGTCACTCACCCCATTGATCCGTTTACTTTGGCCACAACCGTCGCCGATATCTTTCGTAAGTCTCGCGTCAACGCCTAATTCTCATGGTCTCTAGTTCTCCATCGTGGGAGCAGATCCTTCAAGAACTCAGTGAAGGCCACGAACTTGATTCGGTCTCAACGCACTGGGCAATGAATCAGATTCTTAATGGAGATGCAGCGATTGAGGAGATTAAATCTTTTTTACTCGCGCTGCGTGCCAAGGGTGAAACGGCTAATGAAGTTCGAGCGCTCGTTGATTCAATGTATGAACATGCTCAACTCATCAACATTGCCGATCGTGCGGTAGACATAGTTGGTACCGGCGGCGACGGTGCACAAACCATAAACATCTCAACTGCAGCAGCTATCGTCACAACTGCAGCTGGTGCTCGAACGATCAAACATGGAAATCGCGCGGCAACCTCGAAAAGCGGATCTGCTGATCTTTTGGAGGCGCTGGGCGTCAATATTTCCTTGAATGCTCAAGCAGTAGAAGAGTGTGTGCGAAAAATTGGAATCGGATTCGCATTTGCTCCGGTCTTCCATCCAGCAATGAAGCACGCTGCAGCGGCACGTAAAGAACTAGGTGTTCCAACCATCTTCAATATTCTCGGCCCACTTGCCAATCCTGCTAAGCCAGTAGCGGTGGCGATTGGCGTAGCTCGAGCAGAACTACTCCCAGTTGTGGCCCAAGTTCTTGCATCTCGGGGATGCGAAGGCCTGATATTCCGAGGTGATGACGGACTTGATGAGATTTCTCTTGGAACAACAACGACGGTTTACATCATCAATAAGGGCGAGATTCGAAAGGAAATCTTTGACCCACGCGAGATTGGGCTAGAGCCTTACAGTATTGAAGAGTTACAAGGTGGTTCAGCCAGCGAGAACGCAGAAATTACTCGAGAAGTCTTTGGTGGACGTACTGGAGCGTATAGGGAAGCGATATTGCTCAATGCCGCAGCAGCGATTGCCGCATTTAAAGCAGACTTTCATCTAGGGATTGAACAACAACTTGCAAATGGATACGTCTACGCCCGACAAGCCATTGATAGTGGAGCGGCTATTCAGTTGCTCGAACGTTGGGTTGATTTATCGAACGAGTTGGCGAAGGCTTCTTTATAACGCAGGGCATCTGAATTTTCGCGAGCTCTTTCGAGGAGATCTCGTGCAGCGCCCGATCCAAACACTGGCAGCGACCATTCACCGTCAATCTCGACGATGCGAATTCCGTCTTGATTGAGATATCTGAGAAGCACTTCTACCTCTTCATGATGTGATGCGGGAAGAATCTCGCCATTGTCAACCACGACGTCGGCAGTAAGAACAAGACTTTCTACGATTTCTCGATAATTCTTAGAACTGCCTTGCGCTGTTCCTGCCAGACGGCCATATCGAATGACAAGAAATTCCCATTGTTGAGGCGCAACCATAAAAGCAGTGACCATATGTGGCACTCGGGTCAAGGAACGAATTCGCTGTCCTCGAGCAGTTCCGCGAACGAAGGCGCTGAGTCGATTGCGGATATCTGCTGCTTCTTCAAATCTCTCTTGTTCTGCAAGGTCTCGCATTCGAAGATTGATTGCAGCAAGGAGAGAAGTTGCGTCATGGTGCAGTGAAACTTGTGTGGTGAGTACGTGTGAGGCGTATGAATCAACTGATTCCTTACCAACACAGGGGGCTCCACAACGCTTCATATCAAAGAGCGCGCAGGGACTAGCGGACTTCATGGAGTTGAGAGTGATGCGAGGTGTGCATTGACGAATCTGCGTTACTTCATAAATGGCTTCGATTGCTCGGGCCGCCTCGTCGCGTCCATTGAATGGGCCGCACCAACCAACGTCATCCGATAGTCCGCGGTGGCCACGTACTGAAACCAAGCGGGGAAAGCTCTCCTCAGTTAGTTTGACCCATACAGCCTTCTCTTGGAATTTAGATCGGCGATTGAAGCGGGGTTGCTTCTCTGCGATTAATCGCAATTCACGGACTTCAGCTTCGATAATTGTGGGCGTTTCGATGAAATCCAATCGTTCTGCGAGAGAGACCATATCCAAAATCCGTTTTCGAGTTTCTGCAGCGGTGAAATAAGAACGTACCCGAGTTCGCAGATTACGAGTGGTTCCGATGTACAGAGGTTCATTCTTCTCGTCACGGAAAATGTAAACACCAGGTGAATTGGGTAGCCCCTCGGCAAGAAAACGCTTCTTCCTCTGGGAGTCGGTGATGCGATTTGTAAATGACTTGAGATCTTCAAGAGTTGTGACTCCGAAAGAACCTAATCGATCAAGAATTCCGTGAAACACATCGACCGTGGCTCGAGCATCGGAAAGCGCTCGGTGATTGGGATCAGTTTGAGCACCAAAGAAAGCTGCGAGCGTACCGAGTTTGCAGTTTGGAGCTTCGTCTCGCGTTACGACATATCGCGCGATGCGTGCAGTATCAAGAACTTGAAAGGCGGGCCAAGGCGTTTCGCATCGCGCCGCAGCTGATTTGAGAAAACCGATATCGAAAGGAGCGTTATGTGCAATAAGAACGGTCTCTTGAGGGGAGCCGGCAAATTCTAGGAACGAGAAGAGCGCTTCACCAATCTTTGGCGCCTCGACAACCATCGCATCGGTGATTCCCGTGAGTACTGTGATGAAGGCAGGAATCGGAAGTTCTGGGTTGATGAGTGTTTGAAACTCGCCGATGATTTCGCCGCCTCGGATTTTGACCGCGCCAATCTCTGTTATTGCATCACTGCTGTGGGAACCGCCGGTGGTCTCAAGATCAACGACAACAAAAGTGGTATCGATCAATGCCCGACCCAGTTCGTCGAATGAGGGCTGCCATGGCGTCGATTTCACAGAGCCAAAGGTAGAGGGGATGAATGACATTTATGTTTAATCTCTTTACTGTTGGCATATGGGTCTAGAAGGCGCACCAGCGGGATGGCTATCTGATTTTCGCGCATCGGGCCGTGGAGATAAGAAAGAAATTGGCGTCCTTCTGGTTCATGGCTTTACTGGAACTCCAGCATCAATGCGGCCGTGGGCTCAATACCTCAATGACCTTGGTTATACCGTCTCCGTTCCATTGATGCCAGGGCACGGAACTCAGTGGAGCGACTTGAACAATGTGGCATGGAACCAATGGCCGGCCAAAGTACAAACTGAATTAGATGAATTGAAGAAGAGCTGTAGGAAAGTTTTTATCTGTGCACTTTCCATGGGTTGTGGCAATTCGCTCTATGTTGCCGCAAAGAATCAAGGTTCTATCGATGGACTCATTCTGGTCAATCCGATGATCCATATCCCTGGCATACAAATTAAGTTCGTCTATTTCATCTCGCGCTTCCAAAAGAGCCGTGCATCTGTTGGCGATGACATCAAAAAGCCAGGCGTTACCGAATGGGGTTACGACGCGCTGCCGTTACGCGGTGTTGCACAACTCCACAAGTATTTGAAATTGGCGCGCAAAGGTCTTCCCACCATTAAGACTCCGGCATTAGTTTTTCATAGCGTTGATGATCATGTTCTTCCAGTCTCCAACACCGAGATTGTTATGTCTGAACTTGGTTCACCAGACAAGCGAAGAATCGAGTTGGTAAATAGTTATCACGTTGCAACCCTGGATTACGATGCTGAGACCATATTTGAAAATTCCCGACTATTCATCGAAGAGAGAAGCGCATGACAACTAATCCATTTCTCCAGCGCTCCGCCTTGGAATATGAGCTGCCCCCATTCGCGCAGATCACCGAGGACCACTACCTGGAAGCGTTCTATGCGGGTACTGCTGAACAGGTTCGAGAGATTGATTCGATTCTGAGCCAGAGTGAGATAACTTTCGAAAACACGATAGTTGCCCTGGAAAAGAGCGGACAGATTTTGGGACGAATGCTGAATGTCTTCTACAACAAATCTTCCAGTGACACTAACGATCGAATCGATGCAATTGAGGCGGAGATCGCCCCAAAACTTGCCGCTCATTCTGATGCGATCCGTCTCAACCCTGCGCTCTTTGGACGAATCCAACATTTAGTTGATACCAAGATTGATTTACCGGCTGAAGATGCCTGGCTTCTGCAGCGCTATTACAAAGATTTTCTGCAAGCCGGTGCTTCCCTTGATGAAGAAGCGCGAAATCGTGTTAAGGCAATCAACGAAGAACTCTCGTCACTTGAGACGCAATTCAGTAAAAACTTGCTGGCCGATACCAATGATTTGGCAGTTTTTGTTGATAGCGTCGAAGAACTTGACGGTCTTAGCGAAAACCAAATCGCGGCCTGTAAAGCGGCCGCAGAAGCTCGTGGCGTCTCCAATAAGTGGATGATCAGCATGGTTAATTTCACAGGGCATCCAGTTTTGAGTTCATTGAAAAACAGAGCTTTGCGTCAGCGCATCATGGAGCACTCACTATCTAAAGGTGCACGTGGAAACATCAACGATACGCGTGAAACTCTCCTTCGGATGGTTGAACTCCGTGCCCAACGCGCCAAACTTTTTGGTCTTAGCTCGCATGCCGAATATGTATTACGTGAGCAAACCGCAGGACACCCGGATCGTGTCCATGCAATGTTGAGAAAGATTGCCCCTGCCGCAGTTGAAAATGCAGAGCGTGAAGCGAGAGACATTCAAGCTATCATCGACAAAAGTGATCGACACGAACTTCAAAGTTGGGATTGGGATCTATTTACTGAGCAAGTAAGAGCCGAGAAGTACGACCTAGATACGGCGGCAATGAAACCCTATTTTGAGCTGGAGAAAGTTCTCATCGATGGCGTCTTCTTTGCCGCTCAAAAACTTTACGGAATGACTTTCAAAGCGCGACCTGATCTTGTGACCTATCATCCCGAGGCGCGTGCATTTGAGGTATTCAATGAAGATGGCTCTGCAATTGGTCTTTACATTGGAGATTTCTATACTCGAGATTCTAAACGCGGTGGCGCATGGATGAACACACTCGTGGATCAAAACCATCTCCTGGGTCAATATCCGGTCGTCGTCAACAACATGAATATTCCCAAGCCTCCAGCAGGGCAACCAACACTTCTGACTTACGATGAAACGACCACCTTGTTCCACGAATTTGGCCATGCGATACATGGATTGCTTTCAAATGTTAAGTATCCGCGATTTTCGGGAACGAGCGTTCAGCGTGACTTTGTTGAGTTCCCATCTCAGGTTAATGAGATGTGGATACTCTGGCCGGAAGTACTTGATAACTATGCGCGTCATCATGAAACAGGGGAGCGCCTACCGCAGAGCTGGGTTGATAAATTGCATGAGTCTTCAACCTTCAATGAGGGCCATGCCACCACGAGCTACCTTGCTGCCGCCATTTTGGATCTTGCATGGCACTCACTCGCTACTACAGATGGAATCTCCAGTGTTGAAGATTTCGAAAGCGCGGCGATCAAAGACTATGGTCTTGATTTTGCTCCAGTGCCAACACGTTACCGCTCAACATATTTTTCACATATCTTCGCCGGTGGCTATTCCGCGGGGTATTACGGGTATATCTGGAGCGAGGTCTTAGATGCCGATACTGTCGAATGGTTCAAATCCAACGGAGGGCTTACTCGCAAAAATGGAGATCACTTCAGAAATTCGCTGATGAGTCGGGGCGGATCTCTTGATTCGATGGAGATGTTCCGTAATTTCCGCGGTCGCGATGCGGATATCGAGCCACTACTTCGACGACGCGGATTGAAGTAACAGCAAGATAATGCTTGAAGCAATCTTCTTGGGAATCGTTCAAGGACTCACTGAGTTCTTGCCAATTTCTTCCAGCGCACATATTCGCTTCCTCGGAGAGTTTCTTCCATCTGCGCAAGATCCCGGCGCTACTTTCACTGCAATTATGCAGATCGGTACAGAGATCGCCGTTTTGCTCTACTTTCGCCGAGATATTCTGAAAATCGCACATGCGTTGATTCGACGAATATCTGGTGTGAAGTTCGAACCAGGCAGTCCAGAAGCCAAAGATGTTCGCCTGGGAATATTGATCGCAGTCGGTTCACTTCCCATCTTCTTCCTGGGGTATTTCGGGCAGAGCTACATACGAGAAAATTTCCGCTCACTCTGGCTTATCGCCGCCACCCTCATCATCTTTGGACTTCTCTTGGGATTACTTGATTACATCGGTCGAAAAAACAAAGACCTTGATCAATTAAATTCAAAGGATGGGCTTCTCTACGGATTAGCTCAATCACTTGCACTCATTCCTGGCGTCTCGCGCTCTGGCGCAACTATCGCTATGGGTCGAACTTTGGGATACACGCGTGAAGCTGCGTTGCGCTATTCGTTTCTACTCGCGATTCCTGCAGTTCTTGGAAGCGGAACGTACGAGCTGTTGAATTCACTCTCAGAAGATACGAATACATTTTCACTAGTTGAGACGACGGTTGCCACAGTTACCGCATTTGTTATTGGTTACGCTGTTATCGCATGGTTAATGAAATTTGTGCAAACAAAGAGTTTTATGCCTTTTGTCGTCTATCGAGTACTTCTCGGCTCGTTGATACTCGTTTTGCTTTCGACAGGAACAATCTCAGCATAAGGAATTTCGCAAGGAGCGCCATCACAGCAATTAGTCTTCATGTGGCAATGAGGGCATAGCCAACGAGTAGCTACAGGATCGTACGGTTGTTGGCAGAAGTCGCATGGCATCTGATTGTTGGCGCCCATATATGGATTTAATCATGGATTAACGGCAAACTATTGGAGGAAGTTAGTCGCGCGCGAGAAAGGTTAAACAAATTTATGTCACCTCTCCGCTTGATTCCTGCTCGATCCCATCCCGATCTTCTTGCCAAGCCCCTGGCTTGGAGTCTTGCCTTGTGGGGAGAGGGCAAAGAGGAGTTCACAGCTGATGATTGGCGAAGTTTCTATAGCCGTGTCTTGAACGGAAATTACGAAACATGGGATTGGAATACTGATTCCAAAGAGCTGCTCTTTCTTGCAGTAGCCGAGGATGTCAATGAAGTTCTTGCCGTCATCGGATTATGCGATTTTGATGATCTTGAGGAGTATCGACATCTCAAGCCCTGGCTATGTGCTTTTGTTGTGCGAGAAGATTTGAGAGGTAGTGGGATAGGTTCGCAGGTACTCGAATTGATGGAGGCGAGAGCTCGCGATTATGGAATTGAACTTGTCTATCTTTGGACGGAAGATCAGCTGGAGTTCTATCTCAAACGTGGCTACGAGAAGTTTGATGAATTACTAAAGCCAAAACGAACCCTGCATATCATGAAGAAAACGATCTAAACACGGACGATACTGGGGTGGTTTCCTCCCGGTGAAGCGATTTCTACTTTTCGCATAATGAGATCACATACGAAGCTGTAGCTCGAAAAATGTCTCCTCAATGCAGTTTTGCGTCAGATTCACCTACGCGCCACGACGTAAGGGTGGCTACAAAACCTGCTCGAGTTGGAGCGCAGAGCATGGGGCCTGCTGTCCAAGACCGTCGAGAATCAAGCGGGGCAACGCGAACAAGTCGATAATCTTCGTCAGCTTTTGCTCTAACTGTGAGCGCGTCGCCACTTCGACTAACTCGAATTGTTACTTCTTTACCTATCCACTCGGAAACGCGACCAGTAGACCAATCTGATTGAGATCGAGTTACAACTGCTCCAAGTTGTGGATGCCCATCACTAAACTCCACTGCTGCCTTAGTCCAATTCTCTTCATCGCTTCTAATAAGAATTCCGCATTGATCGAACTGCTCTTTAAAGTTCAGAACAAATGAGACTTCTATCGAACTATCTTGTGGAAATTCTCTAAGGAGTGCGTGACCGTCATCATGGATGAATCCATAAGAAGTTATTCGCCACCAATCACTACCCTCTGCTGCTTCAACAATGAGTTGACCATTCTCGAATTTCTGGGAGACGGGGGTTCGTGTCCACACGCCTTCTGACCAAGCGATTGACTTCAACAGGACCTCACTTAAACCAAAGAGGGGTTTTGTGGACGATACTGGGATCGAACCAGTGACCCCTTCCATGTCAAGGAAGTG
>CAYSGG010000003.1:50103-71066 GCA_964430775.1 uncultured Clavibacter sp. | reverse complement strand
CCGGATGCGACTATACGAGTGAGTTGATAGCGACCATCAATTACTTCACCCGATAGATCAGACACAAAGAGATTTTAGATGAAGTTGCTGCCATCAATGCGGATGGTGGCGCAGTCGCGAGTGTTGTCTTGCCTAAAGTGTTCAGATTCGCGCATCTGCCAGATTCTCATCTGATTCTCTATGTAATCACCATCACGCTGTAGGACTCTAGTCAGACCAACTTCTGGATTGATATCAATCCAAATGAGTTGATCAAGATACTTTCTCACAACTTTCTGACCAGAACCCACGCCTTCAAGGATTAGTAGGTCTGGTTTGTTGTAGCGTTGTAATTCTTCAAATCGCATTGTTATCCAACTGAACTTTCGATACTCGTAAGACTTCCCCTCAAAAACAGGCTTTGCAATATTTAATTCGAGAGTTTTGGTCAAAGTCTGGGTCAAGGCGTTCTCCCAGCCATCATAAAGATTGTCCATATGAATGACGTGAACAGATTTGTAGCCCAGAGCGCTCTCTATCTTCTTGGCTAATGTGGTCTTGCCAGCTCCTGCAGGACCGTCGACTGCGATGATTTGAGAGAATTTACTCCTGCGCTCTCCGTTTTCGATTATTGAGATGATGTCATGAAGGGAGAGAGAATTCTGCATCGGGATGTCAGACCTGAGTTCTTCTCAGAGATTTCCAGCGATACCATCCAAATACTGCAATCACGGTGAATACTGCGTATAGGAATGCGGTGAACCAGTACTCCTGATTTGCATAGTGATACGTTCCGAAGACATCGATAACAATCCAGAGAATCCACGTTTCATTACGTTGTAAGACCATGACAATCTGAGCGATTGTGCTTGACACTAAAAGAAATGAATCTGGTCTAGACGCGGCAGCGCCGATATCTGCGAGAGCTGGTGCACTCACAAGCCAGAGACCAAGTAAGGCCACCAGCCAGAGCAATCTTTCTTTTGCTCTCATGAATCGAGGTTCTGCACCTGTAGCTTTCCAACCAAACCAACCCCATATTGCAGCAGCGATGAAAACTATTTGAAGTATCGCACTAGCGAAGAGATCGACTTGATAGAAAAAGACGGCATATAGAGAGCTACTGAGAACCCACCAAGGCCAGGCAATACGGACTCCTAGGGCTCCCAAAATGACCGCAATCAACGATGTAGCAACTGCGACGAATTCGAGGTAGGAAACACCATAACCCCACGCTGTGAAAAATGTAGACATTGATTACTCCCTTCCAATTCGCATTACCGAACTGGTACGACGGTCGACCCTGAGGTCCTCTCAGCCAACTTTTGGCTCCCGATTGGAATAGAGATTAGCATAAGGCGTGCTTCAGTTCAGTTACTTCGCCATGTTGGGCTTCACAGTAATTGGTTCATTCTGGCTTGAGGTAATTTTCAAAGTCGGCGTACTACGCAGAGCTAAACGTGCTTTCCTCAGCATTGCTCCAACTGCAGTTGTATTTTTGATCTGGGATTACTACGCCGTTACTTCGGGACATTGGTTCTTCGATAAAGATCAAGTTGTTGGAATTTATGGCCCATCAGGAATTCCATTAGAAGAGTTTCTCTTCTTTATCATCGTTCCTCTTGCAGCACTTATGACAATTGAAGCGGTGCGAGCTGTGAAGAAACACTGGAGCTTTGGAGACGAGCGATGACATATACACAACTCGTCTTGATTGCGGTTCCAACCGTAATTCTCTTTGATCTCTTCGTAACTCGCTCACGCATCGTTACAAGAAAGAGTTTCTGGAACGCATATGCGATTCTGCTCTTCTTTCAATTGATTACGAATTGGTGGCTAACTTCTCGGGGAATTCTGACGTATGACGAAGATGTGATTACTGGAATTAGAATCGCAGCTGCGCCCGCAGAAGATCTCCTCTTCGGCTTCTCAATGATCGTGATGACGATTTCGCTCTGGATTTATTGGGGTAGAAAAGGCGTTCAGAGCTCTAGCAAGTAAAGAGCTATTTGCTGTTGGCAGATTTTGATGACGCAGAATCTTTACGCGTCGCATATGCAAAGATTGCCAGCCCTACTACGAGAGCTCCAGCTCCAACGCCGTACGAAATCACATCGGCGGCCCGGTTTGAGTCTACAAATACTCCGACGAAAACCACAGCAACTATGGCAACTACTACTCCGATGAGTTTCGATTTCAGATCATCCAAATCTTGAACTCGTAACCAGAGTGGAACTTCAATATCGGCATCAATAAACAACTCATAGAGTCCATAGCCAATCACAAGAAGTACTGTGCCAAGCAGAATCGCATCTACGGCGGTCAAGACATCAACAATGGTTTCTTTCAGCCCAGATTCCTCGGTAATCGCATCAATGACCACCATCACCATTGAAATAGAACCTTGCGCCATAAGTAATAGCGCGCCGATGATGGATGCCATCGCTGGGACTACGACTGCATAACGTGTCATTCCAAGAATTCGCTTCATATTAGTTCTAAGGGTAGTCCACTACCTAAGCGATTGACTGGAGGAGTTAGGTTATTTATCGAGCGGCGCGCGCTTGAAGCCATGCAGGAAGCGCAGTCCGCAGTCGTCTCATGGTTGAAGTTTTAGCTCGTTCTGTGAATACCTGATAATCGATCTTCTCTACCTCATCAACAATCCCGCAATAGAGCTCACTTGCAGCTCGAATACATGGACGGGAATCAGGGCTTAATAAATTGATTCCTGAATCAGCCTCGTTTTGTAACTCTCTCACTCGAGTGATTTGAAACTTCAAGGCCTCAATGATCTGAGGCGTAAGAACACGCTTTTCGAGCATCTCTCGAGTTACACCAAACGAGCGAAGTTCGGCCATCGGTAAATAGACGCGGCCGCGTTCGAGATCTTCACCCACATCGCGGATGAAATTAGCAAGCTGGAATGCAATACCGAGTTTCTCGGCTGGGATCAACGCTTCTGTTTTCTTACCTTCAAGAGTTCCAAGAACGTGGACCATCTGCAGACCGATAACAGCGGCAGAGCCATATACGTATTCCATCAAATCGTCATATGTCTCATACTGAGTAACCGTGAGATCCATGGCCATCGAGTGAAGGAAAGCCTCGAAATATGCGATGGGAATCTGAAATCTCTGCACTGTATCGACAAGTGCTCGACCGACATGGTCGGTACTTCGACCGTTCGAAATATCCTGTAAGAGTTGCTCGCTCCAGCGTTGTAGCGCATCAACTTTCTGCTGGTGTGTCAGTGTCGAAGCTAAGTCATCGACAATCTCATCTGCGTAACGAGCAAAGCCATATAAGGCGTGAACATGCGGCCTCTTTGCTTTAGGCAGTAGGAGAGTCGCTAAGTAGTAAGTCTTGCCATGAAGCGAGTTGAGCCGCTTACATTCGAGATAGGACTCACGTAGCGCTGGGTCAGTGATGCCAGCAGCAGTTAACTCATCCATTGGGTAGAAATGGGCTACTTAACTGGCCCGACAATTCTTTCTGCAGCGAGTCTTCCGGAAATAAGAACCATGGGAACTCCAACACCTGGTTGCGTTCCACTTCCTGCGAAGACGACGTTATCGAAACCTTTCGCCATGTTGCTTGGTCTAAAAGGCCCAGTTTGGAAGAACGTGTGAGCGCTGGCAAAAGGTGCTCCACGTTCTAGCCCCATCTCTTCCCACTCAAGAGGAGTAGTGATGTGCTCTACTTCAATCGAATCTGCAAAGTCGGTGTATCCGCGAGCTTCCATAGTGGCAAGCATCTGATCACGATACGGGCCCTTCATCTTCTTCCAATCGATGTCAGCATCAAGATTAGGAGTAGGGAAGAGGATGTAATAACTATGTTTCCCGGCTGGAGCAAGCGATGGATCATCTTTCGAAGGAATTGTCACGAGCAAGCTCGGGTCACTCATCAGAGTTTTTTTCTTAATCAGTTCATCAAAGACGCCATCCCATGACTCGCCAAAGTGAATGTTGTGATGGGCCAAATGATCGTAACTCTTGGAAGAACCAGCAAGAATCGTCACGCATGAAGGAGAATAGTTCAAACGCTTGATGGAGAGCGGAGTCTTGCCCAGAAGATCACGCCACGCGACAGGAAGATCTGGGTTGAGAACAACAGCATCAAATTCAATTCTCTCGCCGGTAGAAGTAATGACTGCACTAGCACGCGATCCAGTCTTCTCAATTCTTTCAACCGTGGTGTTGTACTTGAAGGTAACGCCATGTTTTTCAGCCGCTCCTGCCAAGGCGCGAGGAACAGCGTGCATTCCACCTTTCGGGAAGAAAACGCCATTAACTGAATCCATGTAAGCAATGACGGCATAGATTGCAAGCGCTTGTTGTGGTGAAACACCTGCGTACATCGCTTGGAATGAGTAGACCTTCTGAGTGCGGGGATCTTTTAAGAATTGTGAGACTTTAGGAGCTAAACGCCTAAAACCTCCAAGAGCTACCAGGCGAGCAAGATTTGGAGTGAGTAGATTGAGCGGCGTATCAATATTGCGATCGATGAAATCATTCATCTCATACTTGTATAACTTGGTTACGAAATCTACATATCGGCGATAACCCGCAGCCTCTTCGCTGCCGATAACTTTTTCGATCTCAGCTTCCATCTGGGAGGTATTTGCATGCACATCTAGCTGTGAACCATCGTGATAAAAAGCACGATAGAGAGGTTGAAGCGGCATGAGCTCGAGCCAATCTTCAATCTTTTCGCCTACACAGGCCAGAGCATCGGAGATGAGATCAGGCATGGTGAGAACCGATGGGCCAGTATCGAAGGCGTAGCCAGATTTATTGAGCAGACCATTACGCCCACCAGGAACCGATTCACGTTCAATGACAGTAACTTTTCGTCCTGCTCCTGCAAGCCTTAATGCCGTGCTCAAGCCAGCCAGACCAGCGCCAACAACAACTACGTGATCGCTCTTACCTTTGATAGTACGCACTACACACTCCGTTGCGTTGCGATGATTGCCATCTCTTCTAGGACTGTGGCTATCTTTCCGTCCAACTGCGGATCTCGCAACGCAGAAATAGCAGAGTCGGTGAGCTCTGTGATGAGCTTCTCAACTTGATTCAATGCACCAGAACTCGTGATGATTTCTTGCAGCGCCGCAACATCCTGCTCGCTCAAATCTGGATTTCCTAACGACTTTTGGAGTAGCGCCTGGCCCTTTGCATCTGTGCGCTCCATGGCCATCGCCGCGATTACTGTGCGCTTTCCTTCGCGAAGGTCATCGCCGGCAGGTTTACCAGTGATCTTCGGGTCTCCAAAAATTCCGAGTACGTCATCACGGAGTTGGAAAGCTTCTCCCAAAGGAAGTCCAAATTTGGAATAAGTCTGATTGAGACTCTCTGCACCTGCCAGTGATGCACCAAAGTGCAGTGGTCGCTCGATTGAGTACTTTCCTGATTTGTAGCGCGCAACCTTGAGAGATCGTTCAACGCTACTGGTTCCAAGTGCACCTTCTAAGACATCGAGATATTGACCTGCCATCAATTCATCTCGCATTTCACAGAAGATGGATTGACACTGAATTAATTCAGTTTGAGTTATTCCCGATTCCATCAAGGCTCGATCTGCCCAAACCAATGCGAGATCACCCAACAAAATCGCAGATGCGACTCCAAATCTCGCAGCATCTCCACGATAAGAATTCTTGTGATGCATGTTCTCAAAGAGTTTATGGATTGCAGGTTTGTTGCGGCGCGTATCAGAACCATCCATCACATCATCATGAATGAGCGCGCACACATGGACGAGCTCTAGCGCCGTGCAGGCACGAACAATCTCAGCACGGGGCGCTGCTCCACTTCCGAGATACCCAAGATAAGCGAAGATGGGTCTAAAGCGCTTCCCACCGTCATTGATGAACTCTGTCATCGCACTTGCTACAGGCGTGAGTTCAGAGCCGATTTCAGATAGGTGAGCGTTACGACGATTGGTGAAGGCCGCCAATTCGCCATCAATCTCAACGCGAAGTTTGGAGAGTTCTTGTGAAGCCACGGCGCAACGGTACCCTCCCGCTATATGTCTAGCGCTCCTACCTTCTCAATTGAGTTCTTCCCGCCCAAGGATCAAACAGGGGAAGAACGTTTGTGGGGCGCCCTCAGCGAGTTGCAAGAATTATCACCGGATTTTGTCTCGGTAACTTATGGAGCAGGTGGTTCAACCCGAGATCGGACTATTCGAGTCACCTCTGAAATCACAAGTCGCAGCGGGATCCCGACGATTGCGCATCTCACCTGCGTGGGTTCTACGCGCGAGGAACTCATCTCCATTCTTCAACAGTATGCACGCTCAGGAATCACGTCGATCTTGGCACTTCGCGGAGACCCTCAAGGTGGACCAAGTGCGCCGTGGACTCCAACCGTTGGTGGCTTTAACCACGCTGACGAGCTGGTATCTCTTGCTTGTGAAATGAACTTTGAAGTGGGTGTTGCAGCATTTCCAGATATCCATCCAGCTTCAGGTGGCAATTTTGCTCAAGACCTTGCAGTACTTCTCGAAAAAGAAAGACGTGGAGCGACATTTGCAACTACACAATTCTTCTTTGATGCGAAGCGTTACTTCAATCTTGTCGAAGCGCTTCGAGATTCAGGTTCAAAATTGGATGTGTATCCTGGAATTCTTCCCATCACAAACGTCTCCCAGCTCACGCGTATGGCCGAGCTCTCGGGAACACCTATTCCGGCGACAATTCACCAACGCATTCTGGAGGCTGGCGATGATCCAGTTCGCGTAAAAGCGACTGGTATTGAAATTGCTGTTGAACTATCTACTCAACTCTTAAATGGTGGAGTGCCCGGATTACACTTTTACACAATGAACTCTGCGACATCCACTCTCGAGATAATCAAACGCGTGGGCCTGCGATGAAGCGTGATGACTTCTTTGGTAGATGGAGCCAGTTACATGGTGGTGCTGAAATTAAAGGAGTTGTCAGAGCGTGGTTGACTTTGAGTTTTGGATGCTGCTCATTCTTAAAAAAGCTCCGCATCACTCCAAATGGATTGACGTACTCCTCACTTTTACTAGCAATCGTATTCCTGGCTCTCATTGAAACGCATTGGGCAATTCCATTACTTGTGCTCTCACTTGCCGCAGATGGGCTCGATGGAACACTTGCCATCATCACCGAGAAGGTAAGTAAGTGGGGAGCAGCACTTGATGCGATTGTTGATCGGGTAGTTGAAAGCATCTGGGCGCTCGGGTTATTTCTTCTTGGCGCCCCGTGGCAAGCAGTCCTTGTGGCCTGGTTGGCTGCCTATTCTCAAGAGTACATGCGCGCACGTGCAGGCGGACTCGGGGTTCAAGAAGTTGTTGTGGTAACGATTGCCGAGCGACCTATTCGAGCAAGTGTGGTCTTCATCGTTCTTGTAGCACGAGTCTTTAATTTCGATGTAGCCGGAATCGTTGCGATTATCTGGGCGGCTGCTCAAGTTTTCGCCGTTGTTACTGTGTTAGTTTCTCTTCGACCGCTTCTGCAACAATCTCAGCGCTAATTCCCACTAGCGGCAATCCGCCGCCTGGATGTGATGAACCTCCAACGCAATACAGATTGGCAATCGGTGAGCGATTCTTTGCGCGAAGGAATGCTGATCGTGGGCCATTGCTCGAAGTTCCGTAGATTGAGCCACCCGGTGCATTTGTCTTAGTCTCCAAATCCGCCGGAGTGCGAATCTCGCAGAGATCTAATCGTGATCGCACATCAAGACCCTTCGACTCCATCAGATCAATGATGTGTTCTGCATAGTCCTGTGCAACACCAGGTGCACGCCAGTCAAAGCCAGATCCAGGTTCATGTCGTGGCGCATTGATCAAGACAAACCAACTCTCTGAGTCGGATGAAGAAACCATGTGTGGATCTTGAGGGTTGCAGATGTAAATAGCAGGATCGGGAACTGGCTCTTTTCGCTGGAATATGGCATCAAACTCATCATCATAATTTTCTGGAAAGAAGACAGTGTGATGATTCAAGTCAGATTTTCCTCGTAAGCCAAGAAGCAAGCTAAATCCCGATAGCGAGGGCGTGGCTTTGCGTAGCGCTCGTCGCGGTCTCGCAGTCTTTCGTGAAGCAGGAAGAAGTGAGTTATAGACCAATTCTGCATCTGCATTGGCAACAACGATATCTGCTGGTACTTCCTCTCCAGATTCGAGAGTTATTCCAATAGCCCTTCCATTCTCTACCTTGATTTCTTTAACTTTCGAATCAAAGTGAAGATCGACACCGAGTTCACGAACTCGAGTCTCGAGTGTGGTTGCGAGTTTCCCTAATCCGCCTTGGACGTGCCATGCGCCAAATGCTTCTTCAACAAAGGCGATGGTGAGTAAGACAGCAGGAACTTCTCGTGGATCAGAGCCCGTGTATGTGGCATATCGATCCACGATCTTCTGCAAGTAGGGATTATTTGTGTACGAACGAGTGAGCTTTCGCAGCGACTTCAGGGGCGAGATTGTTCGCAGATCAGAGATGAAATGTGGTCTCTTGAGTAACTCAAGTGGACTCTTTAACTCACCTTCAATAAAAGACTCACGGGAGGCTTCCCACATCTGTTCAGCACGAAGCATCAGCGCATGCCAGCTATCTGCAGCTTCGCTGCCAAAACTTTCTCGAATAGCGCTTACAGTCTTGTTATGAGAGAGATTGGGAAAGGTCACTCGTGCGCCATCATGGAAGATGTATGTAAATGCAGGATCGACAGGGGTAATTTGAAGTAAATGTTCTAAGCGTTTACCAGTCTTTAAGAAGAGATCACGGTAGACAGCTGGCAAAGTAAGAAGAGATGGACCGGTATCGAAGGCGTATCCATCAATCCATTCCGTACGACACTTGCCTCCCGCATAACCGGATGCTTCATAGATACTTACTTTGTGACCGCGCTTTGCTAAGCGGGCGGCACTTGCCAGTCCTCCCATTCCTGCACCAATCACAATGACGCGTTGAGGCGATGTGGTCACGCGGTGGTGGCTCATAGAGCACGTCCTCTCCACATCAAGGTTCCTCGTAATTTGCGATACCAGCTATGTGTAATAAGAAGTATCCAGGCCAACGCACTTAAGGGATGGAGAATTGCGCTACTAAGAACGGAGCGCGTCTTTAAACCCGAAAGGATTCGGGTGAATACCACTGCGAAGTAGATGTACCAACCAGTGATTTCGCCAGTGAGACCGTAGGCGAAAGGAAAAATGGAAGTCAAGAATAAGAGAACGATTGCAATCAACGCTCCGACGGGATTACCAAAAGCTCGCCACTGAGATTTGGTGTAGCCCTCAATAAGTTCGCGAGAAGTCGAGTACATGCGGCATTGGGCAACGTGTGATCCATCTGCGACGCCACCCTTGAATCCCGCCCTGACTAGAGTTCGAGCAAGTTCAAGGTCATCGAGCACTTCCGACTTGATAGCGGAGTGACCGCCTGTTGCGAGATACGCATCCTTGCGAACAATAAAGAACTGACCATTTGCAACAACCATCGAAGGTCGCTTCAGTGTGGCTGCTAAACGTAGTGGAAGTGAGACAAACCAAGACCATTGAAGTAATGGCTGAACAAGTCTTTCCAGAAACGAGATGGCAATCTGTCGAGGATAAGGAGAGAGAAAATCCCATCCCCATCTCTTCATGTAATGAATGGAACTGACGATTGCTTCAGGATGCAGCCTGACATCGGCATCGACGAAGACCAGATACTCACCAGATGCGCGCTGTGACAATTGATAACACGCGAAGTTCTTGCCGAGCCAGTCTGGTTCCAGGAGCGCACCCTGCAGAACCTTTAGATGTGAAGGAGAAAACCGTTCCAGCAAATTGAGAGTGTCATCAGTTGAGGCATCATCAAGTGCAAGAACTTCGAAATTTGGCAAGCCAGTCTGCTCTAGTGCAGATTGGACTACACCGTCAACATTTTCTGACTCATTACGTAATGGAATTAAGACAGAGACGCGCGCATCTATTGTTCTGCCGTGCTCAATTGTGATCCTTCTGAGCGTAAAAGTATTGAGCAGAGCAAAGAAAACAAGAAGTAGTGCAAGCGCTGTTGAAAGCGCAAATAGGGACTCCATGATTAGTCGCGGCGACCAAAGCGCACTGATAAGAAATAGCTAATGACAACGACTCCAAGCGCGGTTCCGCCGACGAACGCGACACCAGGTCGATCAAAGTAAAAGAGGTTCACGATGATTCCACCGAGCCACGTCCACACCAAGAAGAACTCCGGAACTGCTCGACTTGAGCCGAGCGATCTGCGTTCACTCGGTAGTGCAATATGAAGGAGCGCCATCAAACCCATGCCTGTTAAGAGCCAACCAAAAGTGTTGGAGAGTGGAATCTCTGGCTGAAATGGCACAGTTCTTCCGGTGATTTCCCAAGTCCAACGTCCTGCCGAGACCATCTGAGGATCCAAGAAGAGATCCCAGGCCATTAATCCATAACCGCCGACTAAGAACACCCACTGCGGAGCGAGGCGACGAGCAGCGATGAAGATTGGATGAGCCATCATGACCCATGCAAAGGGCACTACAAGAGGAACGCCATAAATCTGATAACCGAGCGTTGGTGAATATTCGTAACTTCCAAATGGCCAGGTGGTGCGCATTCCAATCTGTTCAACAACTAAGGCATAGAAGAAAGTAATTCCTAGAAAACGTAGAGCATAAGTGAGGCCATAAGCAAAAAGTGCGTGAAGCAACATGGCTCCTGCCGCCCAATACACAGTTGCAATGGTTACAAGTCGAAAGGTTTCGCCCTCAACTAATGGATAAGCAATTTGTAATCCGATTGTGACCGTGAGAACTGCAAGTAAGAGGAAGTTCTTTCCTGGTGTAATCGTGCGTCGTGAATCGCGCCTTGGACGATAATTGCGGACCGACATGGCCTAATTGTGCCTTATAAGGCTCCGGAGCTTTTGGTGATGGCAAAGCGCGCGAACATTTCCTCTGCGTACCAATCCTCGCGATGAGTAGCGGCAATCGCAGCTTTATGGGCCTCACCCCTGTAGGCGAAATTACGCACCGCTTCAGCGGATTCCCAGAGAGAGAAGGTGCCCTGCAATCCGATCGGCGCCTCTCCAATACCAATTGCTGCAACTAAACCTTCGGAAGAATGAAGACTCTTCGTTACGGGCGGCACGGATCGCCAGAAGATCAGATTCTTACGCCACTTGATTCGAGCGCGAGTAATGGCTGCGATCGGGCCATTCCAGCTTTTATCCGATGATTGCGAAAGAGCGCTAAATGGATTCTTCTTTGACCATTGACCGTGAACTGAGATGGGGGATAGATCTGCAGAGAACTCGCTGAGGGATTTTCTCCGCCATCGATTGATCATCGCGGATGAATCGAATCGCTCAACTTCCTTTGGATCTATCACCACAAGTAATCCCCAACGTCTGGGATCTGCATCTTTAGGAGTGAAGGTCTCGCCCTTGCCAGCGCCGAGTAACTTCCAGAATGTAATACCAGGAGCGCGCCATAATGAAATGCGATCCAGTCCCATCCGAAATATGGCCCACAGAATATGGCGGCGAGAAATTTTCCAAAAGTAGATACGGATCATGATGCAAGCGCAACTGATTTCTTAATTTCATCGATGACATCAAGCGGCGAATCCCACATTGGTGCATGTCCAGTATCTGCAAAGATAATCCACTTCGCATGGACGGGCGCAACCGAACGCTCTTGGCAGGTTGTTGCTGGAAGAGTTCGATCAGTATCACCGAAAATTATTGTTACTGGAACGCTGGTGGGAATAAAACTGTTAAAACGTTTCATCAACATTCCATCCCAAGCCGGGTAATAACCTTCGGCGCCAGCCATCGCCATCGTGGCATCAAGACATGTTTCATAACTAATCTCTCTCCAGCGTGGACTGACATCGGAGAAGCCAAGTTTTCTTGCTGCTTCAAAGTGCAGTGCGGTCGGAGCAATCTTTGCTGTGTACCGTGCTAAGAAACGTGCAATAGCCGTGCCGGGATAACGAGCGTTATAGGGATTGAGCCAGAGTCCGGCCGGAGCAAGCCCCACAAGTGATTTCACCCGTTCGGGAGCAGCGCTAGCCATCTCAAGTGCGACCCATCCGCCGAGAGAATTCCCGACAAGGTGAAAGCTTTCAAAACCTTGTAGCGACATCTCCTCTAGGACATTGAGCGCCAATGAATGCGGATCCATCGGTCGACCTTTGATCATGGGAGTTTTTCCATGTCCAGGTAAATCAATCGTGATGACCGTGAAGTCTTTTCTCAAATCAGCGAGGATGGGTTTCCACACGGTACTTGCTGAACCCATTCCATGAACGAGCAGTAACGGTTCGCCACTTCCCGAGATTTCAACATTTAGTCTCTGCATGTCTAGTCACCAACAATCATGGGAGTTGCGCCGGAGGCAATCCTTAATTCTTCAAAAGTAGTTGGAAAAACTGTGTGTGGGTGACCTGCAGCAGCCCAAATAACTGGATAGTCGCTTAGGGCTTGATCAATCAGTGTGATTGCTGGTGCATTGAGCCAACCAATGGGAGCAACGCCACCGACAGAGTAGCCAGAAACACTTTTGACGAAATCCGCATCCGCCCGCCCAAGGGCAGAAATCTCTAGTTGTTGGGTAACAAGATCAGTATTGACGCGGTGACGCCCCGATGTAATCACCAGCAGCGCAGATTCATCAGGAAGCTTGAAAACAATAGATGATGCAATCTGTCCCACTTGGATTCCAAGAGCAGAAGCTGCTTCAGCTGCGGTACGCGCGCTATCAGAGAGAAGTTTAATCTCGCCAGGCATTCCCTTAGCGCGGAGCGCAGCCATGGCACGTTGTACCGCTGCTTTCTCGAGAACGCCATCCATAGTTGGCGATTCTAGAGAGTTTCGATGAGTTCCTTGATGAGCGACTTGATCTGATCACGAATAGGGCGAACCGCATCGACACCTTGTCCTGCGGGATCATCGAGTTTCCAATCCAGATATCGCTTACCTGGATAGAAAGGGCAGGCATCTCCACAACCCATAGTGATGACGACATCCGAACTTTCGACAGCTTCTGTTGTGAGAATTTTCGGCACTTCCTGGCTTATATCGATACCTTCTTCGAGCATTGCGGCGACAACAGATGAGTTGATGGTGTTTGCTGGAGCTGAACCTGCAGAGCGAACTTCTACCCAATCTCCCGCAAAATGTTGGAGATAGGCCGCTGCCATCTGAGAGCGTCCGGCATTATGCACGCAGACAAAAAGTACTGAGGCTTTCTTACTCATGTGCGCTCCTCTTTCGTATAGCTATCAGAACCAATAATGCTCCAACAATTTGTGCAGCGATGAAACCCAGAACTGATGCGCTATCGATGCCAGCGGGTGCATTTGTAAAGATGCGGGCAATCGTGACTGCAGGATTGGCAAATGATGTAGAGGAGGTGAAGAAGTAGGCTGCGAAAATCCAGAGTGGAATTAATTTCCAAGCACTCTTTTCATTAGATGTCAGTGCCAGATAGATAAGCCCAGCAGTCGCAACTATTTCGCCAATCCATTGTCCGCTACCTGATCTAAGTGTTGAACTAGATTCGAAAGCAGATTCAGTGAACATCAAATTAGCGATAATCACCCCTGAAATTCCACCCATCACTTGAACAGTGAGATAGCCAAGAGCCTCTTGCAAGCGAAGTGAACCTTTAATGAGTAAGGCAATCGTAACGAGTGGATTGAAGTGTGCTCCACTGATCGGTGATCCCGTCTTGATGATAATTCCGAGAATCGCGGCGGTCACGGCAGCGTTTATTAAGAGAGCTAAAGCTTTATCACTTGTCAGGTTTGCTGCCATGAATGACGAACCAACCACTGCGATAAGAAGCACCGCAGTTCCAAAGAACTCACTTGCTAACTTGGATCTCACGAAGCAACCACCCAGGTATCAATTAATGTGAACAGTGCGATGACAAAAACAAAGATGGCGAACGCGCGCTTGAGTGCCTGAGGAGAGAGATTCGAGCTATGTCTAGATGCTAGTCGTGAAACAAAGAGAGCAACGAGCGCCATGATTGATGGAATCAGCCAATTGACTTCATCCCAATGCCTGTAATGAGCGAAAAATCCTGTCAGCGTATTGATAGTGATGATGAAAAGCGATGTACCGGCAGCTCTTGCTGGCGAGACTCCATAGAAGAGAATCAGGATTGGAATTGCAAGGAATCCACCACCAATACCGAATAGACCCGTCAAAGCTCCGATCACCAGTGAGATAAAAACTAGCGCGAGCGGAGAAATCTTCCCTTCCGAAGTTGCAGTCGGCGTTGGAATCAACATTGATATTCCGGCCGTAATCAAAACAAAAGCGAATCCAGTTAAAACCAAATTCTCGGGAATTCTCGGTAGGAAATAGGCACCCGTGAGATTGGTTGTCAATCCAATTGCCCAAATCACCAGAGCTTCTTTGACAAGAATCTCATGACGACGGAATTTTGGTAACGCGCCTGATGCGGCGCCGATGAAGACTACGAGAAGTGATGCAGTCGTAGCTTCAACAGGGGAGAGGCCGAAGATATAGATCAAAGCGGGAACTGCGAGCATCGAACCGCCAGCTCCGACGTATCCAAGAACTGAACCGATACCGATTCCACAGAGGACCGCTAAGAGAATCTCCACCCTCAGACGCTATCGCCTATGAAATGAAAATCCCTCGTCTACCGATGTGGAAGACGAGGGATTCACCCAGAATTAACTTTCTGTTGCTCTAGAGGTTGAAGAGTCCTTCTGTGATGGATGGGCCGAAGTCGACGCCAGTTCCAACCATGACGAAGATAATCAGCGCTGCGCCTGCAAGAGCGAGGTTCTTGAAGAAGCTGATGGACTCATTCTGCTTGGCTTGTGCATCCTCGATAGTCCAGAAGTTATGCATCATGAAAGCAGATGCGACGAGGAAGATTGCAAGCAGGAGCGCTCCGAGATCGGCATAGACGCCAAGTGCAATGTAGAGGCCGCCAACGACGAGCATGAGACCTGTAACGATCACAGAGAGCTTTGCTGCGGGTACTTTCTTATATTGCGCGTAGCCGGTCATCGCTTCGAGCTTGGTGAGATGAGCGATACCTGAATTGATGAAGATCAGCGCGAAAAGCACGCGACCAATCACAAGGAGGATATCCATAGTTTCCTTTCATAGTGGGACAAGAATTAGTTGAAGAGTAAATCAATTTTATTGAAAGTTCAACTAAATCCGCGTGTCGCGGGCAAGAAAAAACCGCGCCCCACGAGCGCAGGACGCGGTTCTTTCGTTACTTCAGGTTATGGATTGACCTTGGTGATACGGCCATCAAGTGCAGGAATCTGAATTGCCTTTCCTCCTGCTGATGCCTCTTGGACCGCTTCAATGAAGACATCTACGAGCAAGCCACGTAGTTTCGCCTTTGAAGGGGTGAAGACGCCGACGTATCCGTCGCCGCCGTAGATCATGAAGTCAGGTACTGCGATGGTGTACTCCTTAGAGTCCTTAGCAATCGCGGTGCCATCAGCCTTGGTCACGCTCTGAACACGTGAGCCAACTGGCTTGGTGGTATCAAAGCTGAACTTGAAACCAGAGATCTGTGGGAATCGACCATCGCCTGGCCAATTGCTTACGCCGTTTTCTAGCGCCTTCCATAGATTCTCACCAGTGATGACAGATACGCCGACTGTGTTACCGAATGGATACACAGCAAGTGCATCACCCAGAGTCACATCAAATGGAGCAACCTTGTCAGCTCCGGGACGGTTGTAAGTCTTATCGGCAGGAACATATGTTGCTGCAGGGAACTTATCGCGAATACCGCCACCGTTGATGTAGGCGAATTCAGTGCCGTACTTCTTGCGCATCGCATCAGCAGTGAAGTTACCAATCGCTGCTTCGCCTGCACGTTGTACCTGTGGGGTTCCACCTTGAGCGAAGATTCCGTTTACTTGACCGATCTTCACATCGAGCTTGGCATTGAGTTGGTCTTTGTACTTCTTGACCAACGCTGCACCATCTGCATTTGGAGTCAGAGTTGCAAAACTTGCACGAGTGACAACATCAACGGAGGAACCACGAACTCGTCCTGATCCATCCATACATACGTTGACTCGGTTGTATTCCTGTCCTGCATTTCTGGTCATTGCAATGAGCGAGCCATTAACAGCAGCATTTCCAGCAAGAGCAGAAGAGTATGTCTGGTGGCTATGGCCACCGAAGACAACTGCTGCGCCCTTGATCTGCTTTGCAAGTTCAATCAGACGGCCTTTTGCTTCGCCATCACGATTTTCCTGCCAGCCCTGATGAAGGATTGCTACGACGAAATCTGCACCAGCAGCTTTTGCTGCCTTGATTGCAGAGTTAACGCCATCTGCGCTTGGAGAGATCACTAGGTCCTTGCCATTAGATGAAAGGTTTCCAGGGAAGATCTGCTCTTTTGTATCTTCAGTATTCGCTGCTACGAAGCCAACGCTTACTCCACCGCGTTCTACGATGTGGAATGACTTTGCAGCTTTTGTGCCACTCTTGAGCGGCTCAAGTGAGCTGTAGTTGGACGCAACCCATTGGAAATCAGATGCGCCGATGATCTTCTGAACGTGCGCCAGGTTGCGATCATGTTCATGATTACCAAAACCCGAAACATCGAACTTAAGCAAGTTCATAGATTCGATAGTTGGTAGTTCTTCGAATTGGCTAGAGATTGGTGGCGCTGCACCGATGTTGTCTCCGGCAGAAAGTGTGAAGGTTGCTGGATTCTTGGCGCGCTCTGCGGCAAAGGCGCTCATCAATAGCGCTGTACCAGCGTTGGCTGAAGTTCCTTCAATTGCTCCGTGAAGGTCGCTGAGTTGAAGTAGCTGTACAGCTTGCCATGTGCTTGTTGCTACACCTGCAAGATCGGATGCGCTAAATGTTTTGCTCCATGTTCCTGCAGTTGAGAAACCATAAGCATTGACAGCCTTGATTGAGATGGATGCAGTTGTCTGCCCAGCAATGATTGGCAGAGTAACAACGCCAGTTGTGTTTGCAGGAACGGTGATAGGGCATGAGCCTTGGCCACCTGAGATGACGTATGCATTGACTGCAGGTGATGCAGTTACTTTGTCGAAGACAACGCGGACACCCTTAGGTGTTACATATGCCTTCTTGATGACGGGAGCTGCAGGAACAGCGTAGGTATTTGCGCTTACCTGCGGGGAAGTGAGCACCACGAGTGCGGATGTTGTGAGCGCGAGGGCGCTGACAATGGCGGAGATACGAACGCGGAGGGTGCGACCCTGGGCCTTCGTTGCGGAGTTATGTGTGATCACGGGCGGATACTCACATATCTTGCGTTACAAAACGGTGACGGGCGCGCGTGTAGGAGGTGTCATTTAAGGGTCACTTGTGTCTGTCAGGGGCCCTCGCTAGAGTTCGAACAAATGTTCGAAAAACCTGAAAACCAGAGACCGGGTAGCCCCAAGCCAGAAATCTTCTTGGCTGGTGGTGAGCCCGTTGAATTCACCCATAACGGCCAACGCTTTCGAATCCACACCATTCTCTCTTCGTGGCATGAATCTGGTGGCTGGTGGAACCGCGCTAGCGACGGACTCTTTAGACCCGATGATGGTTCGCGAATTCTCTGGCGCGTTGAGGCAGCGCCTATTGGCGTCATGAAGACCTTCGAAATCGAACGAGAAGAAGGTATCGGCCTCTGGCGTATCCGTCCCACATCTCGACCGGCATGAGTTTTACTCACTTACATCTTGCTAGTGGTTTCTCTTTCAAATACGGAACCACTCTTCCTCACCTTTTAGTAGAACAAGCGCGCGAGTTCGGCATGCGCTCTCTTGCGCTCACTGATCGCGATGGCTTATCTGGTGCGATCCGATTTGCTCAGAGCTGTCTCGACAATGAGATCACTCCGATTCTTGGAGTCGATATTGCTTATGACAATCAATCTCGTATCACCTTACTTGCTACATCCGGTAAGGGCTGGTCTTCTTTAGTTCGAATCATGACTGAGTTAAAAAGTTATGGCGCTCCTTGCGACCTAACTTTCTTACAGGACAACTCTCATTACACCCAGAATCTTTTAGCGCTCCATGGTCCTGACTCCGAGATTGCTCGAGCGCTCACATCTCGCCGCTATGACAAAGCGCTCTTGACCTACAACATGGGTCGCGAATTATTCCTGGACCAAGCTATCGAATGTGTTTCGCATCTGGTCTATGGCGATGGACCGCGATCGACTACACATGCAGCTCGGATGTTGGGTTTTGCACGCGATCATGATCTACCTGCAATTCTGACCAATGCAGCTCGTATGCAGACGCGCAACGATGCTCCTGTTGCTGACATCCTTGATGCTACTCGCCATCTTCTGCCACTTCACAGAAGCGTTGTAGAAAGAAAGAATGCCGAGGCTTTTCTCAAGAGCTCTGAAGATATGCAGGCCATCGCCGAGAAGATCGCTAGCGCTGCCGGAGAGAGGAACTCCAGACTCTTATTGAAGAGCACTGCCGAATGGGCAGAACGCGCTGCTTTATCGCCTATCCACGATATTGGCCTTGGATCGATTCATCTTCCCGAACCTCATGTTGTTGGAGCAAGCACCCAACACCAACTCACCGCTCAACTCCGCGAACGTTCAATCGCCGGGGTTCATTGGCGTTATAAAGAGCTACGTGATGATGTCCGTGACAGGCTCGATAAAGAACTTTCGATTATCGAAAGCCTTGGTTATGAATCATATTTTCTAACCGTCGCTGATATCACCGATCGTGCTCGCGCTAGTGGGATACGGGTTGCAGCGCGGGGAAGTGGCGCAGGCTCTCTGGTCTGCCATCTCTTAGGAATCTCCGGAGTCGAACCGTTATCACTGGGATTGTTGATGGAACGTTTCTGTTCTCCGCTTCGCAAAGCTCTGCCTGATATCGATATCGATGTTGAATCAGCGCGACGCTTAGAAATCTACGATCAAGTATTTGCTCACTACGACAAACGTTCTGCCACTGTCGCGATGTTCGATACCTACCGCGCTCGTCATGCGATACGAGATGTAGGAGCAGCGTTATCTCTTCCTCCTATGGAGATTGACCTTGTTGCAAAATCATTACCTCATATCCGAGCTCGTAATATCTCTCAGGCTCTTGAAAACCTCCCCGAACTTCGCAACCTCAATCTCACATCACCAACCTGGAAAATGGCGATAGGTCTTGCAGAAAGACTTGATGGTCTGCCAAGAAATCTTGCCATGCATCCCTGTGCTGTCGTGATCTCGGATGGTGGCTTATATGACCGAGCGCCCATTGAAACCAATGCCAGCAATTACCCGATGGTCCAATGGGATAAAGATGATGTTGAAGCAATCGGCCTTTTGAAGCTCGACATTCTGGGCGTCAGAATGCAATCAGCGCTGGCATATGCAGCCTCTGAAATAGAGCGCACGACAGGAACTGCTCTAGATCTTGATGCAATCCCACTAGATGATTCCAAAACATTTGCACTTATCCAATCGACAAAAACCTTAGGGCTATTTCAAATCGAGAGCCCAGGACAGCGCGAACTCGTTGGAAAATTTGCTCCAGAAACATTCACTGATCTGATCATTGATATCTCTCTCTTCCGCCCTGGCCCAGTCAAAAGCGACATGATCACGCCATTTCTCAATGCTCGCCAAGGTTGGAAGCCGCGCGAGATATTTCATCCCGACCTACTCGAAATTCTTGATGACACTGAAGGCGTTGTTGTCTTTCACGAACAAGTCATCGAGATCATCGCCACTCTTGGTGGCATCACTCTGGCCGAAGCAGATGAAAAAAGGCGCGCTCTAGGCAGTCAAGAAGGGCAGCAAGCAGTCTGTGATTGGTTCTTTCCGGCCGCCACTGCCCGGGGTTATTCACTAGAGATCACAACCAAGGTTTGGGATGTCCTGCGAGCTTTTGCCTCGTTCGGATTTTGCAAAGCTCATGCCGCAGCATTTGCGCTGCCCACCTACCAATCTGCTTGGCTTAAGACGCATTACCCCGCAGCATTCTTGGCTGGAGTCCTGACTCACGAACCGGGGATGTATCCCAAGCGCGTGATTCTGGATGAGGCGCGACATTGCAATCTCACAATCGCCCCGCTGGATATCAATCTTTCAGGACGTACTTATCAAGTAGAAGGCGATACCCAAGAAAGTATTCGTTTGGCGCTCACAGATATCAACGGAATCAGCGCCACTGAAGTCGATGCCATCATCGCCCACCGGCCTTTTATTGATCTCGCTGATTTTGTTCATCGCAGCAGAGTAAGTCGTCCTACCTGTGAAGCCCTTCTCATGGTGGGTGCTTTTGATTCTCTCTATTCCAATGATCTTAATCATCGCGACCTACTTCTCCATCTCAACGATCTATATAAATGGACTTCTACAAAATCACTCTCAACAATCGGAGGCTCTCAACTCACTTTTGGTTTTACACCGCCACTATCCAAGACCGGCCTGCCAGATCTCAAATCCCACGAGCGAGTCAAGAACGAGATCGAATTCCTTGGGATGGATGTATCGCACCATATGATCGAGTTCTATTCAGATTTCCTTAATCAGATCGGCGCCATTAGATCCAGTGATTTATTACAACAGCGTTCTTCATCATCAATTCTTGTGGCTGGAGTCAAAGTAATTCTTCAAACCCCACCAGTACGTTCTGGTAAGAGAGTCATGTTCCTAACCCTTGATGATGGCTATGGCTGCAGCGACGCCACATTCTTCGAGGATATGCAACGTTCATGTGCTGAAACCCTCTACAACTCTCGACTCTTATTGGTGCGTGGTCAGGTTCGCAGAACTGGGCCACGAGGTGTTTCATTACGCGCCACGGGGGCATGGGATTTATCAACCGCCTACGAAAAGTGGCGTAATCTCGCGGTCTGTGAGTGACGAGATGCGCGAACATTCCACGATTCTTCACGTCGATATGGATGCATTCTTTGCCTCTGTCTCTGAGCTCGATTACCCGCAATATCGTGGCAAACCTTTGGTTGTTGGCGCAGGAGC
>CAYSGG010000003.1:25985-50003 GCA_964430775.1 uncultured Clavibacter sp. | reverse complement strand
AAGTTCATCGCAAAATTAGCATCAGGACGTTGCAAGCCAGATGGAATGCTCGAGATTGCTCATGACAGAGTTCTTACCTTCCTTCATCCACTTCCCGTCAGCGAGATTTGGGGAGTAGGCCCTAAGACCAATGAAGAGTTACAACGCTTAGGACTTCGCACCGTTGCAGATATCGCTCATACCCCACTTGAAACTTTGAAGCGTGCATTAGGTGAGAGCGCGGGAGTCTCGCTCTACGAATTGGCGTGGGCTCGCGATTATCGTGAAGTGATTCCTGATGCTCCAGAAAAGAGCATTAGCGCTGCTGAAACCTTTTCATATGATCTGGAAGATAAAGAAGAAATCTTCCGTGAATTACTCCGTCTCACCGAGCGAGCATCACATCGATTAAGAAAGCGAGAACTACTCAGCAAGACAATTACTCTCAAGGTACGTTTCTCTGATTTCTCCAATCTGACCCGATCTCGAACGCTTCCACTTCCCATCAACGGCACACACGACATTTATGAGGTAGCAAAGGATCTGTACTCGGCGCTAAGAATCGAAGGGTCGCGGATTCGTTTGCTAGGAGTCTCGCTCGAAAATCTCTCTGATGAATCCGGCGCTGTCCACCAACTAGAACTCGGGGAGCGAGAAGTTGGATGGCGTGAGGCACAAGGCGCTATAGATCGGGCGATCGAGAGGTTCGGGAGAGGTTCAGTGAAGCCAGCTCGACTGATTGAGGATGAAAACGAGGATGAAAGCGAGGAGATCTGAACCCCTCAGCCAATTCCTAGCCAAAAGCGCGCAAAATAGAGAACTTCGACTTTCCACATGACCCGCGCTCTACTATTGTGGGCGCCATGCCACTTTCTGAGCATGAAAAGCGCCTCTTGGCCGAGATGGAAGAAGCTCTCGCCGCCGATGACCCCCGCTTGATCTCAACTTTCAGTGGCAAGACCCCAAGTCGCTCTCGAGTCGTTGCAGGTTTTGGCCTAATCGTCCTCGGGATCTTCGTACTTTTCGGTGGGCTGATTTCACAGACCCCGCCCCTCGGCATTGCAGGCTTCGTACTTTCTCTGGTCGGAGCGGTCCTTGCCATCTCCAACCTCGGGGGACTCATGAACAGCATGATCTCCAAGGCTTCGTCACCGTCCAAAGGACCTAAAGGCGGCAAAAAGTGGAGCTCCAAGTTCGAAGAGCGTTGGGACCGACGCAATTTTGATGAGTAACTGAGCCTCAGGCTTCTGACCACCCGCCCTTAAGGCGGGTTTTTTTATGCCCAAAAACGGTGGAGGGGCGGGGGAGAGCTCTGCTTAAAAAATGGGGAAAGGTGGTTGAAAATGGAGTAAAAGGGAGTAAAGTGGGGAATTAAGCAGGACGGGGGTCCTGCAGCAGAAAGTTCCAGAGATGGAAGCAACGGGGGAGGTTCAGATGTTTCTCGGCACCCATGAACCTCGCCTTGATGACAAAGGTCGTTTGATTCTTCCCGCGAAATTCCGCGATGAATTGGCATCAGGTCTTGTAATCACAAAAGGTCAAGAAAGATGTTTATTCGTTTTTCCAACAACTGAATTCGCTCGCATCACA
Source organism: uncultured Clavibacter sp. (assembly GCA_964430775.1). Classification (GTDB taxonomy): domain Bacteria; phylum Actinomycetota; class Actinomycetes; order Nanopelagicales; family Nanopelagicaceae; genus MAG-120802. The sequence goes on along the minus strand of CAYSGG010000003.1, from coordinate 48,434 downwards.
GATCAGCTAAAACAAGCGCCACTCACTGCAAAAGCAGCTCGCGATTACATGCGCGTGATGTTTGCAGGTGCACACGATGAAATTCCAGATAAGCAAGGTCGCGTAACTATTCCAAGTGGACTTCGTGAATATGCAGATCTCGAAAAAGAGTGCGTGGTTATTGGTGCAAATACTCGCGTTGAAATCTGGGATGCAAAAGCGTGGAAGAGCTATCTCAAAGATCGTGAAAAGGGATTTGCCGATGTTTCAGAGGAGGTGTTCCCAGGCCTGTTCTAAGGGCCTTTCCACATAGGTGTTGTCACTCTCTTTTGTGGCCACCGCCGACCTTCAATTAAACGGCGCCCCTTCCCCGGTGCCGTTTAACCCCCCAGATCCGTCGGCCGGCGGTGACCAGAGAAGAGAGCAGTACTAGCACAACGGTTTGAGCAAGAGCAGTAGAGAAGAAGAGAGAAATTCGAGAAATGAGAAAGAGGGGAAGATGCAAGTAGAACACTCATCAGTGATGCTTGATCGTTGCATCACCCTTTTGACGCCCTCTATCGAAAAGACCTCTTCACCTGTAGTTGTTGATGCGACTCTTGGACTTGGCGGACATAGCTTTGCACTACTCAAAAAATTTCCGCAACTAAAGATTGTCGGTCTCGATCGCGACCTTAAGGCGATTGAAAAAGCGACAGCCAGACTTCATGAGTTTTCTGATCGCGTGACGATTGTTCATGCAGTTTATGACGAGATGCCAAAAGTACTGGATTCACTTGGCATCAAGAATGTAGATGGAATTCTTTTCGATCTCGGAGTCTCATCGATGCAGTTGGATCAATCTGAGCGTGGCTTCTCCTACTCTCAGAGCGCTCCACTCGATATGAGAATGGACCAGTCGCAAGGAATCACAGCCCAAGAGTTACTCGATACCTATTCACGAGGCGATCTCATTCGAGTGATCCGTGAATACGGTGAAGAGAAATTCGCAGCACGCATCGTTGACAACATTATCGAAGCCCGTCAGGCAGGAACTCTCAAGTCCACCACAGACCTTGCAGATCTCGTTAAGAAGAGCATTCCAGCACCGGCTCGCCGAGTAGGCGGGAATCCAGCGAAGCGAACTTTCCAAGCTCTTCGCATCGAAGTAAATCAGGAACTTGCAGTTTTAGAACGCGCAATACCGCGCGCAATGGATCGACTTAATATTGGCGGTCGTCTCGTAGTGATGTCATTCCAATCATTGGAAGACAAGATTGTTAAGAAGTTTTTCAGCGCAGCATCAGAGTCACAGACGCCTATCGGCTTACCAGTAGAGATTGCGTCTCTGGCTGCAAAGTTCACGCTGGTCTTCCGCGGTAGCGAAAAAGCTGGAGACGAAGAGGTACAAGAGAATTCACGTGCGCAATCCGTCAGACTGCGTGCGATTGAGCGGGTGGCAATCTAATGGCGCTATCCGCTCTCGTACCTGCCTTCGAACGTTCACGTAAGACCGTTGTTAAGAAATCCACCCAAGCCGTACTTCGACTCGTTCCAGAGTTAAGACCAGTTCCAGGAGAGCAAGCAAACGATCGTGTCTTCTACGGAATCATCAGTGCGGTACTTGTTGCCGGACTTCTCGGATTGCTAGGGATCAACATTTTGCTCGGCAATGATGCGGTTCGTATCCGAGAATTGAAACTAGAAGCAATTGCCATAAATGAGGAGCGCGAAGCTGCGCTACGTGAAGTAGCAGCGCTCTCGACCTCGGAAGCACTGGCTGAAAAAGCAATCAAACTTGGAATGGTCCCGAGCGGATCGCCAAAATTTCTTGATATCTCCATTCCATCGGATGTAGCGCTCAAGGTGAAATCGGCAGAAACGAAGGCGGCCCAAGAGTGAGCCATAACTCCCTGGTAGAAAAGCGAATTCGCTATGTTGTGGCAATCGCACTAGTTCTGCTCGTCGCATTTGCAGTTCGACTAGTGGATGTGCAGGCAGTTCGGGCTGCTGGTTATGCCAATCGTGCAGATATGGAACTTGCGAAGAAGTCGATCATCATGGCACCTCGTGGAGCCATCACAGATATCAATGGCACTGAATTTGCACGTAGCGTGACGGCTTACCGCATTCTGGCTGATCAAGCGATTATCGATTATCCAAAGAAGCTCGCTCAATTGGCTGCTCCAATTTTGGCTGTAGATCAAGATTGGTTGGAGTCTCAACTCACTGGAACTCGCCGTTACGTCGTTATTGAACAATCGGTCAAGCCTGCTGTCTGGCGAAAGCTTGAAGCTGCCGTTGACACCTACAACGCAGAGGTCAGCAAAGAGAAGAATGGATATGCCAAGAGATTAGCTGGATTCTTTGCCGAGAGAATTTATGTTCGCGAATATCCAGAGCGAGAGCTCGGCGCAGCAGTTATTGGATTCATCAATCGCGCAGGCTCTGGAGCGGCTGGCCTTGAGTACAGCATGAACTCAACACTTTCCGGTGTCGATGGGGAATACACCTACGCAAATGCTGGCGGGACCATCATTCCTGGAACGCAGAAAATAACATCGGAAGCGGTGCGCGGAAACACTATTCGCTTGACGATTGATCGCGATGTGCAATGGGTTGCTCAAGAAGCGATTCGCACTGCAGTTAAAAACTCAAGAGCGCTTTCGGGAACCGTAATAGTCATGGATCCTGCGACCGGTCAGATTCTTGCGCATGCGACATATCCATCATTCGAACCAGGAAATACCAAAGGCATTGATCCATATCGCTGGCAGAATCCATCAGTACAGGAAGTGTATGAACCAGGTTCTACTGGCAAAGTAATCACAATTGCATCAGCTATTGAAGAAGGAAAGATCTCTCCTGAGACTGTCATGACAGTTCCAGATAAGTTGAAGCGTTCAAATAAAGTTTTCAAGGATCATGATCCGCATCCAGTCTGGAAATTAACAACAGCGGGAGCCCTTGCAGTATCCAGTAACACCGCATCTATCAAGATCGGCGAGATGCTCTCCAACGACAAACTGCATTCATACTTGAAGAAGTTTGGCATTGGAGAAAAGCCTGGTTCAGGACTTCCAGGCGAAGAAGGCGGAAAACTTCTTGATGTGAAGGATTGGTCAGGTACCACAGCTCCGACTGTGGCGTTCGGTCAGGGTTACTCAGTTACGGCGATGCAAGCGACTTCGGTGTTTGCGACAATCGCAAACGATGGAGTTCGAGTTACACCAACTGTCGTAGCGGGAATCAGCGATGCAGCTGGACGTTATACGCCGGCAAATAAGCAGAAATCAGTTCGCGTTATAAGCGCAGATACCGCGCTCAAGATGCGTTTGATGATGGAGAGCGTTGTCTCGCCATCTGGAACTGCCCCAACTGCCGCTATCCCGGGATATCGAGTTGCCGGAAAGACTGGAACTGCGCAAAGAGTGGATGATTCTTGTGGTTGCTATCGCGGTTACACCGCTTCATTTATTGGCTTCGCGCCAGCAGATAAGCCCGAGTTCGTCATTTCGGTAACAATCCAAGATCCTAAGGGTCTGCACTGGGGTGGATATCTCGGCGGACCAGTATTTAACAAGGTCATGAGTTTTGTTCTCAAAGATCAACATATTCCACCAACTCTTCCAGCAGCATCAACGTATGCGCTTAATGCCAAGGAATTGAAAGCAAAGCAGGCCGCAGCCGAAGCTGCTGCGCAGAATCAATCACGCGTAAGAACAAATGGCTGAGATCCAAAGATTCGAACCGATCACCAAGCGATTGGGTGACATCGCATCTTTCCTCGGCATTGAACTAGAGACGAAATTCGCAGAGTTAGAGATATCAGGCATAACTAGCAATTCTCAGGTGATTGAAGCTGGTGATCTTTTCCTTGCGTTACCGGGAGCAAAAACTCATGGTTGCGCATTTCTTCCATCCGCTGTGGAGCGTGGTGCGAGGGCGGTTCTAACTGACAATGCGGGTGCAGATCTTTCCTCCGATCTGAACCCTGCTATCCCCGTGTTGGTTGTGCCGAATCCACGCTCCCAGAGCGGATTCCTATCAAGCTGGTTCTATAACTCTCCCAGCACGCACATGTACATAGCAGGCATCACTGGGACAAATGGAAAGACAACGACAAGTTATCTACTTGATCAGATTTGGGATTATGCCGATATTGCCTCAGGACTCATCGGGACAGTAGGTATCAAGATTGACGATGATTTTTTTGCAGCGTCCCATACCACCCCTGAAGCAGATGCCGTGCAGCGAATTCTCTCTGTGATGGATGAGCGCCACCTTCGCAATGTTGCGATGGAAGTCAGCAGCCATGCATTAGTTCAAAATCGCGTTGATGGGATTCGCTTTTCAGCGGCAGGATTTACAAATCTCACCCAAGATCACCTGGACTTTCATGGCTCGATGGAAGATTACTTCCAAGCCAAATGCCGACTCTTTGATCCGATGATGAGCGATCATGCATTTATCAACATCGATAATCCATTTGGTGAACGTCTTGCCGGCAAAACTGAGATTCCAACGTCAACAATCTCCAAACATAATCGCAAAGCAACTTGGCATTTCCAGAGTATCGAGAGCCATTCTCGTGGTTACAACCTTGCAATCCGCGGTGAAGGGGGAGTACTCATCGAAGGAACTCTCAATCTGCTCGGAGAACACAACCTTGAGAATTGCATTCTTGCAGTAGCTATCGCAGCTCACAGCGGAGTTGATCCGTTAGTAATTGGAAACTCACTCAGTTCATTGACAGGTGCTCCAGGACGATTAGAGCGGATTGACCTGGGCCAAGATTTTGTAGCGCTCGTGGATTACGCGCACACCCCAGATGCCGTCACGAAAGTGCTCAAGACCCTGACAGATGTACGTCACAACCGTGTGATTGGCGTCTTGGGTTGTGGCGGCAATAGAGACTCTTCCAAGCGCCCGATTATGGGGCGCGCCCTCTATGACGGATGCGATGTAGCAATATTCACCAGCGACAATCCTCGAAACGAGAAGCCAGAAGCAATTCTTGCCGAGATGGTTCAAGGTCTTGCACTTGACGCTAATCATCATGTTATTGAAGATCGAGCAAAAGCAATCGAGTTTGCAGTATCAATCGCAGAACCAGGCGACATCCTCGTAGTCATGGGCAAAGGCCATGAGACGGGTCAAGAAATTGATGGCGTGAAGTTGCCATTTAGCGATCAGAGTGAGCTGCGCAGAGCAATTGAGGCGCGAGCATGATTCCTTTATCAGCATCAACTGTGGCTGACGTCATGCAGGGAACTCTCTATGGTTCAGCAGAAATCAGTGCGAACGCTGAGTTTCAATTTGATTCTCGTGAGGTCAAGCCTGGAGATGTCTTCCTGGCGCTGCGAGGCGAAAAAGCCGATGGACACGAATTCGTATCAAACGCATTAGACAATGGCGCAGTCTTATCAATCGTGACAAAGCCAGTCTCAGGAACTCACATCGTTGTTGCAGATGTGCTGGATGCGATTGGTGCACTCGCTTTGTATGTACGACATCAACTCGCCAACCTTAAAGTTGTCGGAATCACGGGATCACAAGGCAAGACGACTACCAAAGACATGCTTTATTCCATCCTGAAAGACGAGGGTAAGACTGTTGCAGCTCGAGGCTCTTTCAATAATGACCTGGGAGTCCCTCTCACGCTCTTGCGTTGCGATACATCAACAAAATTCTGCATCGTTGAAATGGGAGCGCGTCATGGTGGAGATATCTCGTCTCTAACCAAGATTGCACTGCCTGACGTTGGCGCGGTACTCAAAGTTGGAAATGCTCATATCGGTGAATTTGGTTCACGGGAGAAGATCGCACTCGCCAAGGGAGAACTTGTAGCTGGTTTGAAGTCTGGCGCAATCGCCGTGCTAGGAACCTACGATGAATTTACCCCCAAGATGCCAATCAGCGATGGCGTCAGAAAAATGACCTTTGGAGTTGATCACAACTGCGATGTACGTGCAGCAGACATTGAATTCCGCGGAGGGTTCGCACATTTCGATCTCGTCACTCCGGAAGCTCGTGAGGGCGTAGAACTTCGCGTATTAGGTCTGCATCAGATTCCAAATGCTCTAGCGGCTGCAGCCATTGCATTTTCACTTGGGATTTCCACAACACGAATTGCTGCTGCTCTATCGATGCATGAAAGCGCAAGTAAGTGGCGTATGGAAATCCATGAAGGCAACGAAACAACGCTTATCAATGATTCTTACAACGCCAACCCCGAGAGTATGGAGGCCGCGCTTCGCACTTTGGTACTGCTTTCGCAAGAACGCGGAGGGCGATCATGGGCATTCCTAGGAACCATGCACGAACTAGGGCCAAGTGCAGCTCAGATGCATGAAGAGATAGGAAAACTTGCAGTAGAACTTGGGATCGATCACCTAGTTGCGATCGGAAACCAGGACTATCTGCGTGGACTCAAGGATTCTTCCACCGTAACGCATTATTTTGGGAGCGTGAAGGACGCCGAATCGATGATCTCCGAGTTTGAGCCTGGAGATGTCATCCTGGTCAAAGCATCTCGCGCTGAACATCTTGAGCATCTAGCAGAATCAATAACGCAATCGTGGAAGCTGAACGAAGGGGAGATGCAGTGAGAGGAATTCTAATTTCGGGAGCTTTCGCCTTCCTCTTCAGTTTGTTTGCAACACCTGCATTCATCAAATTTTTGGCGCGCAAAGGTTATGGCCAGCAGATTAGAGATGATGGGCCGAAGACCCACCATGTGAAGCGTGGAACACCAACGATGGGCGGAATAGTTCTTATTGCTGCGACCGTCCTTGGTTATCTCATCTCGCATGTGTTCACAGGCGCAGAGATGACAGTCTCCGCTTTGCTAGTGATTGGTTTAATTGTTGGACTTGGGCTGGTTGGCTATCTTGATGATTGGCTCAAAGTTGTCAAACAGCGATCACTCGGCCTAAAGGCGCGACAGAAACTTATTGGGCAGGCAATCGTTGCAGGAGCGTTCGGCGTATTGGCAACTCGTTTTCCTGATGATCTCGGATTGACTCCGATGTCTGAGTATTTATCTACAGTGCGGGATACATCGATCAAATTAGGCGTGGTTCTTGTAGTTATCTGGGCCATCATCATGGTCCTTGGAACGAGCAATGGCGTCAATCTCACTGATGGACTAGATGGACTAGCAACTGGCGCGGCGGTCATGTCTTTCTTGGCATTTATTCTTATTGGCGTCTGGAAGTTTGGCCAACGATGCGAAGTTGCGGCTGGAACAAACTGTTACTCAGTAAGAGATCCACTCGATCTTGCGGTGCTAGCAGCAGCTTTAGCTGGCGCATGTGGTGGATTCCTCTGGTGGAACGCATCTCCTGCACGAATATTTATGGGAGATACGGGTTCATTAGCACTTGGTGGTGGTCTTGCAGGCCTTGCGATGACTCTTCGTACTGAGCTGCTTCTGATTCCACTCGGCGGTTTGTTCGTAATCATCACTTTATCTGTGATTATTCAGACGACCTACTTCAAAATTAGCGGCGGCAAACGGGTATTTAAAATGGCGCCACTGCAGCATCACTTCGAACTTCTGGGTTGGGGAGAAGTCACAATCGTTATCCGTTTCTGGATAATCGCAGGACTCTGTGTTGCAGCGGGACTTGGACTCTTCTATGCACAATGGGTGGTCGCCTGATTGTGAGTTTCCTTTCAGAGCTCAATGGCACTCAAGCCTTAGTTTTTGGCGCAGGAGTTACAGGTGCACCAACGGTTGCATTTCTCAAAAAGAGAGGCGCCACTGTTTATGTCATTGATGAGAAGATTTCACAATCTGATGTTTACAATTCTCTGGAAGAAATAGATCTAACTAAAGTTTCTCTTGCCATCGTTTCACCAGGATGGCAGCTCGATAATCCACTGATTAATCACGCTCGAAGCGCCGGCATTGAACTCATCAGCGAGATCGACTTAGCCTGGCGCGCCAAGCAAGAGATCACACCTGACCAGCGTTGGATCGCACTCACAGGAACAAACGGCAAAACCACCGCGGTTCAGATGGCCGAAGCTATTTTGGTAGAAGCCGATGTCCGCGCCTTAGCATGCGGGAATGTGGGCTTCACCGCAATTGAGGCGGTAGAGCAATCTGGTATCGATGTCCTCGTATTAGAACTCTCGTCATTCCAATTGGAGTGGAGTAATGAGGCGAATTTCGTTTCTGTGGCCATTTTGAATATTGCCCAGGATCACATTGATTGGCATAAGAGTTTTGATAATTATGCGAAGGCAAAATTCAAGATCACCAATCGAGCCGAAAACGTGATTCTCAACGCGCAAGATTCTGAGATTGTGGCACGTTCCAAAGATATTGCTCATCGCATCATCTGGTTCTCACTCGATACTCCAGCGCCACATCAGATAGGTCTCGTTGAAAACCTCATCATCGATCGCGCATTTGTTTCGGAGGATGCAGAAGCTCTCTGCGAGTTAACAGATATCACACCGACCGTTCCTCACAATGTCCTCAATGTGATGGCGGCTGCAGGATTGGCCAGATCTTTGGGGGTTCCAGCAAACACTGTGGCATCGGCCATGAAGAAATTTGTACTAGATCATCATCGTCTCGAAGTCGTTGCCGTCCATGATGGCGTTACCTGGATTGATGACTCGAAAGCCACAAATCCACACGCTGCGATTGCAGCGTTGCATTCTCAAATACGTTCAATCTGGATTGCCGGAGGATTAGCAAAAGGCGCCGAGATGGCAGAGTTAGTCGAACGTTGTCACTCACGAATTAAGTCGGCAATTCTGATTGGTACGGATGCACCAAAAATTGAAGCGGCGCTCCGTGCTGGCGCTCCTCACATATCAATTTCTCGTGTTGATGGTTCGTTATCGGGTCTACAACTGATGAGACGCGTGGTCGAGCTTGCCGCTGAACAAGCAGAAGAAGGCGATACAGTTTTACTCGCGCCGGCATGCGCTTCGATGGATCAGTTTAAGAATTATGCTGAACGTGGCGAGCTCTTCGCTCAAGCGGTAAAGGAGAAGCTAGGTGAGTAATTCACGCTCTCTTTTCTCTCGCCCAGCATCCGCGTATTACTTGATTCTGGGAGCAGTTGTTGCTCTCTCTGCTCTGGGATTAGTAATGGTCCTAAGCGCATCGTCAGTAAAAGCCCTCAATGAATCTGGCAATTCTTTTGCCTTTGTTCTGCGCCAGGCCCTCTTCCTTGGGCTTTCAATTTGTATGGCATGGGTGGCGATGAAATTGCGTGCTGCTTTATGGAAACCACTAGCTCAAACTGCGCTACTAGTCTCATGCGCACTCTTGATCTTGCCGCAGATCCCAGGAATTGGAAAGACTGTTGGAGGAAATACCAACTGGATTGGCGTTGGATCCTTCACCATTCAGCCCAGCGAATTTGCAAAAGTCGGAATCATCCTCTGGTGTGCACTGCGGCTACGAATTCATGATCAGAAAGCTTCGGAAGGATTGCCAAGCAATGCTGCGAGGTTAGTAGTTCCAGGTATAGCGCTTGTAATGGGGCTTATTCTTCTAGGTCGAGATCTGGGGACCGCAGTAGTGGTCGCAGGAATCATTGGCGGAACACTCTTCATTGCTGGCATTCCGATGAAGGTATTCGCAATTCTAGGCGGCGGCATCGGGACCGCATTTGCTTTCTTGGTTTTAACTTCTTCCAATCGCATGAATCGCTTCTCTGCATTCTTTGATCCCTTTGCAGAGGAGAATTACAAGGGAGTTGGTTGGCAGCAAGCACATAGCATTATGGGGCTCGCCTCAGGAGGTCCGCTCGGAACTGGTTTAGGTAGTAGCAAGCAGAAGTGGGGAAATCTTCCAGAAGCTCATACCGACTTTATCTTCGCGGTTATCGGTGAGGAACTTGGATTATTAGGAACTCTCGCCGTACTAGCTCTATTCGCAATTCTCATTCTTGGCATATTCCGAGTTGCCCTACGCGCCGATAATTCGTTCGAACGATATGCGTGTGCAGGAATTGGATGCTGGTTCGCATTTCAAGTCATCTTGAATGTTGGCACTGTCATTAGCGTTATTCCCGTAGTTGGAGTTACTCTGCCGTTTATCTCCTACGGCGGCTCTTCACTTCTTGCGACATTCATCGCAATTGGATTTGTCTTAGGCGTATTGCGGCGTGATCCACTTATCGCCGCCGAAATTAAAGAGCGTAAAGCTGTAAGAACTGCGAGAGGATAGGCGCATGGCGCAACGAATCCTCCTTGCTGGTGGGGGAACGGCGGGGCATATTGAACCCGCCCTTGCGGTCGCCGATGAAATCAAGAAATCTCATCCAGATATAACGTGTGAATTTCTAGGAACTGATGGAGCGCTGGAGACTCTCCTTGTTCCCAAACGTGGGTATCGACTTCACCGCATCAGAAAAGTGGTTATGCCACGCAAGCTCACTCCGGGCACAACCCTTTTTCCCATGCGCTTAGCTCTCGCCTTCGTCCAATGTATTCGAGCGCTCAAAGGCGCAGATCTTCTCATCGGTTTTGGCGGCTATGTCTCTGCTCCTGCATATCTGGCAGCACTTGCGAGAAGGATTCCGGTCGTGATTCATGAAGCAAATGCAAAACCGGGATGGGCAAATCGCTTAGGGCGACATATTGCTCGAGTTACCGCGGTCAACTTTGAGAGCGTTCGTCGCCAATGGCCAGGTGCAGTGCTGACGGGAATGCCAATTCGCCATTCATTGTCGAGCCTCAACTCTCTTGGCGATGCAGAAGGTTTTCGTGAATTGCATTGCAAGACATGGGGTTTTGATCCTGCAAAACCTGTTGTCGCGGTGTTCGGTGGATCCCAGGGTTCGCTCCACATTAACCAGGTAATCGCCGAATTCCTCAAAAAAAATCCGAACCTACAAATTATTCATGCAGTAGGAATCAACAATCCACTCCCAGAAGTTCGCACTGGTTATCTGCCACTTCCTTACTTTCACGATATGGCTGCAATCTATGGCGCTGCTGATCTCATGGTGACTCGTAGCGGAGCAGTCACGTGTTCAGAATTGGCCTCACTTGGTAAGTACGCAATCTTGGTCCCGCTACCTCATGGCAATGGGGAGCAAATTGATAACGCCCAAGCGCTGGTTGATGAGGGCGCTGCGCTGATGGTTCTTAATGATGAATTCACAGCTGACTGGTTATCGCAGAATATTCAACAAGCAATTGAAAACGCACGACACTTCACACCTGCACATCGCGGATCGAATGACCAAGCAGCAGCACGGATTGCTCAGCTTGCAATAAATCTTCTGGCAGATGGTTCAACCGGAGGTACTCGAAAATGAAGCGTGATTGGAGCCATATTCACGCTCACTTCGTAGGTATTGGTGGATCGGGCATGAGCGGCATTGCACGCATCATGGTGGCTCGTGGAGCACGAGTGTCTGGGTCTGATTTACATGATTCACCGAGCCTCAATGGTTTACGCGCACTCGGAATAGAAGTCTTTGTGGGGCACAACGCAGCTCAGATTTCCGATGCCGCGATAGTCATCCGCTCCAGCGCAATCCCTGAGACAAATGTTGAGATTCAGGCGGCGAGAGCCGCAGGAATACCGGTGCTGGAGAGAGCGCAGGCTCTCGCGGAGTTAATGGAGGGTAAGCAATCTGTTGCCGTAGCAGGCACTCATGGCAAGACAACAACTACTTCGATGCTCACTGTCACATTGCAACATTGTGGGTTTGATCCATCATTTTCTATCGGTGCGACAGTTCGCAATTCTGGAACGAATGCCCACCATGGTTCGGGGGAGACTTTTATCGTCGAAGCTGATGAATCTGATGGCTCGTTCGTTGCTTATCGTCCTACTGGGGCAATCATTACAAATATTGAATTGGACCACGTAGATAATTTTGCAGATATCAGAGAGATTGATGAGATTTTTCAAGGATTTGTGAAGACGATTCAACCACAAGGATTTCTTGTTATCTGCATTGATGATGAGGGAAATAAAAGGTTGCTATCGACTCTGCGTTCCCAGAGCATGCCATCGCTTGAAATCATCACCTACGGTGAAGATCTTGATGCTGACCTCAAACTAGATCGACTCTTTGTCACGGGTAAAGAGGCCAGCGCGAGAGTGACTTTTAAGGGCCGAGTTCTGGGCGAGATGAAGCTTGCTATTTCTGGACGACACAACCTCTTCAACGCTGCAGCTGCTCTTGCCACTGCATTAAAACTCGGCGCACCTGCAGTCGAAGCGATGGAAGGGCTAAAGCTTTTTACCGGTGCTCGTCGTAGATTTGAAGTGAAAGGTGTAAGCAAAGGGATAACTGTGATTGATGACTACGGCCACCATCCAACAGAGATTCGAGCAACGCTGGAGACCGCACGAATTTTCGCTGAATCAGGCAGAGTTCTGACCGTCTTCCAGCCTCATCGATATTCCCGGACCCAAGCATTTGCCTCAGAGTTTGCTACCTCACTTGCGCTTGCCGACCATACCTATCTCCTTGAGATTTATCCGGCTAGTGAAACTGCAATACCAGGAGTCACATCCAGCCTTATTGCCAGCAAAATGAATTCCGATCACGTGACGTACGAACCTTCAATGCCCGCTGTTGTCGAAGCAGTTGCTCAGGACGCACAGCCTGGCGATGTCATCATTACATTAGGCGCTGGAGATGTGAGCTCTCTCGGCAAACTCATACTTAACGCGTTGGATTCTTAAGCTAAAACTGCCATGAAGAGTCTCTTAAAGCGACCCCTGCTCATTGTCAGCGTGTTAGTTCTTGTCGCAGCTGCATACGTTCTTGGTTGGACAAAGATATTTGTCGTAGAGAAAATAATCATCGACTCAGAAGATAAGAAAATTGTTACTGATGTGATGAGCAAGATTAAGCAAACACCAGCCGTCGTCGTTATCGGAGAACCATTGGCGCGAGTTGATCGCCGAGAGATAGCTTCGCGGTTGCGAGAGTTGGTCTGGGTCGACAACGTTCAACTTGATAGAAGAATGTTCTCCGGTGAACTACACCTCAAAGTGGTTCCTCGTAACCCAATTGGACGCTTGGTGGCTCAAGATAGTTCAAACGTTGATTCCGTAGGATTCATGGATCGCGATCTGGAATTCTTCTACTTGCCCAGAGAAGCCGTCGCACGAGCAGTTGCATCAGGAGAGACTGGATGGGCGACTATGCCAGAGTTATCACTCATCGCCGATAGTGATGAAGTGCGGGGCGACGTACGTTCTCTTATTGAGACTCTGCAGGCTCAGAACGGCGAAATAGAACTTACGATTCAACGGGTTACCGCAAAGGACCAAGAGAGCATCTCCTCGGCGGTGATCAGGAATGGCCGGAAATTAGATATTTCCTGGGGAAGTGTCAAAGAATTGGATCTGAAATTAGAAGTGCTGAACCGCCTCCTAGAATTAAAAGCAAATAAACGCGTTACTTTCCTTGATTTATCTAATCCAATCGCGCCAATCGTTAAATAGTTTTGTAAAAGAACTCCTCTAACTACGTCGGATATCGTGAGATAAAAGTTTCGTGTCGGTGTTTGCCACAACCCTAAGCCGCGCCTACTTTTGCGCGCAGAGATTAAGGAAACTCTAAGTCTAAAGTTGAGAATTAGAGTTCGAGGAGAGGCGACAAAGTGGCAACACCACAGAATTATTTGGCAGTCATCAAAGTTGTTGGCATTGGTGGCGGCGGAGTGAATGCAGTAAATCGAATGATCGATGCCGGATTGAAAGGTGTCGAATTCATCGCGATTAATACTGATGCACAAGCGCTTCTCATGAGTGATGCTGATGTGAAATTAGATATTGGCAGAAAACTTACACGCGGTCTTGGCGCAGGTGCTGCACCAGAGATTGGAAAGCAAGCAGCCATTGATCACACAGAAGAGATTGAGGAAGTACTTCGTGGTTCAGATATGGTTTTTGTAACTGCAGGAGAAGGTGGCGGAACCGGAACAGGTGGAGCGCCAGTTGTTGCAAAGATTGCAAAGGAACTCGGTGCACTCACAGTCGGTGTTGTTACTCGACCATTTAGTTTTGAAGGAAAGCGTCGTGCTACTCAAGCCGAAGAAGGAATTGAGAATCTTCGCAAAGAAGTAGACACACTCATTGTTATTCCAAATGATCGACTACTGTCAATTTCGGATCGCACAATCTCTGCCCCAGAAGCGTTCAAGACTGCAGATCAGGTTCTTCTCTCAGGCGTTCAAGGTATTACCGACCTCATTACAACTCCAGGTCTTATCAATCTTGATTTTGCTGATGTAAAGAGCGTCATGGACGGAGCGGGATCGGCATTGATGGGAATTGGTTCGGCTCGAGGCGAAGCCCGCGCTACTCGCGCAGCTGAACTTGCAATCTCCTCTCCATTACTTGAGGCATCAATTGATGGCGCTTACGGAGTCTTGCTCTCTATTGCTGGCGGTTCAGATCTCGGCCTCTTTGAAATTAGCGAAGCAGCCGAGCTCGTTGCTAAATGTGCCCACCCAGATGCAAATATCATCTTCGGCACAGTCATTGACGATGCACTAGGTGATGAAGTTCGTGTCACTGTGATTGCCGCAGGTTTTGATGGGGGAGCGCCAAAGAAACTCTCAGTCCCAGTAATCTCCACAGCGACTATCAATGGCCAAGCCGATCCAATTCCGGCTAATGATCCAATTGCAGTAGCCATGGATGCGCCAGCAGCACCAGCTCGTCGACGGATAACATTCGAAGAGCTCGTTGCTGAAGATGAGATTGATATCCCTGACTTCATGAAGTAGAACTTTCGTAATGTCGAGGTCGTTATTCACCTCGCGCGAAGGTGGCGTGAGTTCTGCGCCTTATCTCTCATTCAATCTTGCAACGCATGTGGGAGATGATGTTGAAGCAGTTCACAAGAATCGAGAGATTCTGGCAGCTTCATTTGGGATAGTTCGGAATTCTCTTTTCTTCATGAACCAAGTCCACGGTAGAGATGTCGCAGTCATTGATGAGAATTCATCTTCGGCAGATTTGCCTGCAGTAGATGCTCTCTTCACTACCTCTAAGGGTATTGCCCTAGTAACGCTCGTGGCTGACTGCATTCCTCTGTTGCTGCATAGTCCGCGAGCAGTTGCTGCTGTCCATGTTGGCAGAAAGGGGCTAATCGCGGGAGTTTTCCAAGAGACGTTGAAACACTTTCACAATCACGGAATCGACAGCTCTGAGATTAAGGCAGAGTTGGGACCATCAATTTGTGGTCGTTGTTACGAAGTAGATCAGATTCTCTACCAAGAGGTAGTCTCGAACTTGCCATCTACATCGACGACTTACCAGTCAACTGCAGGAAAGCCTTCGCTTGATATTGAAGCTGGCTTAATTTCACTTCTAAAGAGCCACGGGATTCAGTGGAATTCTTCGCACCTCTGCACGGTGCACGATTCAGGTTACTTCTCCTATCGTCGAGATGGGATCACGGGACGACAAGCAGGGGTGATCACGCTATGAGACGAGAGGAAGAACTCGCCGCGGCCCTCAAGAAAGCGAGAACTGCCATACCTGAACACGTTACGTTAATTGTCGTCACCAAGACATTCCCAGTTAGTGATGTCGAGATTCTCTATCGACTCGGTGAACGCAATTTCGGTGAGAATCGGGATAGCGAAGGGCTTTCCAAAGCGGAAGTTTTGCCAGATGATGTAATGTGGCATTTCCAAGGTGGAATTCAGAGTAATAAATTGCGTTCAATCGTCTCATGGAGTGATTACATCCACTCTCTTGATGACCTGAAGCATGCAGAAAAAATCTCAACAATTGCCCAGGAAAGTGGAAAGAAACAGAAGTGTTTTATCCAGATCAACCTTGATACAGCGCCAACGAATACTGATCGAAGTGGGATTAAACCTACAGAACTGCTGGGTTTTGCTTTTGCGGTATCAGAGTTGCCGGGTATAGAAATCGTCGGAGTTATGGGAGTAGGCCCCATAAATCAGGACCCTCGCCCTGCATTTGCCGAGCTACAGCGATGTAGCCAGCTTCTGCAACAGCAGATTCCTACTGCCGGCTTCATTTCGGCAGGCATGAGTGGGGACTTCCAGATTGCTATCGAATGTGGCGCGACACATGTCCGTTTAGGCAGCTCAATACTCGGCTCTCGCTAGCGCCCACTCTAAAATCCATCTATGTCTAATGCACTCAGAAGAATGACCAATTATCTTGGTCTGACCGAAGACGATGGCACAACACCAGAAGCCGTCGCAGTTCGCCCCAAGGCAACTCCGGTCAAGCGTCAAACCCCTACGCTCAGTGTTGCGCCGCAACTTCCGGTCGCACACGCTCCTGCTATTGCGGACGCTGCACCTATTGATCGCATCGTTACCATCACGCCTCGCTTCTACAGTGAAGCGCGTGCAATCGGTGAGTTTTATCGTGAAGGAAATCCAGTCATCATGAATCTCAGTGACATGGAAGAGTCTGAGCGCAAACGTCTCATTGATTTTGCATCCGGTCTCGTATTTGGTCACGCAGGAACTATTGAGAGAGTGACATCAAAAGTATTTCTCCTCTCGCCACCAAATGTCATGGTCAGCTCTGAAGATAAGACTGCTGCCGCGAACGCCAGCCTTTTCAATCAGAGCTAATTTCATCTATCCGTGATTAACCTCAGTAGTTGGATAGTTCTCGCCCTTAATCTCTTTCTCTTCGCGCTCTTTGCGCGATTGATCTTGGATTACGTGCGAATGTTTCGCCCATCGTGGAGACCACGCGGAATCATCATGCCGTTTGCCGAAATCATTTACATGATTACCGATAAACCATTGAGTTTTGTGCGCAGATTTGTTCCGCCGCTTCGCATGGGGCCTGTAGCTCTCGATCTCTCCTTCATCGTGCTCTTCTTTGGAACACAGATCCTGATTGCTTTCTTAAGCTAACTTCTTTCCAACACCCTTCAAGCTCACATAGACTGCGGAGTATGGAACGTTCGGCTGCCATCCACCTAGATGAAATAGATCCGCTTCGAGACTTTCGCAAACGTTTCGTCATTACCGATCCCGATACCTGTTATCTCGATGGCAATTCTCTGGGCCGTCTCCCTCATGCCACAGTCGCAGCAATCCAGGAGTTCCTCACGCAAGAGTGGGGCCCTGAAGTAGTAACAGGATGGGGACATTGGGTAGATGAAGCGCAATCGGTCGGCGACCTCATTGGACGAAGCGCGTTAGGCGCAGCCCCAGGACAAGTTCTGGCATGCGATACAACCTCAGTAAATTTCTATCAACTGGCTTCTGCTGCAATCAAGGCGCGGCCGGGTCGAAAGACCATCATCATCGATGCGGCGAATTTCCCGACAGACCGTTACATCATGCAAGGTCTGGCAAAAAATCTCGGGTTAAATCTCGTCACAATAGATAACGAGAATCCAGATATCGCGACGCACGAGTTAATCACTCCCGAACTCCTCGCGAAATACCTTAATGAAGATGTAGCGCTGGTAAGTCTTGAAGTTGTTCAGTATCGCTCTGGTGCTCGTCAAGACATCAAGGCTTTGACAGATTTAGTTCGAAGTCATGGTGCGCTTCTTCTGTGGGACGCAGCCCATGCTGTCGGCTCAGTTGAAATGAATTTTGACTCTAATGGGGTAGACATTGCTGTTGGTTGCACTTACAAGTATGGAAATTCAGGGCCAGGAGCGCCCGCATGGCTTTATGTTGCAAAGCGAATACAGAATGAGCTTCAAGTTCCTATCCAGGGATGGTTTGCTCAACGTGATCAATTTGCCATGGGTCCAGAGTTTGAGCGCGATGCGAGCATCCGCGGATTTCAGATTGCTAGCCCATCGCTTATGGGACTGAGATGCATCAAGTCTGCATTTGAGATGATTGAAGAGGCAAGTATTACTGCGATTGAGGCGAAGGCAGCACGCGGTACTGCAATGATGATTGAACTCTACGAGTCTTGGCTCAAGCCACTTGGTTTTGAATTGAATACTCCGACGGATGCAAAGCGCCGTGGGGGACATATCTCTCTGGTTCATCCACACGCCGATCGAATTGCAGTAGCGCTGCGCGAATATGCCAATGTGATTCCAGATTACCGCGTGCCGAATTCCATTCGAGTCGCAATTTCGCCACTAGCAACCTCCTATGTCGAGGTCTATGACGGTTTTCAGCGTTTACGAGATTTAGTGAGCTCTCGCCAATACGAGAAGGTCTCATTAGGCGGATCGCGAGTCACATGAGCGAGAACAATCAGGCCGCTCTCACGTACAGCAGCTACCTCAAGGTTGATGAATTATTGAAACTTCAGCAGCCGCTATCTACAGGCCCAGAACATGATGAACTTCTCTTTATCGTTATTCACCAAACCTACGAACTCTGGTTTAAGGAACTCATCCATGAATTCTCGGCTGCCCAGCGCTCTCTTGAAGCTGGAGATACCCACTATTCACTAGCAATCTTGGGGCGCATCAGAACCATCATGAAGATCTGTGTCGCTCAGATTGACATTCTAGAAACAATGACGCCACTGCAATTCAATTCATTTAGAGATCGACTTGGCGCTTCAAGCGGTTTTCAATCAGCACAGTTTCGCGAGATTGAAGCCATCCTTGGAAGACGCGATTCGCGGGCGGCCTCACATCTCTTAGATGCAGATCGCGAGCGAGTTACCCAATTGATGAACGGGCCTTCACTATGGGATAGCACTCTGCAATACGTTAATCACCGCGGATTTACAATTCCAGATTTCATCTTGAATAGAGATTTTTCGCAGCCCTATGAATCGCATGCACAAGTTCAGGACTCTCTACTCCAACTACATCGCACAGATCCTGAGGCGTCCTTAATTTGTGAGCGCCTGGTGGATATTGATGAGGGGTTACAGGAATGGCGTTATCGCCACGTCAAGATGGTCGAGCGCACTATCGGGCATAAGTCTGGAACAGGTGGTTCAAGCGGTGCCGCATATCTCTCATCGACGCTCTTCAACCCAGTGTTTCCAGATCTCTGGGAGATTAGAAGCAAGTTCTAGATTTCGCGCGAACTAAGCCTTGTGCAATTGCAAGGTAAGTCCGAGCTCATCCTCACTTGCTGCCAAAGATGCATCGCGCTCGAATGAGAGTGCCAAGACTTCTTCGCTGATCCATGCAGTTCCGTTTTCGATTGCAATAACGGAATCTGAATCGGCATTCCACTTGACGTGAATTCGATCGCTGACATCAAAACCCGAAGCTTTACGGGCATCTTGGATTGCGCGAATTGCCTCGCGCACGATGCCTTTAGCGATGAGATCTGGGGAGAGTGCCAAGTCCAGCGCAACGCTTTCACCAGAATGAGATGCGACCGCCCAACCAGAGCGTGGCGTTTCAGTGATGACGAGATCGTCTTCGGTGATGTCCGCGCTCTTATCAGCTGCATAGGCAACAGAGACAGAACCAGCGCTACGAACTTCAGTAACGAGGACGGCGGCATCTGCGCTATTGAGAGCTTTAGCAATAGCTTGGACATCGCCACCAAACTTCGCGCCAAGTGATCTGAAGTTTGCCTTGATTGAGATGTCGACGAGTTCTGATCCTGCGCTAGCAAGGTCATCAAGGTGTTCGACATTGAGCTCATCTGCAATTTGATCTCGAAGTTCAGGGGATAGGGACTTCCAACCAGATGCAGCAATGAGCGCGCGCGATAGAGGTTGACGAATTTTGACTTGAGATTGGGCGCGAGCAGCGCGTCCGAGTTCGACCAGGCGTCGCGTGAGAGCGACATCCTTAGAGAGTTGTAGATCAATCGCACTCGTATCTACAGTTGGAAAATCTGCCAGATGTACCGAGAGAACTTCATCTGGTTCGACTTCTCGAATCAGCTTCTGCCAGACGTGTTCGGTGATAAATGGGACCATCGGCGCCATCAACAATGTGACAGTTTTCAGGCAGTGATGCAACGTTGAGAGTGCAGCTGCATCGCCATCCCAGAATCTGCGGCGAGAGCGTCTGACGTACCAGTTCGAGAGATCATCGACGAAGGTAGCAAGTGCGGCACCTGCTTGTTGCGAATCAAAGTCCGTAAGTGCGGCATCGACAGTGGCAATCAACTGATTGAGTTCGCCGAGAATCCATTTATCCATAGTGGAGAGATGGCCGACTTTGGAAATATGTTGCGGTGAATATTCAGCCGCAGATGCATAAAGCGATAAGAAAGAGACTGTGTTCCAGTAGGTAAGTAGAGTCTTGCGAACCACTTCTGAGATTGCATCGTGTCCTACGCGTCGCGCGCTCCAAGGTGAACCGGCAGCAAGCATGTACCACCGGACCGCATCGGCTCCATGGCGATCCATAAGAGCCATGGGTTCGAGGACATTTCCTAAATGCTTGCTCATCTTTCGGCCATCTTTATCGAGGATATGGCCGAGGCAGAGAACGGTCTTATAGGAAGACTTATCAAAGACGAGCGTTCCAATTGCCATAAGCGTGTAGAACCAACCTCGTGTCTGATCAATCGCTTCACAGATGAAATCAGCTGGGTAGGCCTCATTGAATTTCTCAACAGAACCTGGCTTATGAGGGTAACCCCATTGTGCAAATGGCATTGCGCCTGAGTCGTACCAACAATCGATGACTTCAGGAGTGCGTGTCATCGTCGCAGAGCATGCGTTACACGCAAACGTAACATCATCGACAAAGGGACGGTGCAGATCCAGGCCAGTGAGATCGCGTCCAGCGCGAGCTTGAAGTTCTACGAGAGAGCCGAAGGATTCTTCATGTGAATTCTCGCAGCGCCAGATTGGAAGTGGGGTACCCCAAAAACGATTACGCGAGAGCGCCCAGTCGATGTTGTTGTTTAACCAATCTCCAAAGCGTCCAGTCTTGATTGTCTCTGGGTGCCAATCGGTAGATTCATTTTCTCGGAGTAACGCCTCTTTGATTTTGGTGGTGCGGATGTACCACGATGGTTGGGCGTAATAGATAAGGGCAGTATGACAACGCCAGCAATGAGGGTAAGAGTGTTCGTATTGTTGATGGCGATAGAGCGCACCGGAACTCTTCAGTTCTTTCACAAGTGGCTTATCCGCTTCCTTGAAGAAAAGACCGCCAACTACGGGAGTCTGAGCCTCGAAATGACCATTGGGAAGTATTGGATTGACGACCGGCAAGTTATACCGGCGACATGATTGCAAGTCATCAGCGCCAAATGCAGGTGATTGATGGACAAGGCCAGTTCCATCCTCGGTTGTGACGTAGTCCGCCAAGATTACAAAGTGAGAGTCAGGTATCTCGATGTAATCAAATGGTCGCTGGTAATGAGTACGTTCTAATTCGCTTCCCTTAACTTTCTGCAGAACTTCGCTACCTTCGCCAACAACCGAGATAAGAGGTTCTGCAAGAACAAGAACTTCGCTAGCGCGATCTTCGCTGGCAGCTGTGCGGACAACGACGTAGTCCACATCAGGATTGACTGCGACCGCAGTATTGGAGACTAGAGTCCACGGAGTTGTGGTCCAAACAAGTAACGAAGCGCTTAATTCTTTAAGCGGGCCAGATGTGATGGGAAATCTGACGTAAACCGATGGATCAGTAACTGTTTCATAGCCTTGTGCCAATTCGTGATCTGAAAGTCCGGTGCCGCAACGTGGACAGTACGGAGCGACGCGATGATCTTGCACAAGAAGTCCTTTTTTGTGGATCTGCGCGAGCGACCACCAAACACTCTCAATGTATTCATTGGACATCGTCCAATACGCTTCATCAAAATCAACCCAGAATCCCATACGCTCTGTCATCTCGGTAAAAGCGCCTACGTGACGTTGCACTGATTCACGACACTTCTCATTGAAAGCAGCGATTCCGTATTTTTCGATATCGCCTTTGCCGGAAAATCCAAGTTCCTTCTCTACTGCGATTTCGACTGGTAATCCGTGACAATCCCATCCTGCTTTGCGAATGACGTGCTTGCCCTTCATAGTGTGAAAACGAGGAAATACATCCTTAAAGACTCGAGCTTCAATGTGATGAGTTCCAGGCATGCCATTTGCAGTAGGAGGTCCTTCGTAGAAAGTCCATGACTCACCGCCGGCGCGAGAACGAACGCTGCTGTGGAATACATCTTGGGTCTGCCAAAAAGTGAGAATGTCATGTTCGATGGCAGGGAGATCGATAGCAGGGGCAAGTGCTTTGTAAGGCGACTTTTCAGCCATAAAAAAATCCCTCCCATAGTTGAAGCTAGTGCGATTTGCACGAGCGTCATATGGAGGGGCGATCAGAGTTGACCGCGGTACCACCCGCCTTGCAACCATGGAGACCATGTTTGCCACTTACTTCACTTACCGTTGGTTCTACGTGAGCATTTCGCTCAGTTCTTC
This sequence comes from uncultured Clavibacter sp., assembly GCA_964430775.1. Classification (GTDB taxonomy): domain Bacteria; phylum Actinomycetota; class Actinomycetes; order Nanopelagicales; family Nanopelagicaceae; genus MAG-120802. The sequence goes on along the minus strand of CAYSGG010000003.1, from coordinate 26,188 downwards.
CAACTCGCTCTCAGGTGATTGCCTGGTCACTGCGAATGTTTGTGTAAGAGGGCAAGTCTAACCCATCACCTCGATAGAGCGGGGCGAATGGCGTTTATGCGGTGAAACCCTTAGCCTTCGCCATTGTGGCATTGAAAAAGAAATTCTCCTCCGCAGTAGCAAAGCTCAAGAAGAAACCTGCCCCTGCCCAGAAGTCAACGGCC
>CAYSGG010000003.1:8511-25885 GCA_964430775.1 uncultured Clavibacter sp. | reverse complement strand
CTCCGCAGTAGCAAAGCTCAAGAAGAAACCTGCCCCTGCCCAGAAGTCAACGGCCAAGAAGTCGCCGGCCAAAGCCAAAAAAGCCCCGGTAAAGAAAACTATCGCCAAGTCAGTTGTGGCTAAAAAGGCGCCAGCCAAGAAAGCTCCAATTAAAAAAGCAGCGGTAAAGAAAGCACCAACCAAGAAAGCGCCGGTCAAGCCCACGATTGCAAAGAAGGCACCGGTTAAGAAACCGGCGGCAGAAATCATGAAGGGCGCGCATAAGACCGCTCTCACAAGCAGCACTGCCAAAGGCGGAGCAACCACAATTTCCGTCTACAAACCTGAGATTGAAGCAAGTGACATTGTCGTTGTAGAAGAAAAGCGATTAGTTCTCCCGCCACCCGTTAGAAAGCCAAAACCAGGTAAGAAGGCGCCTTCACTCAAGCCGATCAAGGCCGCTCCAGCGCCATTTGTCAGTGATGGCGTAGAAAGTTGGACTGCTACCGAACTGAAATCGATTAGAAGTGAGCTTGCAAAAGATCTGCTCCGTCTCAAAAAAGAGTTGGAAGAGATCGAAAGCGAGATGGATGACTTGATTGAAGCATCGGGCGTTGGTGCCGGTGATGATCAAGCTGATGCGGGTGCAAAAACTTTCGAACGTGAGCACGAAATCTCGTTGGTCTACAACGCTCGAGATATGGTCCTACAAACTGAACGTGCGCTTGATCGTATCGACAACAAGACTTACGGACGTTGTGAGGATTGCGGAAGCGCGATTGGTAAAGCGCGCTTACAGGTCTTCCCACGCGCAACTCTCTGCATGTTATGCAAACAGAAGGAAGAGCGCCGATAACGTCGTCCCGTGCAAACCGCGCGCGACGACTATTTATCATTTTCAGCACCGCGATTTTTGCTACTGACTTAGTAACCAAGAATTGGGCCGAGAGTTACCTGCAATATAGAGAACCCGTAAAGCTCATCGGTAATTTGCTGCAGCTTACTTACGGTACCAATCCTGGCGCGGCATTCAATTTTGCAACGGACGCGACGCTTTTACTCTCTTCGTTGAAACTCTGTGTTGCTGCATTCATCATCTTTTACATGCGAAAAGTGAGTAATAGATACTGGGCCATCTCTCTGGGGCTGCTTCTCGGCGGTGTCATCGGAAATCTCTGGGACCGTATGACAAGAGAGCCGGGGGCATGGCGTGGCGAAGTTATCGATTGGATTCAACTGCCAAATTGGCCGATCTTCAATATTGCGGATTCAGCCATTGTCTGCGCAGGTCTACTGATGACCTATCTGGCGATGAGGAATATTCAACCTAGCCACGATAAAGAAAGTGACGCTTCATGAGTATCGAACGAGAGAAGAGATCGATTCTCATCACCGAAGAGTTTGATGGCGAGCGAGCTGACAGCGCTCTGTCGAAGATTCTGGAACTTTCTCGTAGCAATGTCGCAGACTTACTTAATGCCGGCGAAGTCATTCAAGGCAAGAAGCCATTATCGAAATCCGATCGCCTACAGGCAGGAGATCGGTTAACGGTTTTATTGCCAGCGCCATTTGATCCACTGGAGTTAAAACCTACGCCGATGGAGGAGCTCGAAATTGTCTATGACGATAATGATGTAGTTGTAGTCAATAAACCTGTTGGCTGTGCTGCTCATGCCAGCCCTGGTTGGCTTGGTCCAACCGTCGTTGGCGCTCTCATTTCGCGCGGTTACCGCATTTCAACATCCGGACCTCAAGAGCGACAGGGAATTGTTCAACGTCTGGATGCAGGCACTACTGGCTTAATGCTCCTGGCGAAAAATGAGAACGCATATATTGCGATGAAGAATCAATTTCGTAGCCGCACTGTCAAGAAGGTTTATCACACACTGATACAAGGACACATTGATCCGCAAGAAGGCACCATCGATGCACCGATTGGTCGACACCCGCGCGAAGATTATCGATTTGCAGTTGTTGCAGATGGAAAACCGAGTATCACTCATTACAGTTTGATGGAGTATTACTCCAGCGCATCGTTATTACGCGTAGAACTTGAAACGGGTAGAACGCACCAAATTCGAGTGCACTTCAATGCCTTGCGCCATCCCTTAGTGGGCGATCTGGCATATGGCGGAGATCCGGTGCTTGCAGCGCGTCTCGAACTCAAGCGTCCGTGGCTCCACGCCATAGAGCTCACCTTCAACCAGCCATCTACTGATGAGCGCATCACACTGAGCGCGCCCCTGCCGGCTGATCTCCAACGCGCCCTCGAGTTGCTCTCCGTCAAGTGAGTGCGGGGGAGTAATCTCGCCGACCGTGAGCAAGGGTTTCGTACATCTACATGTCCATACTGAGTACTCGATGCTCGATGGAGCTGCCCGTGTAGAACACCTTGCGACTGAAGTTGCTCGTACCGGTGACGGAGCGATTGCAATGACTGACCACGGAAATGTTTTCGGCGCCTTTGATTTTTATCAGACGATGAGAAAAGCCGGCGTAAAGCCAATCATCGGTATCGAGGCGTATGTAGCGCCCGAATCTCGCTTTGATAAGAAACGCGTTAAGTGGGCTGACGGTGGAGAAGACGATGTATCGGGCGGCGGTGCATATACCCACATGACTCTGTTGGCCGAGAACAATATTGGCCTCTCAAATCTTTTCAAGCTTTCATCATTAGCGTCGCTGGAAGGTTTCTATTACAAGCCACGCATGGACCGCGAACTGCTTGCTCAAAATTCACAGGGTTTAATTGCAACAACAGGTTGTCCTGGCGGAGAGATTCAAACGCGTATTCGTATGGGCGCATATAAAGAAGCTCGAGCTGCAGCAGCTGCCTACCGCGACATCTTTGGAGCTGATAACTACTTCGTAGAGATAATGGATCACGGAATTGAGATCGAACGCCGCGTTAAAGATGACTTATTGAAATTGGCAAAAGAGCTTGGTCTGCCACTTCTTGCCACCAACGATTTGCATTACACCTACGCGGACGACGCTCGCCATCATGAAGCTCTGCTCTGTATTCAATCCGGATCGACCTTGGCCGACCCCAAGAGATTTAAGTTTGAGAATGGCGAGTTTTATCTCAAAGATGCCGCAACAATGCGCCGCCTCTTCAAGGATATTGAGGAAGCGTGCGATAACACTTTGGTCATTGCCGAACGTTGCAACACAACCCTGCGCGAGAATGAAAATCTCCTTCCCAAATTTCCAGTTCCATCAGGTGAAACAGAAGATAGTTGGCTCGTAAAAGAGGCTCATCGCGGCCTGCGCGAGAAATTCACTGGCGAGATTCCAGCAGGACATATCGAACGCTTGAACTATGAACTAGAAGTCATGACCAAGATGGGATTTCCCGGATACTTTCTCGTTGTTGCTGACTTGGTCTCGCATGCCAAGAGTGAGGGAATACGTGTTGGACCTGGTCGAGGTTCTGCTGCGGGATCACTTGTTTCATACGCTCTCGGAATCACGGCCCTAGATCCGATTAAGCACGGTTTACTCTTTGAGCGATTCCTTAATCCAGAACGTATCTCGATGCCCGATATCGACTTGGACTTTGATGAGCGTCGCCGAGGAGAAATGATCCGATATGCCACCAATAAATACGGTGATGACCGAGTAGCTCAGATCATTACGTATGGCACTATTAAATCGAAGCAGGCAATTAAAGATTCAACCCGAGTGCTGGGTTATCCCTACGCTATCGGTGAAAAGCTAACAAAGGCTCTTCCACCATCGATTATGGGTAAGGACATCTCACTCCAAGGAATTTTCGATAGAGATAATGATCGTTTTGCTGAAGCCCAGGAGTTCCGCAACCTCTATGAGAGTGATCCTGACGCCAAGACGATCGTCGATATGGCAAAAGGTTTGGAGGGGTTAAAGAGACAATCAGGAGTTCATGCTGCTGGTGTGATTCTCAGTCGCGAACCTCTGTTAGATGTCATTCCGATTCATCGTCGCGAAGCCGATGGGGCAATCATCACCCAGTTCGATATGGGAGCATGTGAAGCCACTGGCTTGCTCAAGATGGACTTCTTGGGTCTGCGAAATCTCTCAGTACTGGATGATTGCATAGCAAATATTCAGAGCAATCAAGGAAAAACAGTCGTACTCGAGGATCTTCCTCTTGCGGATAAGAAGACATTTGAACTCTTATCTAGGGGAGACACGCTCGGAGTTTTTCAACTTGATAGCGCTCCGATTCGCGCACTTCTGCGCGCCATGGTTCCAGATTCATTCGAAGATATCTCGGCCGTTATCGCTCTTTATCGCCCTGGCCCTATGGGTGTAAACGCGCACAATGATTACGCAGATCGAAAGAACAAACGGAAGAAGATCGAATCGATTCATCCCGAACTAAGCGATGCTCTCAAGGAAATTCTTGATGACACGTATGGCTTGATTGTCTATCAGGAGCAAGTAATGGCGATCGCCCAGAAACTTGCTGGTTTCTCTCTAGGACGAGCAGACCTGCTCCGTAAGGCGATGGGTAAGAAGAATAAAGAGATCCTCGATAAAGAATATGTGCACTTCGAAAAGGGTATGCGTACCAATGGTTTCTCCACAGTTGCGATCGAAGAGCTCTGGAAGACACTGATTCCGTTCTCGGATTATGCGTTCAATCGAGCTCACAGCGCGGGATACGGCGTTGTTTCATTCTGGACTGCGTATCTCAAGGCGAATTTCCCTACCGAGTACATGGCAGCCCTATTGACGAGCGTACGTGATGATAAAGATAAGTCAGCTCTCTATCTCAATGAATGCCGCCGCATGGGCATCAAGGTTCTTCCACCTGATGTGAATGACTCCAACGGTGAATACACACCGAAAGGCGTTGATATTCGATTTGGACTTGCTGCTATTCGCAACGTTGGAGAGAACGTTGTTGCTTCGATTGCAAAGAATCGCCTAGAGAAGGGGCGCTACGAATCATTTGGCGATTTTCTGGCTAAAGTCGATGTGCATGTCTGCAATAAAAAGACAATTGAATCTCTTATCAAAGCTGGCGCATTTGATTCTCTGGGACATTCACGCAAAGGGCTCATGAACATTTATCTGGAAGCAATTGACTCAGTAATGGAGACCAAGCGCGCTGAATCAATTGGGCAATTTGATCTCTTTGGTGGTCCCGGCCCTAGCGCTGCTTCCGGAATTTCTGGAGTAGTTCTAGACATTGATGCTACCGAGTGGGAAAAAGCACTTCTGCTCTCTTATGAAAGAGAGATGTTGGGGCTTTATGTGTCGGACCATCCTCTCCTTGGTGTCGAACATGTTCTGCGTGGTGCAACCGATATTTCAATTAGTCAGATTTTTGATGACGGTGTCGGGCACGAACAGGTCGTAACAATTGCCGGTTTAATCACGAGTGTTCAGAGAAAAGTCAGCAGGCAAGGTCAATCCTGGGCGATTGTCACAATTGAGGATTTAGAAGGAGCAATTGACGTTCGATTTTTCTCAAACGCCTACCAACAACACGCTCTCAATCTCATCGAAGATCGAATTGTTGTCGTGCGCGGCAGAATCGATAAAAAGGAGGAAACCCCGCAAGTAACGGCTCTTGATCTCTCGATTCCCGATATCAATCAAGCCCCTATAGGTCCATTCATTATTCGCCTCGAAGCAGAACGCTGCACTCCACCAATTGTCGATCGCATGAAAGAGATATTGCGCTCTCATCCCGGAACTCGCGAAGTCCACTTGAAAATAGAAGGCGGCTCTAAGAACACCACACTTCGACTTGATGATGGACTCAAAATCACTGCTTCACCCAGCCTGAGCGCGGACTTGAAGTCGGTGCTTGGCCCTGATTGTTTGGTCTAATTCAGCAATAATCGGGAAGAAATTATTACCCGACGAGTTTTCTCTGTGGCATTTAGACTAAGCCAGTGAATCAATCGGAGCTGATGCGTGTTGTGGACCTACGGGGCCAGCGCTTAACAAAAGCGCAGTATCAGGCTCGCTTACCACGTGCGATCCTAGATATCGATTCCGCACTCGAGTCGATTGAACCAATACTGTCTGCCGTCAAAAACGGTGATGAAACGACGCTCAAGGAGTTAAGTTTAAAGTTTGATGGCGTCGCACCTCAGTCTCTGCGGGTTCCGAAGACCGTCATTGATCAAGCGCTCAATGAGTTAGATCCAGATCTCAAGCAAGTAATCACGGAAGCAATACGAAGAGTGCGAATAGTTCACCGAGAGCAAGAGCGGGGAATTAGTAGGGTAAAAGTTGTCGATGGGGGAGAAGTCGAAGAGCGATGGATTCCAGTTGATCGCGTAGGTCTCTACGTTCCTGGCGGTCGAGCTGTTTATCCAAGTTCTGTCGTCATGAATGTCGTTCCCGCACAAATTGCCGGTGTTCCAAGCATCGCGCTGGCATCACCAGGTCAAAAAGAAAATGATGGATGGCCACATAGAACGATTCTCGCAGCCTGTGCATTGTTAGGAGTAGATGAGGTTTATGCCATGGGTGGCGCACAAGCTATTGCAGCTTTTGCTTATGGCGTTTCTAATCAGGGAGTAGAAATTCTTTCACCAGTTGATCTCGTGACTGGACCTGGCAATATCTATGTTGCGGCCGCTAAACGTGCGCTCCGCGGCAAGATTGGAATCGACTCTGAGGCGGGTCCGACAGAGATTGCCATCGTTGCCGATGATTCTGCTCGGGCAAGTGAAGTGGCAGCTGATCTCATGAGCCAGGCCGAACACGACACGATTGCAGCTGCGGTTTTGATCACCAACTCAATGAAATTAGCTAAAGAGGTCCAGATAGAAATCAATAAACGCATCAAGCGAACCAAGCACTCAGAGCGCATCGCCGAAGCCCTGCGAGGAATTCAATCAGCCATTGTCATCACTGACGATCTAGAACAGTCCATTGATATCGCAAATGCATATGCTGCTGAGCACCTTGAACTACAGGTCGCAAATCCCCAGCAAGCCAGTTTGCAGATTAGAAATGCTGGCGCAGTATTTCTGGGCCGCTTTACCCCCGTCTCTCTGGGTGATTATTTAGCCGGTTCGAATCACGTCCTTCCAACTGGTGGTTGCGCCTGTCACTCCAGCGGTCTTTCAGTTCAAACGTTCTTACGAGGCCTGCATTTCATCACCTATAACGAACGCGCGCTTCGAGAGATTTCTTCTAGTGTCATCACCTTTGCAAATGCCGAAGATCTCCCTGCGCATGGCGAAGCGATTACTGCGCGCTTTGATGATTTAGGAAATCAGAAATGACCCAGCGTTGGCCAGAGTGGCTTCAGATCAATGACAATCTCCGTGATTTATCGCCATATGGAGCGCCACAAATTGATTCACCTGTTCGCCTCAACACCAATGAGAATCCTTACAATCTAGATTCGACTCTGCAAGCTTCAATCGTGGCAGCAATTTCTGACAACGTATCTCACCTCAACCGCTATCCTGATCGTGATGCAGTAGCGTTGCGAGAAGAACTAGCCCGCTTCATCAATGAGATTTCTGGAACAACGATCAACGCTGCCAACATTTGGGCGGCAAATGGTTCCAATGAAATCTTGCAGAGCATCGCTCTCGCCTTCAAAGGTTCAGCCATGGGCTTCGAACCCTCCTACTCGATGCATCCTTTAATTTCTCGAGCGGTAGGCAAGAGTTGGATCTCTGTTCCTCGAAGTACAGACTTTTCCATTGATCTACCGACTGCCCTCATGAAAATCTCTGAATCGAAGCCTGGAATCATCTTCATTACAACTCCGAACAATCCAACAGGTGGAAGTGTTGACCTTGAAGATATAAAGACCATCGCTGGTAAGGCTCGTGAAGTAAGCGCACTGCTCGTGGTAGATGAAGCGTATGCAGAATTCTCTAGTGCGCCTTCGGCGGTGACTTTGATTAACGACCACCCCAATATTCTGGTCTCTCGTACCATGAGCAAGGCCTTTGCATTTGCAGGAGCACGATTGGGCTATCTGATTGCACAACCTGCAGTCATAGATGCGATGTTGTTAATCAGACTGCCGTATCACTTGAGTGATCTGACTCAAGCAGCTGCATTAGCTGCGCTGAAAGAACGAACGCGCCTAAGGCAAGACGTAGAACAGATCAAAGTCGCTCGTGATGGAGTGGCTGCTGAACTCCGCGCGTTGGGGCTCAACGTTCTGCATTCAGATGCCAACTTCCTTCTCTTTACAGGCTTCACTAAGAGCGCCCAAGAAATGTGGAGCTCCTTAGTTGATAAGGGAGTGCTCATCAGGGATGTAGGAATTCCAGGACATTTGCGAGTAACGATAGGTACCACAGAGGAGAATCGCGCCTTTGTGAGCGCGCTGAGTTCAATTCTCTAATCAGGTCGCGCTAGTACTCGCCTTTGGGGAATAATTCAGCCATGACAAATCCCCGTAATGCTCGCGTCGAACGCTCGACCAAAGAGTCCTCAGTTCTGGTAGATCTTAAACTCGATGGCACCGGAGTTGTAGATGTCAACACGGGAGTTCCCTTCTTCGACCATATGTTGTCACAGTTAGGAAAACACTCTGGATTTGATCTTTACGTAAAAACTACCGGCGATACGGATGTCGATTCTCATCACACAGTTGAAGATACATCGCTCGCTTTCGGTCAAGCGCTTCGAGAGGCGTTGGGAGATAAGTCGGGTATTCGCCGTTTTGGAAGCGCACTTGTCCCATTAGATGAAGTTCTCGTTCAGGTAGCGGTAGATCTCTCGGGTCGCCCGTATCTCGTGCACCGTCAACCTGAAATTGTCGAACTCATTGGAACATTTGATACAACTTTGGGACGTCATATCTGGGAATCCATTGTTGCTGAGGCTCGCATTGGTCTGCATATCCGCGTTCTTGAAGGAAGAAATGCTCATCACGTTCTTGAGGCGCAATTCAAAGCGGTAGCGCAGGCATTTAAAGATTCTGTTGCACTTGACTCTCGCAGTTCTGGAATACCTTCCACCAAGGGCGTGCTTTGATCGCCATCCTTGACTACGGATCAGGCAACATACGTTCAGCCCAGCGCGCATGCGAAAACAATTCTCATGAAGTAGTCGTCACATCTGATTATCAGACCGCACTTGATGCTGATGGCCTGGTGATACCTGGTGTTGGTGCATTTGGCGCATGCATGAAGGGACTAGTTGCAGTTCGGGGCGATGAACTCGTTCGTGAACGAGTTCGAGAGAAGAGAAAAATTCTTGGAATATGCGTGGGAATGCAGATTCTCTTTTCAGATTCGGAAGAACTGTATGAAGGAGAAAAACCGCGCGGCATAGGAATATTTCCAGGGTCTATACGCAAACTTGTCGCACCGGTCTTGCCCCACATTGGCTGGAATCAAGTGAAAGTAAATGCCGGCAGCAGAGCATTTGAAGGCATCGAACGAGAGCGCTTCTACTTTGTGCACTCATACGCAGCACTTGATGAAGTCCATGGAGCGCTGAATGTAACCACCAATTACGGAAGTGACTTCATAGCTGCACTCGAGACCGATTCTGTTACCGCTGTGCAATTTCATCCCGAAAAAAGTGGTCGCGCAGGTCTCGCTCTGATCTCAAACTGGGCGGCCTCGCTATGAAAAGACTAGAGCTTCTGCCTGCAGTTGATGTGCGCGAAGGGCAAGCGGTTCGCTTAGTACAAGGGGAGTTAAGCAATCAGACTAGTTACGGTTCTCCGATTGATGCAGCGCTGGATTTTCAAAGCGCCGGTGCTGAGTGGATTCATCTCGTAGATTTAGATGCGGCATTTGGAACAGGGAGTAACCACGAATTACTTGCCGAGGTCATTGGAAAACTTGATATCAAAGTTGAACTCTCGGGCGGTATTCGCGATGAAGAGTCTCTGGCTCGCGCGATAGCAACGGGATGCGCACGAATCAATCTTGGAACAGCAGCGCTCGAGAATCCGGAATGGACCGCTTCGGTCATTTCTCGTTATGGCGATCTTATTGCCGTGGGCCTCGATGTCCGAGGTCATACTCTGGCTGCTCGTGGATGGACTCGTGAAGGTGGGGATCTTTTTGAGACTATCGCGCGCCTCGATAACGATGGCTGCTCACGTTACGTAGTAACAGATGTCAACAAGGATGGAACTCTTAAAGGACCAAACGTGGAGCTTCTCCAAGAAGTATGCGCAGCAACAAAGAAGCCCATCATTGCATCTGGAGGAGTATCAACACTGAGCGATCTTGAGCAATTACGTTCGCTCACAATGATTGGTGTTGAAGGCGCCATCGTTGGAAAGGCTCTGTATGCCAGAGCTTTCACCTTAGAAGATGCGTTACGCATTGCGGACGGACGTTGATATGAGTCAACAACTCACAAGTCTTGCAACACGAATAATTCCCTGTCTTGATGTCTCTCAGGGCCGGGTTGTCAAAGGAATCAATTTCCGTAATCTGATTGACGCGGGCGATCCCGTTGAAATGGCGCGAGTGTATGACTCAGAAGGCGCCGATGAGATTACCTTTCTTGATATCACTGCGAGCAGCGAAGGCAGAAAAACAACTCTGGATGTCGTTCGACGTACTGCTGATGAAGTCTTCATCCCACTGACGGTAGGCGGAGGAATTAGCTCTGCCGAAGATGTCAATCAATTACTCCGAGCTGGTGCCGATAAAGTCTCTGTAAATACCTCTGCCATCAAGAACCCAACTCTGATCAATGACATTAGCGATCGATTTGGCTCCCAGGTATTGGTCATCTCCATTGATGCCAAGCGAGGTCGTACCGCCTCTGGATTTGAAGTCACAACGCATGGAGGCAAGACCGAGACTGGAATAGATGCGCTTTACTGGATTGAAGAGTCGATCAAGCGAGGTGTGGGCGAAATTCTCCTTAACTCAATGGATATGGATGGCACTCGTGCCGGCTATGACTTGGAATTAATCCGCAAAGTGCGCGAAATTTCCACAGTTCCCATTATTGCCAGCGGTGGGGCAGGGGATATCGATGACTTTGGTAGAGCTATCGAATCTGGAGCAGATGCGCTTCTTGCCGCAAGCATTTTCCACTTCGGTATCTATCGAATTGGAGATATCAAGCGCGATCTTGCACGCAAAGGATTCACCGTGCGAGAAGTAGATGCAAAATGGAAGATTTAGGGAAGAATTAGAAAATGAATCAGCAACTACTCGATCGACTAGCAAATCCAGATCAACTTCTGCCTGCCATCGTTCAAGATGCTGCTTCAAAAGAAGTTCTGATGTTGGCCTGGGTCAATCGAGAAGCGCTGCAGAAAACGATGGAAAGCAAGAGAGCTACATTCTGGAGTAGAAGTCGTAACCAAATCTGGGTTAAGGGAGAAACTTCTGGAAATTATCAAGAAATTGTTGATATCAAGCTCGATTGTGATTCGGATGCCCTGCTTTTTCTTGTCCAGAGCCATGGGCCGGCATGTCATACCGGAGAGCGCACCTGTTTCTTTTCGCGATTGGATGCGAGCTCATGAAGGTGATGACGCGAGATGAATTCCGCGAATACGCACGTAATTTCAATGTAATACCCGTTGCCGAGAGCTATCTGGTAGATAACGAAACTCCTCTTACGCTCTACAACAAATTGGCAGCTAATCGCGAAAACACATTCCTTTTAGAGTCTGCTGAACACGGCGGTGCCTGGTCGAGATATTCATTTATTGGAGTCTCAAGTGAGGCCACTTTGACCGAAGAGAATGGTCGTGCTGCATGGATTGGAACCATGCCGGCTGGTGCACCAGTCGATATCAACCCACTTGAAGCGCTTCAGATTGCAAGTCGCCATCTTCGATCCCCGCAGATTCCTGGATTGCCTCCACTAACTGGTGGCTTAGTCGGTTACATGGGATACGACGCAGTTCGGCGCTTAGAGAAGTTGCCCTCGACTGCGCCTGATTTACTCAAACTTCCTGAAATAGCTTTCATGCTGACTACAGATCTCGCAGTTTACGACCACCTTAAAGGCACAGTAATTCTCATTGCTAACGCCATTAACTGGGATGGATCTGATGAGAGAGTCGACCTTGCTTATGACGCAGCATTGACTCGACTAGCTGGTATGCGCGCATCTCTGGCCGCTGATTTGGCGAGCTCAGTTCTGGAAATTCCAGAAAACCATGCTCCCGTCTTCACGCGAAACTTCACATCTGAGCAATACATGGAGAAGATCGGAGCGATTAAAGAAGAGATCAAGAGTGGAGAAGCTTTTCAAGTAGTGCTCTCACAGAGATTTAGTATGGAGTGCAGCGCCGACCCCATCGATGTTTATCGCATGCTGCGCCTCAAAAACCCCAGCCCGTATATGTATCTCTTCCGTTTTGCGAATCAACTTTCTGTAGTGGGTTCAAGTCCTGAAGCGCTTGTGAAAGTGACTGGCAATGAAGTGATGGTTCATCCCATTGCTGGTACTAGAAAACGCTCTGCAAATCCAGAGGAAGATCAACGACTAGGTGAAGAGTTACTCGCTGACCCCAAAGAACGTGCCGAGCACTTGATGTTGGTCGATTTAGGACGAAATGATTTGGGTCGAGTTTGTGCGGCGGGCACAGTCAATGTTGTTGAGTTCATGCAATTAGAGCGTTATTCGCATGTGATGCACATAGTGTCGACGGTTACTGGAGAATTAGCTGCAGGAAAGAGTCCTGTTGAAGCGCTATATGCAGTGTTTCCCGCGGGAACCCTTTCAGGAGCTCCTAAACCGCGCGCCATGGAGATCATTGAAGAGCACGAGCCCTCTCGTCGCGGAATTTATGGCGGAGCAATTGGTTACGTTGACTTCACGGGCAATCTCGATACGTGTATCGCAATACGAACCGCGGTTATCAAAGACAAAACTGCATACGTACAGGCTGGCGCCGGGATTGTTGCTGATTCAGATCCTGCTAGTGAGAATGAAGAGTGCCTCAATAAAGCCGCGGTGGTGTTGGGCGCTGTGGCGGCTGCGAATTCCATCCGAACTATTTCTGCCGAAAAGTCGAAGTGATGATGCAATGAGCGTTCTTGACTCGATCATTGAAGGTGTTCTAGAAGACCAGAAGTTGCGTCAATTGCCCCAGCGCGAGCTTGAGTCGAGAGTTGCCGATGTTTCGCCTGTGCGCGATGCACTTGCCGCTTTGCGTAAAAGGAATTTCTCAATCATTGCCGAAGTGAAGAGATCCTCACCAAGTAAAGGAGCTCTAGCTGATATCCCAGAGCCAGAAGTTCTTGCCTCGAGCTATCAGGAGGCGGGAGCATCTGTTGTGAGCGTTCTTACCGAAAAACGGAGATTCGGTGGAACTTTAGAAGATCTCTCGCGAGTTCGAGAGCAGGTCACAATTCCAGTGTTACGAAAAGACTTCATTGTTAACGAATATCTGGTTCGTGAGTCTCGAGCGTATGGTGCAGATCTTCTCTTACTCATTGTTGCAGCCCTGGATGATCATCAACTCTCGGATTACCATTCATTGGGTCGTGAATTGGGGATGAGAGTTCTTGTCGAAGTACATGATGAAGCAGAACTTGAAAGAGCCTTGAATATCAATCCTGAGATTATCGGTGTCAATTCGAGAAATTTAAAAACACTCGAGATTGACTTAGCGAATTTTCAGCGCCTCATTCCTCAGATCCCTGATTCCATTTATCGAATAGCAGAGTCAGGCATAGCAACCCGCTCAGATGTACAGATTGCGCGCGATTCAGGCGCGGACGCAATTTTGGTGGGCGAGTCACTCGTCAGGGCTGGTTCACCAGAGTCGGCAATCCGAGAATTTCTGAGTGTCGCAAAAAGTTAAGAGTACGTAGAATCCCGTTATGGAGCGCTCATCAATCGTTGGCCACTTCGGGCCTTATGGTGGACGTTTTGTCCCCGAGGCGTTGATTGCAGCTCTTGAAGAACTTGATGCGGCTCATCAATCTGCCCAGCGAGATCAAGAATTTCAAAATCAATTAGCTGATTTGCATAAGACATATACCGGAAGACCTTCGATCATCACGGAGGCGACGAGATTTTCTGCACATGCTGGCAACGCGCGCATTCTTCTTAAGCGCGAGGACCTCAATCACACCGGAAGCCACAAGATCAACAACGTTTTAGGGCAAGCGCTACTGACAAAGCGAATGGGTAAAAAGCGAATCATTGCCGAGACTGGTGCTGGTCAACATGGCGTGGCTTCAGCAACCGCGGCGGCACTTCTCGGGTTGGAATGTGTCGTGTATATGGGCGAGGAGGACACCAAGCGACAAGCTCTCAATGTTGCGCGAATGAAATTACTCGGTGCAACAGTCGTTCCCGTGACCACTGGTTCACGAACCTTGAAAGATGCCATCAACGAAGCAATGCGAGATTGGGTCACTAATGTAGAGACCACTCACTATTTATTGGGCACTGTCGCAGGACCACACCCATTCCCGACCATGGTTCGGGACTTCCACCGCATCATTGGAGTTGAAGCACGTGCACAAGTTCTTGAGTTGACCGGGCGACTTCCAGATGCCGTACTCGCTTGTGTTGGAGGTGGATCTAATGCAATCGGAATCTTCCATCCTTTTATCGACGATGCGGGCGTGCGTTTGATTGGTTTAGAAGCTGGTGGATCAGGTGTCGAGAGTGGAAAGCATGCAGCAACCATTGTCGGAGGAACTCCAGGTGTCTTACACGGAACTCGCTCATATGTGCTCCAGGATGAAAATGGTCAAACGGTTGAATCGCACTCTATCTCCGCAGGTCTTGATTACCCCGGTGTAGGACCTGAACATGCCTACCTTCATGACATCGGTCGAGCTGAATATCGCGCCATCACTGATGATCAAGCGATGCATGCATTCGCATTACTCTCCAAAACTGAAGGCATTATTCCTGCGATTGAAACAGCACATGCTTTGGCTGGTGCATTACAAGTTGGAAATGAACTAGGCCGCGATGCAACACTGCTTATTAATCTCTCAGGTCGTGGCGACAAAGATGTGCACACGGCAGCGCAATACTTCGGAATCCCTCTCTAAAGTCATTCGCCTGCGCTGAACCATGAACCGCTTATCAGAAGTTTTCATCCGAGCTAAGAATGAAAATCGTGCCGCACTCATTGGTTATATGCCAGCAGGCTTTCCAACCAAAGAGCGTTCGCAGGAGATCATTGCCGCAATGGTCAGTGGTGGAGTAGATATTGTTGAAGTCGGATTTCCCTACAGCGATCCAGTCATGGATGGACCGGTAATCCAACAAGCTGCTGAAGTTGCACTGATGAACCGCACGAGCGCCCAGGATGTTATGGATGTTGTCTCGAGCGTTTCAGTGCCAGCGCTGGTTATGTCTTATTGGAATCCCATCGAACGCGTGGGTGTCGAAACTTTCGCTGCAAATCTCGCAACGTCCGGGGGAGTAGGTGTCATTACGCCCGACCTGACAGTTGAAGAATCAGAACCTTGGATCAACGCAACCACGAGCCATGGAATCGATCGTGTCTATGTTGTTGCGCCAAGTTCGAGCGACGAGCGGTTAGCAAAAGTAACAGCGGCATGTTCTGGGTTTGTCTATGCCGCAAGTTTGATGGGCGTTACAGGTGCACGAAACTCCATCTCTCATTCCGCAGCCGACCTCGTCGCCCGGGTGCGACGGGTCACAGATCTGCCAGTAGCGGTTGGTTTAGGGGTCTCAACCCGGGAGCAAGCAGCTCAGGTCGCCCACTATGCAGATGGTGTAATCGTGGGCTCAGCCTTTATTAAGTTGGTCTTAGAGGCATCTAATGAGAAAGATGGAATCGAACGAGTTAGAGTTCTCGCTGCGGAACTTGCGGCCGGGGTTCGACGAGCCTAAGCCCAAGTAATTTCCAGAGTACTAAACGACAGAGGAGTCATCGTGCCAAAAGAACCACGCCCCAGAGATAATCGCAAAGCAAAGAATTCTGGCGATAACGTAACGCGCAACCTAGTCATTGGCATGGTCGGCCTTGTCGTACTCTCGGGACTCATCTTCACTGTGCTAGATAAGCGCGGCGCATCTGATGTAGCTCTTCCTGCAACCATCGAAAGTATCGACTCTTCCAACAATGGCGAGCCATTGGTCGGGCAGATCCTCCCGGAAAATGATTATGGAATTGTCTTCAACGCTGACACACCATTCACTATCGATATTTGGGAAGATTTTCAATGTCCATACTGCAAGTTCTTCGAGACTGCTATGGGCGACTATCTTGAAACGTTAGTGCGCGAGAAGCAGGCAAAAGTTGTTTACCACATGGCTTCCTTCCTAGGACAAGAATCAGTCCGAGCTTCAAATGCCGCAAATTGCGCAGTCGAAGAAGGACGCTTCATCGAATTCCATCAAGCGCTGTATGACGTTCAAGCCTCTGAGAACAGTGGAATCTTCTCAAACAAGAATCTGGTTGAAATAGGCAAACGTTTAGGAATCACAAGTCCATCTTTTGAGAGCTGCGTCAACGACAATAAATTCGGCGACACTGTTAAGAAGGTGGGAGAGTCCATGGCCAAGAACAATGTTCAAGGCACTCCAACAGTCTTCATCAATGGAAAACTATGGAATCGCTCTGGTTCTGATTTCGTGCTTGATGAGTTTAAGGCGGCGGTTGAAGCAGCGAAGCAGTGATTTCCGCTTCGATACCTTCACCATCCCAATCTCAAATTGAGATTGGTCCACTTACTTTTCATTTTTACGCACTCTGCATCATTGCAGGCGTTATTGCCGCGGTCTTTATCGGGAACAAGCGATACATCGCAATGGGCGGCGCTCGCGGCGTCGTCAGCGATGTTGCGCTGTTAGCGGTTCCGGCAGGCGTGGTCGGTGGTCGTCTCTATCACGTCATAACTTCACCAGAGAAATACTTCGGTTCAAATGGCGATCCCATCGCTGCGCTCTATATCTGGCAAGGTGGTTTAGGAATATGGGGAGCAATATCTCTCGGATTTGCCGGCGCATACATTGCGTATCGCCGTCATCCAAGGAATCAAGGAATCGAATTTGCTCGTTTTGCAGATGCGCTGGCACCGGCGCTACTTGTTGCACAAGCAATTGGTCGCTGGGGTAATTGGTTTAACAAAGAACTCTTCGGTAGGCCGCTTGATGCTCCATGGGCACTTGAAATTCCTCCTGCCTATAGACCTATGGGATTTTCTACTGAGTCAACCTTTCATCCAGTCTTTCTCTATGAATCAATCTGGTGTGTCTCGATCGCTGTGATTCTGGTTTCAGTTCCGAAGCTTCGAACCCTATCTCCAGGATCAATCTTCGCCCTTTACGTCGCTCTCTATAGTCTGGGTCGAGGTTTCATCGAACTGATCCGCATCGATGAATCCAATGTAATTCTTGGTCTCAGGCTCAATGTCTTCACCAGCATCATGCTCTTCACTCTCGCCATGCTCTATCTATTGAGACGTAATAGTTCGAGTGAGAAACAACAGAAGTAGTGCGACTGGTCTAAACTACTGTCATGGGAATGGCAGAGATA
>CAYSGG010000003.1:0-8411 GCA_964430775.1 uncultured Clavibacter sp. | reverse complement strand
AACAACAGAAGTAGTGCGACTGGTCTAAACTACTGTCATGGGAATGGCAGAGATACATCTTCGAAATGAGAACCACCGAGCACATCGCGCTGGTTGGTTACGAGCGGCGGTACTTGGCGTAAATGATGGACTCGTCTCCACTGCCTCATTGATGATTGGTGTTGTCTCAGCGCAGAAGAATGACTTTGTTGTAACGGTTGGTCTTGCTGGTATCGCAGCCGGCGCGATGTCCATGGCAGTCGGGGAGTACGTTTCAGTGCGCTCTCAGAACGATATCGAGGAATCTGATCGGGATTTAGAGATTGAACACTTGGCAATCGATCCCGAAGGCGAGCTCGAAGAGCTCACTCTGATTTATCAAGATCGTGGACTCACGAGAGAGACTGCAGAAAAGGTTGCGGCAGAGCTTCATGCCTATGACGCACTGGGCGCACATCTTCGCGATGAACTTGGACAGAGTGAAACCACCAAGGCTCGACCGCTACAAGCTGCATTTGCCTCCGCCCTCAGTTTCACGGCAGGAGGATTTATTCCATTGCTGGGCGCCCTCGCCCCGAGTTTGGGTGGCAAGGCCATCTCCATCATCTCGATCACCATGCTTGGCTTGGTAATTGCAGGAGTCATCAGCGCAAAGACCGCTGGATCTAGCGTTGCCAAAACCACCGCTCGAATCGTCTTTGGCGGCTCGCTCGGCATGGCCATCACCGCACTCGTTGGACAAGTCGCGCACGTCTCTGGAATCTAGCCGCGCCTTTTTTCCACTAGTTCGGTTCTCCAATTCAGGGAGTTCTTGATAGATTTTGCTCTCTTCATCGGGCCATTGCCGTCCCACCCAAGCATCTAAATAGAAACACCATAAAAAACTAGTGGGGGCGATTCGTGGCTTTATTCTCAGCAATTCCTGAAGCCCAGGGTTTGTACAACCCTGCTCACGAACACGATGCTTGCGGCGTTGCAATGGTGGCAACTCTCAATCGCAAAGCTACTCACGAAATCGTTGCACAAGGTCTGACCGCTCTGAGAAATCTTGAACATCGCGGCGCCTCTGGAGCAGAAGTTAATAGCGGTGATGGCGCAGGCATACTCATCTGCATTCCAGATCAATTCTTCCGGGAAATTCTGCCTTTCCAATTACCAGAAGCGGGCTCCTATGCCGCAGGAGTCGTGTTCCTACCGCAAGACTTCACCAGCAAAGCGCGTATTGCCAAGATTGCCGAGGAGGAGAAGCTAACGATTCTGGGTTGGCGTGAACTGCCAATCAATTCAACATCCCTTGGTGCAACTGCTTTATCGGTGATGCCACACTTTGAACAAATCTTTGTTTCAAGCTCTGATGGTGTTAAGGATCTTGATCTAGATAGACGCGCATTCTGTTTCCGTAAAAGAGTAGAACACGAACTTTCGGTCTACTTCACATCACTGTCATCGCGCACCATTGTTTATAAAGGCATGCTCACAACTGGACAGCTAGAAGAATTCTTCCCTGATCTCTCTGATCCACGATTAGTGTCACCTCTTGCGCTGGTTCACTCTCGCTTCTCAACTAACACTTTTCCTTCGTGGCCCCTTGCCCATCCCTATCGCTTCATTGCTCACAATGGCGAGATCAATACTGTTCGCGGCAACCGTAATTGGATGGCGGCCCGAGAAGCGCTTCTAGAAAGTGATCTGATTCCTGGCGACCTCACAAGACTTTTCCCTATTGTCGATCCGGCCGGTAGCGATTCAGCATCATTTGATGAGGTACTTGAATTGCTCTACCTCGGTGGAAGATCACTACCGCATTCAATCTTGATGATGATTCCCGAGGCATGGGAGAACCACGAAACAATGCCTCCGAAACTCCGCGACTTCTATCGATTCCACGCATCACTCATGGAGCCATGGGATGGTCCAGCGTGCGTGACATTCACTGATGGAAAACAGATCGGCGCCGTTCTTGATCGCAATGGTCTCCGTCCATCTCGGTACTGGGTCACCAAAGATGGATTAGTAGTTCTTGCCAGCGAAGTTGGTGTACTGGATATCCCTCAAGAGAATGTTTTGCGAAAAGGCCGACTCCAACCGGGACGTATGTTCCTTGTTGATATTGATGCTGGACGCATCATTGAAGATGACGAGATTAAAGAGTCACTGGCTCACAGCGCGCCATATGGTGAATGGCTCCATGGCGGGATCGTCAGACTCTCTGAATTGCCGGCCCGCGAACACATTATTTACCCACACTCATCAGTTCTACGTAGACAACGTGCATTTGGATACACCGAAGAGGAATTGCGACTCATCATCACACCGATGGCAAAGTCCGGAATCGAACCGATCGGATCCATGGGAACCGATACCCCGATTGCAGCTCTCTCTGCGAAGCCGCGATTGCTCTTTGATTATTTCTCTCAACTCTTCGCCCAGGTCACAAACCCACCTCTTGATGCAATACGAGAAGAACTCGTTACATCTCTTGGCGGTTCAATTGGGCCAGAACATAATCTCTTGGATCCCGGACCTGCTTCCTGTCGTCAGATTTCACTTGCATTTCCAGTTATCGACAATGATGAATTAGCAAAAATCATTCATGTGAATGCAGATAATAATCATCCTGGATTGTCAGCATATGTTGTCCGCGGACTCTTTCCCATTGCCGATGGTGGCGAAGGGCTTAAGGAGCGCATAGAAGAGATCCGCGCCGAAGTTTCACAAGCAATCAACGAAGGCGCCCGCATCATTGTTCTCTCCGATCGTGATGGAGATGCTGAAAATGCACCGATTCCTTCCTTGTTACTAACTGCAGCAGTTCATCACCACTTAATTCGCGAGAAAACTCGAACCAAAGTAGGGCTCGTTGTTGAAAGCGGTGAAGTCCGCGAAGTTCACCACGTAGCGCTCCTGATTGGATTCGGCGCCGCAGCCGTTAATCCCTATCTAGCAATGGAAACTGCAGAGGACTTGGTGTTGCAGGGAGTCATTACTGGAATTACTCCTGAGAAAGCGGTCAAGAACCTCATCAAATCTTTGGGTAAAGGCGTACTGAAAGTCATGTCAAAGATGGGAATCTCAACAATTGCTTCATACACCGGAGCGCAAGTTTTTGAAGCGATTGGACTCTCACAGACACTGGTTGACGAATACTTTGTCGGAACTACTTCCAGACTAGGTGGAGTTGATCTCTCCGTGATTGCTGATGAAACCATCGCGAGACATCACATTGCATATCCACCCGGGGGAGAAGTTCCTGGTTCAAAGCGCCTACCGATTGGCGGCGAGTATCAGTGGCGTCGCGATGGCGAACCACATCTCTTCGATCCAGAGACGGTCTTTGCTCTGCAACACTCAACTCGTTCGAAGCGTTACGACATCTTCAAGCGCTACACATCAAAAGTTGATAACCAAGCTAAAGCGCTCATGACTCTGCGCGGACTCTTCACCTTCAAAGAGGGAGTACGCCCACCGGTACCACTTGATGAGGTTGAACCAGTTTCATCAATCGTTAAAAGATTCTCAACTGGCGCGATGTCTTATGGCTCTATTTCTCAAGAAGCGCATGAGACGTTGGCTATTGCCATGAATCGCATTGGCGCGAAGTCGAATACCGGTGAAGGTGGAGAAGATCCAGAACGGTTTACTCCATTATCTAATGGAGATTCAAAGCGTTCAGCCATCAAACAAGTTGCTTCAGGACGATTTGGTGTGACTAGTGAGTACTTAGTGAATGCTGATGACATTCAGATCAAGATGGCACAAGGTGCAAAACCGGGCGAAGGCGGACAACTGCCGGGAAATAAGGTCTATCCATGGATCGCAAAGGTCCGATATTCGACGCCTGGAGTCGGCTTGATTTCGCCTCCACCACACCATGACATCTATTCCATCGAAGATTTAGCTCAACTCATTCACGACCTCAAGAACTCCAATAAGGATGCTCGTATACATGTGAAACTTGTTGCTGAAGTTGGCGTCGGAACTGTTGCGGCAGGCGTAAGCAAAGCGCACGCCGATGTTGTTTTGATCTCTGGGCATGATGGTGGCACGGGTGCATCTCCTCTGACATCACTGAAGCATGCTGGCGCGCCATGGGAACTTGGGTTGGCCGAAGCGCAGCAAACATTGATTCTCAACGGATTGCGCGATCGCATTGTTGTTCAGACTGATGGTCAGATGAAGACGGGACGAGATGTCATCATCGCGGCCTTGTTAGGTGCAGAAGAATTTGGGTTTGCTACTGCGCCACTTGTTGTTTCTGGTTGCGTGATGATGCGGGTCTGCCATCTTGATACCTGCCCAGTCGGAGTAGCCACTCAGAACCCTGAGTTACGTAAGCGCTTCACAGGTAAACCAGAGTTTGTTGAAACATTCTTTGAATATGTCGCAGAAGAAGTTCGCGAATGGCTTGCAAAGTTGGGATTCAGATCTCTCGAAGAGGCAATTGGCCAAGTTGAATTCCTCGACACTGCCGATGCAATCAATCATTGGAAGGCAAGCGGTCTTGACCTTGCTCCCATTCTGGCCTTCCCAGATGTTTCAAAAGATGCTCCTCGACGCAACACCACAAAACAAGATCATGGCCTGAGCGCTGCTCTCGACAATGAACTCATCACACTGGCTGCACCAGCTCTTGATAAGTCCGAACCAATCAAGTTGCAGTTGCCGATCAAGAATAGAAATCGCACGGTGGGAACGATGCTGGGCTCGGAGATAACTCGTCGTTTTGGTGGCAAAGGACTTCCCGATGACACAATCGACATCACTTTCCATGGCTCGGCAGGACAATCACTTGGGGCCTTTATTCCTCGAGGTTTAACCCTTCGGCTTTACGGCGATACCAATGATCATTTAGGAAAGGGACTTTCTGGTGGTCGCCTCATTGTCCGTCCTGATGAGCGAGCAAATTTCTCCTCAGAAGCAAATGTCATTGCGGGAAATGTTGTGGGTTATGGCGCAACGCAAGGTGAGATCTTGGTTCGTGGAATTGTCGGTGAGAGATTCTGTGTCCGAAATTCAGGAGCCACCGCAGTTGTTGAGGGCGTCGGTGATCATGGCTGCGAATATATGACGGGCGGGACCGTGGTGATCCTAGGAAAGACAGGTCGCAATTTTGCCGCCGGAATGTCCGGTGGACGTGCTTTCATCCTCGATCTCGATCCAGATTTTGTTAATACCGAATTGGTAGATGTGCTGAGCGTTCCTCGTGATCAAAGTGAGAAA
The DNA here is from genome assembly GCA_964430775.1 of uncultured Clavibacter sp. Lineage (GTDB taxonomy): Bacteria > Actinomycetota > Actinomycetes > Nanopelagicales > Nanopelagicaceae > MAG-120802. The sequence goes on along the minus strand of CAYSGG010000003.1, from coordinate 3,212 downwards.
TTGCAATCGATTATCTCTAAGTTCTACGCAGAGACGGGCTCGATGGTTGCACAAAAACTTCTCGAGAATTGGTCTGAAGGAGTTAAGCGAATCTCGATGGTAATGCCACGAGATTATGCCCGCGTGCTTGATGTGATCGATCGAGCTGAACGTGATGGTCGTTCTGCAGAGCAAGCGATTATGGAGGCGCTCAATGGCTGATCCCAAAGGTTTTCTCAATACTGGTCGCGAGACTCCCAAGCGCCGCCCTGTTGACGTGCGCATCCGTGATTGGAAAGAAGTCTATGAAGAACAGGAATTCGGCACGCTACAAAAGCAAGCCGGACGATGCATGGATTGCGGAATCCCTTTCTGTCACCAAGGTTGCCCGCTAGGTAATTTGATTCCAGAGTGGAATGACTTAATTTGGCGGAATGAAAAAGTAGACGCAATTGATCGTCTTCATGCCACGAATAATTTCCCTGAGTTCACAGGTCGTCTCTGTCCTGCGCCATGCGAGACAGCGTGCGTGTTGGGCATAAATCAGGATCCCGTCACAATCAAACAGGTAGAGCTACGAACCATCGAAGAGGCTTTTGAGTCTGGCAATGTAAAACCTATGCAGCCTGATCGCATGACAGGAAAGACCGTCGCAGTTATTGGCTCGGGCCCTGCAGGTTTGGCGGCCGCCCAACAACTCACACGTGCGGGCCATACTGTTGTCGTTTACGAGCGCGCACCAAAGATTGGTGGTTTATTGCGTTACGGAATCCCTGAATTCAAGATGGAAAAATCAGTTTTGGACCGCCGACTTAATCAGATGCAGAGAGAGGGAACACGTTTTCGTCCAGGCGTTAACGTTGGAGTTGATATCACTGCAGCTGAGTTGAAGAGCAAGTACGACGCGGTCGTACTTGCAGTAGGAGCTACGCAGTGGAGAGATCTCAATATTCCTGGTCGCGAGAATAAAGGCGTTTATCAAGCAATGGAGTACTTGCCCTGGGGAAACAAGCAGGCGCTAAATGAACTCAATGAAGAGCCCCCGATTAATGCTCATGGAAAGCATGTCATTATTTTGGGCGGTGGAGACACAGGTGCAGATTGTCTCGGAACTGCAATCAGACAAGGCGCAGCCAGCATCACACAGATTGAAATCATGCCTAGACCGACAGAGGAACGTCCATCATCTCAACCATGGCCGATGTACCCCATGGTTTATCGCGTCAGTAGCGCGCACGAAGAATCAGGGGAGCGCCTTTATGCAATTTCAACGGAAGAGTTCATTGGAGATAACAAGGGAAATCTGACAGCACTCAAGATCGTCGAAACAAAATTCGTCGATGGAAAGTTTGAGAAGGTTCCTGGAACCGAACGTGAGATTCCAGCTGATCTGGTATTTCTTGCAATGGGATTCACTGGAATCGAAAAGAACGCACTAGTCAGTGGTCTTGAGTTAGAACTGGATCAACGTGGCAACATCGCTCGCGATGATCAGTACAAGACCAATGTTGACGGGGTCTATGTTTGTGGTGATGCTGGCCGCGGCCAATCGCTCATTGTGTGGGCAATCGCTGAAGGTAGAAGTGCAGCTTCTGCAGTTGATCACCATCTCATGGGACAAACCCAGCTACCTTCTCCAATCGAACCAACTGCGCGACCTCTGACCGTCTGATTTCACGTTGATTTCAAGAATAAAGAGAGAATGGAATAAAGTAGCCAAATGCGCCGCGCAAAAATAGTCTGCACGATGGGCCCTGCTGTTGAGAGTCCAGAGAAAGCTGCCGAACTCATTGCGGCTGGAATGAATGTCGCTCGCCTCAACCTTTCGCATGGCGGATATGAGGAGCACCAAAATCGGCTTGACCTCGTGCGTAAAGCAGCCGCCGACGCCGGAAAACCAGTTGCAATCTTGGTCGATCTGCAAGGTCCCAAAATCAGATTAGGCAGATTTGCAGATGGTCCTCATGACCTAAACCGTGGTGACAGATTCATCATCACTACCGATGAAATCTCGGGCACAAAAGAGCGGGTAGGTACAACGTATAAAGGATTACCTGGCGACTGCAAAAAAGGCGATCGAATCCTGATTGATGATGGAAAAGTTACCGTTGAAGTAGTTGAAGTCAAGGGTAATGACGTTATTACTACCGTAATCGAACCTGGTGCAGTTTCTAACAACAAGGGAATCAATCTTCCAGGCGTTGCAGTCTCAGTGCCTGCTATGTCAGAAAAAGATAGAGAGGATTTACGTTGGGGTCTCAATGCAGGCGCTGATTTCATCGCACTCTCTTTTGTTCGCTCTGCTAAAGATATTGAAGATGTACATCAGATTATGGATCAGGTTGGAAAACGCCTGCCAGTGATTGCAAAGATTGAGAAGCCTCAAGCGGTAGAAAATCTAGAAGAGATTGTTGCTGCATTCGATGGCATCATGGTGGCTCGCGGTGATCTCGGTGTTGAGATGCCGATTGAAGATATTCCTCTTGTTCAAAAACGTTGCGTTACGTTGGCGCGCGAAAATGCCAAGCCAGTTATCGTCGCCACTCAAATGCTCGACTCAATGATTACTAATTCACGCCCTACTCGCGCTGAAGCCACTGATTGTGCGAATGCGGTTCTTGATGGAGCAGATGCGCTGATGCTCTCGGGTGAGACCAGCGTTGGTTCATTTGCCATAGAAGCGGTCCAGACTATGGCGCGCATCATTGAGAAGACAGAGAAAGAAGCTCTGCACTTGATCCCGGCTCTGCAACATAATCCACGCACTAAAGGTGGAGCTATCACCAAGGCTGCCACCGAAGTCGGTATCACCGTGGGCGCAAAATACTTGGCTGCATTTACAAAATCAGGTGATTCAGCGCGCAGAATGTCGCGCTTGCGTTGTTCGATTCCAATCCTTGCTCTAACACCAGATGCGGCTACCTTCAATCAGATGTCCTTGAGTTGGGGAGTAGAGCCAATCCTCACTCCGTTAGTCACAACGACAGATGAAATGGTGAAACAAGTCGATGCCATTCTTTTAGAGTCAAAGAGAGTTTCGCGCGGCGAAGAGATTCTGATTGTTGCAGGTTCGCCTCCTGGAATTCCGGGCTCAACCAACGCGATGCGCGTACATCGCATCGGTGATGCCGTGGGTGGCGCTGCTCCTGCCTATCGGTAGAATAGCGACGCTCAACTAGTAACGCCTCGGTACTCCAACGGTAGAGAGGGCAGTCTCAAACACTGCATAGTGT
>CAYSGG010000002.1:63145-73673 GCA_964430775.1 uncultured Clavibacter sp. | reverse complement strand
TCGATGTTGCGCAAAAAGAACTCCGTACCGCTCAACGCATTTCAGGATCACAAACTGTTCTTCCATATCTTGCCCAATGCGAATTGGCGCTAGGAAATCCACGAAAGACTTTAGAGATAGCTGGCTCGGTTGATCCCAAAGTTCTCACCTCTACAGAGCGAGTGGAGTTGCGTTTGGCTGCTGCGGGTGCGCGTTCTGCGTTAGGTCAACATGATGCAGCTGTAGTCACTCTCACCTGTCCCGAACTTGCTGATGGCGATTCATCCTGGAGTAAACGCCTCCGCACTGCATATCGCGACAGCCTCATTGCGGCGGCTCGTACAAGTGAAGCTGAAAAATTCGAGAGTAAATATCCACAGTCCTTCATTGTTGAAGAGAAAAGTGTCTGACCTTTAGTTTTAGATAGTTCTTTCACATAGAGAGAGATCTCTCTTCTAACTGAGAGGACGCCTTGAAAACAAAAGTCATTGAAGAACAAGAGTACGAAAACTCGGTACATCTCATCGGTCGTTGCAGTACACCTGCGATTGAGAAGGAATTACCCAGCGGAGATAAAGTGGTGGAGATTCGTCTGATTGTCGCTCGTGATGATCGGGAAGGCTTTGATACTTTCGACATAGCGCTCTGGAGTAGCGCACTGAGAAAGAGAGCGCTCTCGCTCAAAGATGACGAATGGATAGAAGTTTCTGGAGCTCTCCGCCGTAGATTTTGGCGAGCCGGAGGAGCCACAGCCAGCCGCTGGCAAGTTGAAGGACGCGAACTCAAGAGAGTTTAGGTACCTTTCTCCTATGGCTAACGATCTTCTCTCAGCTCTTAAAACTTACCTCGCCAAAGTAACCTCTGGCGAAAAAACACCCCAAGAGGTTGCTGCTGCACTGAATGCATGGGCTCGTGAAAGCAGTGAGTCCATCAAAATTCGAGTCGAAGAAGAGCTTCAACGTAGCGCCAAGAAAATGGGCTTTGCCAAGCAAGAGGACCTTGATCGCCTCGCGCGCGAAGTTGAGGCGTTGAAATCGAAGTTAGTTGTTTCTTCAACGCAGGCATCACGCGTGAAGGCAAAAGCGCCAGCAAAGAAGGCCGCGCCGAAGAAAAAGAGTCCATCGCAGAAGAAAAAGGCGCCAGTAAAGAAGAAGGCTAAGTGATGGAGAACTCTCAAAACTTGGAAGCTATTGCAGCCATCAAGAAGAGAATCAACGAAATTGCCTTTGCTCCGCTCGAAGAGCACGGGGTGAAATTCGATGAGATAAATAAAGAGCTCTCGAATGCTTTGACCTCTGTTGAGGGTATTTCAACACAGAATCAATAGTTCACTTCAAACGCTCATGCGCACGCGCCTAGATGCTGAGATGGTTCGTCGCGGGCTGGCTCGCTCTCGAGAACATGCGGTAGATCTCATCGAATCTAAATTGGTGTTAGTTCGCGGAATCCCGGCCTCGAAACCAGCAACCGCGGTTGACGCAGAAACATCCATTACCTTGGCCGATGAGCGAGATGAATACGTTTCGCGTGGTGGCCATAAATTGGCAGGTGCGCTCGACGCCTTTAAGGAGCTTAAAGTTGAAGGTCGAATAGCGCTCGATGCAGGTGCGTCCACGGGCGGATTTACCGATGTTCTCCTTAAGCGTGGAGCTAAGAAAGTAATTGCGGTTGATGTCGGATATGGACAGCTTGCATGGGAGCTACGTCAAGACTCTCGCGTCGAGATACATGACAGAACGAATGTGCGAGCCCTCGATCGCGACGTTATTAGAGATGAGATTGACCTGGTGGTTGCCGATCTATCTTTCATCTCTCTGGCTATGGTGTTGCCTGCTCTTATCTCAGTTTCATCCTCGGAAACAGATTTCCTCCTTATGGTGAAGCCGCAATTTGAGGTGGGGCGGGAAAAATTGGGCGCGGGAGGCGTTGTTCGCGAGCCCGAATTACGTCGCGCAGCTGTCTATGAAGTAGCAAAGAGCGCATATGAGTTGGGTTTAGGTACCTTTGGCGTAGTGGCTAGCCCACTTCCTGGACCTTCTGGAAATGTGGAATATTTCCTCTGGTTAAAAGGTGGAGGTGCCATGATCACCGATCACGACCTTGATGAAGCAATTACGAGAGGACCGCAGTGACCAGTTCTAGTGCAGGTGCGCGTGAGATTCTTCTCGTCCTCCATCCCAATCGTCCAGAAGCAAAAATTGTCGGAAAAGAAATTGTTGATGCGCTGCAACGCGAAGGTTTCTCTTTTGTTTCTACAACTGAGAGTGGGATCTCAGGTGTCTCATCAATCGCCCGTGGTGATGTACCCAAGAGATTAAGTAGCATCGAATTAGCGTTAGTCCTGGGAGGCGATGGAACAATTCTGCGAGGAGCAGAGCTCGTCCACGGCACACAGGTCCCAGTGCTCGGTATAAATCTAGGACATGTTGGGTTCCTCGCACAGATTGGAAAACCCACTACCGAATCAATTATTCAAGCTATCAAAAATAAAAATTACCGCACCGAAAAGCGGATGACCCTGGCTTATCAAGTTCAACGTAACGATTCTGTGGTTGCTCGTGGTTGGGCTCTCAATGAGGTTACCGTCGAACGAAGCACAGAGGCAATGATTGAACTATTTGTTCAAGTGGATCACAGACCTCTTTCTCGTTGGGGTTGCGATGGCGTTATCTGTGCGACGCCTACCGGTTCAACCGCATATGCCTTCAGCGCTGGTGGTCCCGTGGTGTGGCCCGAAGTAGAGGCCTTTGTTCTCTTGCCACTTGCTGCACATGCGCTCTTCTCAGATCCGATGGTTATCTCTCCAGACTCAGAGATTGCGATCGATGTCGAAAGCGATGAAGGCGTTCTATCGGCAGATGGCCTAAGAAAATTCCAGCTACTTGAACGCGATCGAATTGTGATTTCCAGCGAGAAGACCTTCATCAAGTTGGCTCATATCGAGGAAGCACCATTTACTGATCGACTTGTAGCTAAGTTCAAATTACCGGTTGATGGCTGGCGTGGTGAGTAAAAAGAGTGCGGCTCGCCGCTCACTCTTGGAAGAGATCAATATTCGAGGAATCGGAGTCATTGATAACGCGCTCGTTGAATTCAAGCCTGGGCTCAATGTCATCACAGGAGAAACTGGCGCAGGAAAAACAATGCTTCTCACCGCTCTTTCATTAATCTTGGGCGGAAAGACAGATTCAGACCTTGTACGTCAAGGCCATGAGAGATTGACTGCCTCGGGCTCGTTCCGAATGCCAGAAATTTCATCACAGCATCTATCAGAACTTCTCGCTGAGCATGACCCAGAGTTAGATGACAATCGAATCATCTTTTCTCGGAGTGTGACTCACGATGGCAAGAGTCGTGCCCAACTATGCGGGACCACAACAACGGCCTCCATTCTCAACGACTTTGGAGGAGAGTTCATCGAAATTCACGGACAGCATGCAAATCTGGTTCTCTCCAAGGCGCACAAACAACGTGAACTCTTGGATACTTTTGGTGGGGAATCCTTTGCTCAATCTCTAGAGGATTACCGAGAAACTTACGGTCAATACCTATCTCTCAAGACTCAGATTGCAGAGTTGAAAAAGGCTTTGGCAGATCGTGATCGTGAGATTGCATCGCTCAAAGAGATTCATCAAGAATTCTCTAAGCTCAAAGCAAAGGAAGATGAGCTTGAGGAATTAGATAACCTCATCTCGCGACTAGAGAGCGTCGAGGACTTGCGAATTGCTGCAACTGGCGCATCTCAAGCTCTCAGCGACGAGGAGCAGGGAGTAACGGCATCCTTGCACCAGGTCAAGAGATTTCTTCAGAGCGCTAAAGGCAAAGATGCCACATTGGATAAATTGCACGAGAGGGTCTCAGATTCACTCTTTAATTTGATTGACGTCGGCAGTGATCTCGAGAAATACCTTGAATCACTGTCGGCCGACCCGAAGGCGCTGGAAACTGCACTTAATCGTAGGGCCGCGGTCTTGAATTTTGCGAAGAAATTTGGAAATGGTTCAGATAGAGCGGAAGCCCTGAAATCGGCTATCGCAGTGGCAATGAACGCTCAGACTCGAATTCAGGATTTAACTGGGGGCGATACAAGGGTTAGTGAATTGGAAGAGGAACTAGGCAAGCTTCGTGCAGAGCTCTTAATCAAAGCAAAGGGAATAACTTCTCAGCGAGATAGATTGGCAGAAAAGTTGAGCGTAGCCGTTACTAGCGAGCTTCATGATCTTGCGATGCCAAAAGCGCTCTTGAAGGTTGAAGTAGAAACTCGTTCTGGAGCAAGTGATGCAGACTTCATGAACCATGGATTAGATGAAGTTGTCATGTTGTTCACAGCGCACGGGGGTGGTGATCTACTGCCAATTGCTAAGGCGGCCAGCGGAGGCGAACTCTCTCGATTGATGTTAGCTATTGAGGTAGTGATCGCACAGAACTATCCGCTAGGTACATACGTATTTGATGAAGTCGATGCTGGTGTTGGAGGTAAAGCAGCGCTGGAAGTTGGTCGACGGCTACGTGAACTCTCCAAGAGCGCGCAAGTAATCGTTGTAACGCATCTTGCCCAAGTTGCTATCTGGGCAGATAACCAAATCGTCGTCGAGAAGGACTTGTCAGGTTCAGTTACCGAAAGCACGATTCGCACTCTCCGTGAAGATGAACGTGAACGCGAAATCGCCCGAATGCTCTCCGGAGTTGAGGATTCAGAACACGCCCAAGAACACGCTCGAGAGCTATTGAATTTACGTTTAAGCGAAAAGGCGTGATAAGTTCGCCACCCATGACCGCCCCTCATGTGACCAAGCATCTTTTTGTTACGGGCGGAGTCGCCTCTAGTTTAGGCAAAGGCCTCACAGCATCGAGTCTCGGCAGATTGTTGCGCGCTCGTGGTCTCCGGGTCACGATGCAAAAACTCGATCCCTACATCAATGTTGATCCGGGAACGATGAACCCTTTCCAGCATGGTGAAGTCTTTGTGACCGACGATGGCGCTGAGACCGATCTTGATATCGGTCACTACGAGAGATTCCTTGATACAAACCTCCATGGCTCAGCAAATGTAACAACAGGACAGGTGTATTCACGCGTGATTGCCCGTGAACGTCGTGGGGAGTATCTCGGCGATACGGTTCAAGTTATTCCGCATATCACCAACGAGATTAAGGATCGCATTCGTGCGATGGCCTCGACTGATATTGATATTGTCATAACTGAGATCGGTGGAACGGTAGGGGATATCGAATCACTTCCATTTATCGAAGCGGCTCGACAGATCAGGCAGGAAGTAGGGCGCGATCACGTGTTCTATCTTCATGTCTCTCTCGTTCCGTATATCGGGCCATCAGGGGAGCTCAAGACGAAGCCGACTCAGCATTCTGTTCAAGCGCTGCGCTCAATCGGAATTTCACCCGATGCAATCGTTCTCCGTTCTGACCGTGAGATTCCACTATCGGTCAAGAAGAAGATTTCCTTGATGTGCGATGTTGATCAAGATGCAGTTGTTGCTGCTGTTGATGCCCCATCAATTTACGATATTCCTAAAGTGCTTCATCACGAAGGTTTAGATTCTTACATCGTTCGTCGATTAGGGCTGATGGCCGATGAAGTGGCCTGGCAAGAATGGGATGCGCTCCTTGAGCGAGTTCACCATCCGGCACATGTCGTCAAGGTAGGACTGGTTGGAAAGTATGTCGATTTACCGGATGCGTACCTATCTGTGACTGAGGCGCTGCGCGCCGGAGGCTTTGCCAATAACGCGAAGGTTGAGATTAAGTGGATCGTCAGTGATGATTGCGAGACCGAGTCTGGCGCTGCTGCCAATCTGGGCGACGTTGACGCTATTTGTGTTCCTGGTGGATTTGGGGTTCGAGGAATCGAAGGAAAACTCGGCGCATTGAAGTTTGCTCGCGAGAAGAAGATCCCAACACTCGGGCTTTGTTTGGGTCTGCAATGTATGGTTATTGAAGTAGCGCGTAATCTTGCGGGATTAAAGAGCGCAAATTCTGCTGAGTTTGATCCCACAACTAGCGATCCAGTCATTGCAACTATGGCTGGCCAGGAAAAAATAGTTGCTGGCGAGGCAGATATGGGCGGCACAATGCGCCTTGGACTCTATAAAGCTGAGCTAGCTCCACAATCCATCGTGGCTAAAACTTATGGTTCGCATGAGATCTCTGAACGTCACCGCCACAGATACGAAGTCAACAACAGCTATCGAGATCAGATTTCTCAAGCAGGGTTAGTTTTTAGTGGTCTCTCACCTGATAAGCACCTCGTTGAGTTTGTTGAGCTGCCGGCAGAAGTTCATCCTTACTACGTTGGCACCCAAGCTCATCCGGAGTTTCGCTCACGACCAACCAATCCACATCCGCTTTTTGTAGGCCTCATCAAAGCCGCGTTGGAACGTGGTTGATTCAGCGCTACTTGAGATTTTCCTCAATCACTGTTCAGTTGAGCGAGGGCTTTCTAAGAATACGCTTGCTGCTTACCGGAGAGATCTTGAGAAATTTCGCGAGTTTCTACAATCTAATGGAGCGACGTTGGAAAGCGCGACAAAAGATCACATAATTGAATTTGTCTCAACGCTTCGTAGATCAGGTCTTGGAGAATCCAGCATTGCCAGACATGTTGTTGCGATCAGGACTCTGTATACATTTCTTGCAAAAGATCAGAAGCTCGACAATGTCGCGTTAGAAGTTCTCCCTCCCAAGATTCCAAAACGACTGCCTAAAGCCTTGAGCGTTGATGCGGTTACACGGATAATCGATTCTTGCGGCGATAGTCTGAATGGCGTGCGCGATCGAGCACTCATTGAAACTTTGTATGCGACAGGTGCACGGGTAAGTGAAGTTACTGCTCTCAACATTGGTGACATTGGTCGAAGTGAGGGAGCAACGTTGACGGTGCGAGTCCGGGGCAAGGGCGGAAAGGAGCGCTTGGTACCTCTCGGTAGCTATGCGCAGAATGCTCTCGATCAATATCTCACAAGAGTTCGACCAGCGTTTGCTAAAACCTCAGATCAAGGCGCTGTTTTTCTCAATGAAAAACAAGGCTCGCGACTGAGCAGGCAGAGCGCATGGCAGATTGTGATGAAAGCCGCGACTAAGGCAGGGCTTGCAGAGGAAGTTTCACCACACGCTTTGAGACACTCTTTTGCGACCCATCTTTTGGATGGCGGGGCTGATATCCGCGTTGTGCAGGAACTTCTTGGTCATTCATCAGTGACAACTACACAGATTTACACTTTGGTGACCATCGACAAACTACGGGAGAGTTACATCAACGCCCATCCACGGGCAAAATGAAATCTAACGTCCGCGTAGTCGACGAGCAATGATTGATTGATCGCCCTTAGATTCTAAGTCCGCTATAACTATGGAGAGCGCTTCGCGAACTATACGACCGCGATCGACTGCTAAACCCAAATCACCGCGGAGATGGAGGCGCGCTTGCTCCAAATCAAAGAGTTCCTCGGGCGACAAATACACGGTGATTTTCTCATCATGCTTTTCACGGCCGCTTGGTCCTTTATCTAACCCTGTAGGACGGCGACGAGGAGTCTGTCTTACCCCAGTACTTTTTGACGCAGACTTGGTTGAACCAGCAACGCTTTGTGTGGTGGGGCGATTAGTGTGAGCAACTTCTGCTTCTTCAACGACCTGATCAGGAACTGCGCTCAAAGTTGTCTTACGGAACAGTTCATCTGCTCCTGGCAAACTAATTCTTCTGCTCATCGAACTCCTCCATTGGCGATAATTTCACGAGCAAGACGGCGATAAGACGCTGCTCCAACTGATGAACTGGCATAAGAGGTAATAGGTTCGCCAGCAACAGTTGTTTCTGGGAAACGAACGGTACGAGCAATGGTGGTATCAAAAACCTTTTCAGGGAAAGCCTCATTGATACGTTCAAGAACTTCACGGCTATGGACAGTTTTCTTATCGAACATAGTGGGCAGGATTCCCAATAGTTGCAGTTCAGGATTGGTGTTTATCTGAACCTTCTTAATGATGTCATCCAAAAGAGCTACTCCGCGTAATGCAAAGTACTCACATTCCAAAGGAACAAGGACCCAATGCGATGCCGTAAGAGCATTGACAGTGAGAAGCCCCAATGATGGTTGGCAGTCAATCAAAATAACATCGTAGAAATCTGTTACTGATTGCAGGACTCTCTTGAGAATTTTCTCTCGAGCGATAACGTTTACAAGGCCACCCTCTGCACCGGAGAGATCTTCATGAGCGGGAATCATGTCCATGCCAGGAACGCTAGTTTTCAGCAGAAAATCATCAATTTTCGTCGACTCGTCCATCAACAAGTTATAGATGGAGCCTTCGATGTCGCGTGTAGATACATTGAGTCCAACAGAGAGCGAATGTTGTGGGTCGAAATCAACCAGAAGAACTCTTCGCCCTAATTCTGCAAATGCTGCACCAAGATTGATAGTCGTTGTGGTTTTTCCAACTCCACCTTTTTGATTGACGACTGAAATAATTTTTGCGTTTCCGTGCTCAACAAGTGGAGCAGGGAAGGGGATATCACGAGCGGGTTTTCCAAGAACTGCAGAGGAAGTTGTGATCTCTGACTCTGACTTGGAAAATGTCGATTTAACGTTCAATTGAGAAATCTCTGAAGCACTTTTTGCCATGCCGCGACTCTAGTCACGGGGTACAAGCACATTGGTAACGACACGCGTAGAGTACGAGCATCATGCACGACGAATCGATAGAACCCTCAAGTAAAACTTTAGGTTCTCTTCCACCTGTCGCCGGAGCTACAACGCTCTCCGGTGAAGGTCGCGTGGCGGGATTCTCCGTGCATCTAGAGAATTTCGATGGACCTTTCGATCTACTTCTGCAATTAATTTCGCGTCATCGAATGGACATCACTGACGTTGCTATTGCGACGGTTACGGATGAATTTATCGGTTACATCCGCGAATTGGAGAAGACGGAAGAGGGCTGGAAACTTGACCAGGCAACAGAATTCCTCGTTGTTGCAGCAACTCTTCTGGATTTGAAAGCAGCGCGGTTACTGCCATCAGGAGAGATTGAGGATGAGGAGGATTTGGCGTTATTAGAAGCGCGAGATCTACTTTTCGCTCGCCTTCTTCAGTACCGGGCTTTCAAAGAGATCGCTGCGATCCTCGCCGCTCGCATCCTCGAACAGGAGCGAACGTTCCCACGGTCGGTGTCTCTAGACCCTGTATTTGCCGCGCTTCTGCCTGAGGTCTTAATCGGGGTTACTCCAGAGCGCTTTGCTGCCATCGCGAATCGGGTCCTCTCTCCAAAAACCGCGCCTACGCTTTCCGTTGAGCATCTTCACCTGCCTTTAGTGAGCGTTGCCGCAGAAGCAATTCATGTTGTGGAGGCCCTCAGAAGGCATAAAACAATGACTTTTCGAGGGTTGATAACCGATGCCGCAAATACCCTTGTGGTGGTGGCGCGCTTCCTCTCACTTCTGGAGCTCTACAAGGACGGGTCTGTTCGTTTTGAACAGGTCGTGGCTCTGGGAGAGCTCCAAATCACCTGGACTGGAGCTTCTGACGGAGAGATTCAGGTAAGCGATGAGTTTGATCGAGAGCCGCTGCTAGAGGGCGCTCAGGCAGAAGGGGAGCAAGAGGGGATAGAGAATGTCTAACCGAGAGATAGAACGTTCAATTGAGGCCATTCTGATGGTCGTGGAGGAGCCTGTTTCCGAGGTGATACTGGCTCAAATCATCGAGGTGCCTACCGAGCAGATCCTCGAGGCCCTTGGTCGAATGAGTGCAGAATGCGAAGAGCAACAACGTGGATTTGCTTTGAAGCAGATTGCGGGAGGATGGCGTTTCTATAGCCATCCAGATTTGGCGCCGCTCGTCGAGAAGTTCGTTCTGGATGGACAACAAGCGAAACTCACGCAAGCCGCCCTTGAAACCCTGGCAGTTATTGCATATCGCCAACCTATTTCTAGGGCTCGAGTGTCAGCGATCCGTGGAGTGAATGTAGAAGCTGTCATGAAGACTTTGATTACTCGAGGGTTGGTCGAAGAATGCGGAATTGAGCATGAAACTGGCGCAATTCTCTACCGAACAACGCACTACTTCTTGGAGAGAATTGGGCTTAATCGAGTTGAAGACCTTCCTGCTTTGGCGCCATTCCTGCCTAATGTGGATGGTCTTGACGAAGTGATCGCATCTCTAACTGAGTGACGTAGACTCGGGGGATGACCCCGCCCGCAAAGAAAAATCAAGAATCTGATCTCATCCGCCTACAGAAGTTCATGGCCGATTGCGGAGTCGCTAGTCGTCGTGCCTCTGAAGCTTTAATCCTTGAGGGGCGAGTAAAGGTGAACGGGAAGATTGTCCGTGAGCTTGGGACGAAAATTGACCCGATAAACCATCAAGTTGAAGTTGATAGTGAGCCAATTAATAGACCTAAGACCAAAACTTATCTTGCATTCAATAAACCTGCAGGGGTTCTGTCTACCATGTCAGATCCAGAAGGACGGGAGTCTCTGGGGGATTTCTTTGGAAGTTGGAATGAACGTCTTTTCCATGTAGGGCGGCTCGATAAGGAGA
>CAYSGG010000002.1:24496-63045 GCA_964430775.1 uncultured Clavibacter sp. | reverse complement strand
TTCTTTGGAAGTTGGAATGAACGTCTTTTCCATGTAGGGCGGCTCGATAAGGAGAGCGAGGGCCTCATCATTCTTACCAATGATGGTCAATGGGCTCACGAGGCTACTCATCCATCCTTTGGAGTGATGAAGACCTACCTGGTTCAATGCGATGATGAGGTAAGCAGATCAGCGTTAGAGAAGCTATCTCGAGGAGTCGAACTTGAAGATGGTCTGGCAAAGCCCGTATCTGTTCTACGGCGAGGACCATTCATTGAAGTTGTCATCCATGAAGGCCGAAACCAGATTGTTCGTCGTATGTTCGAGGCGGTCGGACATCCTGTGGTGCGTTTGATCAGAACCGCCATTGGTTCCATCAAGCTCGGGGAATTGCCAGCCGGAAAATGGCGAACCCTGAATGACGTCGAACTGACAAATTTATAAAACAGTTTATTAATATAACTATTTATTGACATTCTAATTTATTGAAAACCAATAAATCGATATATCTCTTCCTCCGAGTAGTTTGAGTATCAATTTATCGACAATTATGTGCCTGAGGCGCAAGCGAATTAGCGACAAATGTACATTTTATCAATCAAGGGGCTCTTCAGAAAAAGTCGATAAAAAAGGCGAGTCGATCGCGTGCCAATCAATTAATAAATCGACAAAACGCTGTATTAATACCAGCTCTCTCAAGGCCCGCATCGGTAAAATCCTCCAATGACAGTGCGCGCGATTCGAGGGGCTATCCAGATCGAAAGCGATCACCCTGAACTTATGAAGGAAGCGGTTGTCGAACTTGTATCGAAAATTCTGGAATCTAACCGCCTAGAGGCCGCGGATCTCATCTCTGTCCTTTTTACCTGCACCCCTGATTTGGTCTCTGATTTTCCGGCAGCTTCGGCGCGCAGCATGGGACTTGAGCTAGTACCTCTTTTGTGTGCGGTTGAGATGGCCGTTCCTGGCAGCCTGCCGCGAACAATTAGAGTGCTGGTGCATTGCAACACCTCTCTCGAACAGAACGAAATCTCGCACATATATCTCCGCGGGGCCGTGACGCTCCGTAAAGACATCGCACAGTGATATGAAACGGGAAGCTATTCAGAACATCGATTTCGCTCACGTTCGGATTGTTGGCGCTGGCTTGATTGGCACATCGATTGCGTTAGGTCTTGCTCAGCGCGGAGTTACAGTTGAGATACACGATGACAACCAAGAGACGCTTAATCTGGCTAAGGATCTTCTTCAACCGCACATTGGTAATCGAATTCCAGAGATAGTTGTCATTGCCGTGCCGCCGGAGCGGACCCTAGAAGTTCTGAAGTTGGAATATGAACGCAACCATCAAGCGACATTTATAGATGTCGCCTCAGTAAAGAACAAACTTCTACATAACGTTGATACTTTATCGGGATTAGCGGATCGATTTGTCGGCAGTCATCCCATGGCTGGACGAGAAGTTTCAGGGCCATCATCTGCTCAAGCTGATCTTTTTGCCGGTCGGGCTTGGATTCTGACTCCCACTTCGCGAAGTTCCCAAGAATCAATCGAGTTAGCGCAGCAGCTAGTGGCGCTGTTGGGCGCTACTTCCTACATCATGCAGGCTGATCACCACGATGAGCTTCTGGCGAAAATCTCACACCTTCCGCAACTTTTGAGCACCTCTTTGGCATCCTCCTTAGTAGGCCTTGATGATGAGTTAGCGCTGGCCGGACAGGGTTTACGTGACATGACCCGTATTGCAAATAGCGATGCAGATCTATGGTCTCAGATCATCATGGATAACAAGGATGCCGTTCTTCGGGCTCTGCGCTCCTTTGAAGAGAAATTTAAATCTTTAACCGATGCCATCGCAATCGGTGATGAAGTGACTCTGCAGAGAATCTTTCGTGAGGGCAATGTTGGACGTTCAAAAGTTTCTGGCAAACATGGGTCGCAACCAAGGAATTATGCTTATCTGCTTGTAGTTATCCAAGATGAGCCAGGTGCGCTCAGTCGCTTATTTTCGGAATGTGCTGAAATTAGTGCAAATATTGAAGATCTCTCAATCGAACATTCACCAGGACAATTAACTGGTTTAATAACACTAGCTTTCTCACCTGAAGATGCGCAGCGGGTTCAAACTCACCTGACGAAAAAAGATTGGAAGGTTCATTTGCGATGACCATCGTTGTTGCAATGGATGGTCCTAGTGGTTCAGGTAAATCTTCAACCTCTAAAGCAATTGCCAAACGTGCAGGTTGGCTCTATCTCGACACGGGCGCACTTTATAGAGCGGTTACGTGGCTAGCAATCAAAGAGACTATCGATGATGCAACTTCTCTTGTGAGTGCACTTGAGAAATTTCCTATCGTCTTCAAAACCGACCCAGACAATCCAATCACTCTCTGCGGGGGAGTGGATATATCAACGGCAATTAGATCGGACGAAGTTACATCTGCCGTCAGTCGCATTAGCGCCTGGCCTGAAGTTCGAGCGGCTCTCTTGACGTTGCAAAGAAAGATTATTGATAGTGCAAAAAATGGAATTGTGGTTGAGGGTCGCGATATCGGAACAGTCGTAGCGCCATTTGCGCAGTTAAAGATCTGGTTGGAAGCAGATATTAACGCTCGAGCAATCCGTCGAGATCTCGAGCAACAGGGGATGAAAATTTCCTCTTCCGGCACCGATCAGGTAGCGGCCTCACTTGAAGCTCGCGATGCCCAAGATAGCTCGCGTCCGATATCGCCTCTGAAAAAAGCGGAGGATGCAATTGTCGTTGATTCCACCAATTTAACGCTGAATGAGACCGTCGACTACATCTGGAATGTTCTCAAGCAACGTTCGTTGATTGGCCTTCCTAAGGTCGTCATTGTTGGGCGACCCAATGTCGGTAAGTCAACGCTCGTCAATCGAATCATTGGTTCGCGAGAGGCAATCATTGAAGATGTTCCTGGCGTTACTCGTGATCGTGTCTCTTATGAAGCTGAATGGAACGGTAAAGGATTCTTTGTCGTTGATACCGGTGGTTGGGAGCCGACTGCAGAAGGTATCGCTCTAAAAATCTCTGAGGCGGCGGAATCTGCCATCGTTGATGCTGACTTAGTGCTCTTTGTAGTTGACGCACAGGTTGGTCAACAATCTGATGATGACGCTCTTATTTCAGTCCTCCGTAAAAGTAAAAAGCCAGTGATGTTGATTGCAAACAAAGTTGATAGCGAGAAAGATGAACTTGAGGCGCATTCGTTGTGGAATCTCGGCTTGGGTGAACCACACTTCATCTCGGCAGCACATGGTCGCGGTAGCGGCGATCTGCTCGACGAAATTGTCTCTCGATTACCTGAAGTCGGACAGAGCCGTATGGATGATGGCTACAGACGTATCGCGATCGTGGGTCGACCGAATGTTGGAAAAAGTAGTTTGCTCAATTCTTTTGCAGGTTCAGTGAGAGCACTGGTTGATGATGCGGAAGGAACCACACGCGATCCCATCGATGAACTGATTGATCTCGGAGATAAAACGTGGAGGTTTATCGATACAGCTGGAATTCGTCGACGAGCACACCAAGCTTCTGGTTCGGACTACTACGCGGCACTTCGCACTGAGAGAGCTATCGAAAATGCCGAGGTTGTCATCATGGTTCTGGATGCATCGGTTCCTATTACCGAGCAGGATCTTCGGATTATTTCGCTAGTAGAAGATTCAGGTAAGGCGCTTGTCATCGGAATGAACAAGTGGGATCTAGTTGATGAAGATCGGCGAGTGGTTCTCGATAAAGAAACAGATAGGAATTTTGATCAGGTCGAGTGGGCCGAGCGCGTCAATATTTCAGCGAAGACCGGATGGCATAAAGATCGACTACTACCAGCCATCGAGCGAGCTTTAGGCAGTTGGGAGATGCGAGTACCCACAGCGCGCCTCAACTCATTCCTGGGTCAGCTCATTGGCAGTAATCCACCGCCAATTCGCGGCGGAAAACAGCCGAAAATCCTCTTTGCTACCCAAGCCGGCATTGCGCCACCTACCTTTGTAATCTTTGCAACCGAGTTTCTAGAGGCCTCTTATCGTCGCTTCATCGAACGCCGCCTACGCGAAGAGTTCGGTTTCTCTGGTTCGCCGATCCGGGTCTCAGTGAGAATCAGAGAGCGATAAGAAGCTGGGTTAATGATTCAGTAGTATCGCGTTTGCATGGAAAGTCTTACGGGACGTAGCGCAGCTTGGTAGCGCACCAGGCTGGGGGTCTGGTGGTCGCAGGTTCAAATCCTGTCGTCCCGACGTGATTACGATTCCAAACCTCCTCACTCTGTTGCGTGCTTTAGGAATACCGATATTTCTCTGGTTAGTGCTTGTGGAAGAGGAATTAACGTGGGCGGTAGTTACCTTGGTTATTGCTGGGGCCACTGACTATTTCGACGGGAAGTTAGCCCGAGCGTTGAATCAAGAGAGTCGCTTCGGCGAATTGATGGACCCCGCGGTTGACCGCCTCTACATCATCACAGTTTTGATTGCGATGTATGTCACCGAAGTTCTTCCGATCTGGGTACTTGGGCTAATAGTGATAAGGGATGCATCTCTTGCGCTGCTACTAGTTCTCATGAAGTCACGAGGGTTCGGGCCGTGGAAGGTTACTTATCTGGGAAAGGCGGCGACCTTCAACTTGCTCTACGCGTTGCCGCTTCTACTTTTGACGGAGTCCACCGATGCAGGGCTAGCTGATCTTGCCTTTATCTTTGGCTGGAGCTTTGCTGGATGGGGGATTGCGTTATATCTCTGGACCGGAATCGGCTACGCTCGCGCAGGCGTTCGAAGTTTGAGAGGAATCTAGATGTCATCAGTCCCTGAGAATGTGAAATACACCAAGGAACACGAATGGATTAGCGAGAGCGGTTCAAATCGATTCAAGGTAGGCATCACCGACTACGCTCAAAGTGCCCTGGGAGATATCGTGTACATCCAATTGCCAAAGATGGGCCAAACTTTGCAACAAGGAAGTGTCTGCGGTGAGGTGGAGTCGACCAAGAGCGTCTCTGAAATCTACGCACCTCTGTCCGGAACTGTCGTAACACTCAATACAGCGCTTGATGCGGCTCCTGAAACTATGAACAAGGACCCATACGGTGAAGGTTGGATTTTTGAAGTTGAGATAACTGATCAGGCTCAACTCTCCTCATTGCTTGACCCTTCTGCCTACCAAGCTCTGATCTCCTAAGTCACAGAATTAGATTTTCGTTGGCTTGACTCACCCCTAGAGTCCGCCTAGTGTGAGCCTCAACGTAAGGCTGAGGATATAAACCCTCACCTTGAACTCGAAGTTTTAATCAGGGGAGGGGCACCTTGGAAAAAGCAAAGGATGCAGACCTCACTTCGACTATCAATCTTGGAGCCCTTCGCTCGGTCTCAGATCATGTGTCCGCGCTGCTTGATCGAGCTACAGAAAATGAACGAGATGTAATTGCTGCTCTGCCATCGGGCTCAGCCATGTTGATAGTTCTCAGCGGCCCGTCACGCGGTGCACGTTTTCTGATTAATTCAGATCTCACGACAATTGGTCGTTCAACGGATAACGATATTTTTCTTGATGATGTAACAGTTTCTCGAAAGCATGCTGAAATTATTCGAGAAGGTAGCGGCTACTCAGTAAAAGATTGTGGCAGTCTTAATGGCACTTACGTCGATGGGAAGATTGAATCGATCTCTCCACTCTCCGATGGCATGGAATTACACATTGGCAAATTCAAGATGCATTTCTTTATCGGTGGAAAGGTAAGAGCATGAGCGTCCCAGCCCGCGCGTATTTAAGTATCGGAGAAGTACTAGGAAAGTTGCGCGGAGATTTTCCTGACGTGACCATTTCGAAGATTCGCTTCTTAGAGTCCGAAGGGTTAATCGAGCCACAGAGAACTCCATCGGGCTATCGAAAATTCACAACCACAGATCTTGAGCGCCTCCGTTACGTCTTGCTCGCACAGCGTGATCAGTACTTGCCGTTAAAAGTTATTAAAGAGAATCTCGATGCTTTGGATCGTGGTCTCCAGCCTGCTGCGACTCCGGGCGCAACACCTGTTCCACGTCTTGCCACTATCGATGGCAGCCTAGCTCCCAGCGCTTTCGCTGAGCAGAGCGAGATGCGGCTATCGCGAGATGAATTGCTCTCCAATTCAGGAATTAGCGAAGATCAACTTGTTGAACTCGAAACATACGGGCTGATTCAAATTAAAGGTAGACACTATGACGGAGATGCTCTAACGGTTGCAAAAGTTGTCGCTGAGATTTCAGCCTTTGGCATCGAAGGTCGCCATCTTCGTGCGTTTAAGACCGCCGCGGACCGTGAGGTTGGTTTAGTCGAGCAGGTCATTACCCCTTTGCTCCGCCAGAAAAACCCGGAGTCAAAAGCTCGGGCCCAAGAGGTTTCTCGCGAGATTGCCTCGCTTTCAGTCAGAATGCATGCGGCCTTGGTCCGATCGGGCCTTAACCGCGCTCGATGAACTTTCACGCCCTCGATGTCATCGGCGTCCGGGTTGAGATGCCATCGAATCAACCAATCGTTCTTCTCAAAGAGATCGGGGGAGAGCGCTTTCTTCCCATCTGGATTGGCGCAGTTGAGGCTACTGCTATCGCTTTCGCTCAACAGGGAGTTACCCCACCACGACCATTGACACATGACCTGATGAAAGATGTTCTTGATTCGCTTCAGGTTGCTGTTGATTCGATCCATCTCACGGAGATGCGCGAAGGAATCTTCTATGCGCTCATTAACCTTCAGGGGGGAGTGACCGTCTCGTCGCGACCCAGCGATGCAATCGCCCTAGCCCTACGCACAGGGGCACCGATTCTGGCTAGTGAAGCCCTTCTGGAAGATGCAGGGATTGAAATCCCGGATCAGTCTGAAGACGAGGTCGAACGCTTCAAAGAGTTCCTCGATCAGATCAATCCAGAGGACTTTGCCGGCTAACCTTAAACCTCTAGTTGAGGTTTTAAGTGTGTCGGTTCTTGAAAGAGCTACCCGGCAGACCTACCGTTCTCCTACCTTCACATCCCCGGAAGGTTTAGTACTGAGAAGAGATGCGAGGCTTCCCCTCATGACACACGAGAATGTAGAACTCGGTTATCGAGGCGCATCTGCATGCGCGGCCGCAGGAATCTCGTATCGTCAATTAGATTATTGGGCTCGCACTGGTTTAGTTGAGCCAACTGTTCGTGGGGCCGCTGGTTCTGGTTCATCTCGTCTCTACGGTTTCAAAGACATTCTCGTGCTTAAGATTGTGAAACGCTTACTTGATACCGGGGTTTCCCTTCAGAATATTCGATCCGCTGTCACGCACCTGCGTGAAAGGGGAGTTGATGATTTAGCTCGTATTACTCTGATGAGTGATGGAGCCTCCATCTACGAGTGCACCAATTCGGAGGAGATATTTGACCTCCTTCAGGGTGGCCAGGGAGTTTTTGGAATCGCTATCGGCAAAGTGTGGAATGAAGTAGAGGGCTCACTCTCTCACTTACAAGCAGAAAATGTTGAAGACGGTTCATCCGTGACGCAAGACTCAACAAGTGATGAGCTCGCGGCTCGTCGAAAACTCCGCGGCGCATAATTACTCTCTAAGCCTTATTCTTCTCGCCATGACTAGGCGGGATTTCTCTGATCGACATATCGGTCCTTCATCAGACCAGGTCGCAACCATGTTGCACGAACTGGGTTATGAATCACTCGAGAAATTTGTATCCGCTGTTCTTCCTGACACAATCAAACTCACAGATCAATTTGGTTCGAAACTTCCAGCGCCAATTTCGGAAGTTGATGCGATCACTGAATTACGCAAATTAGCCTCCGAAAATTCAGTAGCTCAATCACTCATTGGAATGGGGTACTACGGAACAATTACGCCACCCGTAGTTCTAAGAAATGTTTTAGAAAATCCAGCTTGGTACACCGCCTATACGCCGTATCAACCAGAAATTAGCCAAGGACGATTAGAGGCCATTTTTGCGTTCCAAACAATGGTCAGTGACTTAACTGGGTTACCGATTAGCAACGCATCGATGCTAGATGAAGGAACTGCGGCGGCAGAAGCGATGACTTTGGCTCGTCGCAATTCAAGCCTTGATGATTCTGCGCGGTTTGTCATTGACTCACGGGTTCACCCGCAAACCCAAGCTGTTGTACTTACTCGAGCGAAACCTTTGAAGATTCAGGTCGATGTTGTAGATCTCACCAACAAGCCGAATCTAGAGAATGTGTTTGGCGTTCTCATTCAGTACCCAGACACCTTCGGTACATTAAATGATTTCTCATCCATCATCACAACAGTGCATGCAAATTCTGGAATCGTTGTGATGGCTACCGATCTTCTTGCTTTAACAATGATCAAGTCACCAGGGGAGTGGGGAGCAGACATTGCAGTTGGGTCAGCTCAACGCTTTGGAGTTCCCATGGGATTCGGAGGTCCGCACGCAGGATTTCTCTCAGTGCGTAACGGTTTAGAGAGATCACTTCCTGGTCGTTTGGTAGGTATGAGTATCGACACTCATGGAAATCCGGCGCTACGTCTTGCGCTTCAAACTCGCGAGCAACATATTCGTCGAGATAAAGCAACGAGCAACATCTGTACCGCCCAAGTACTTCTTGCGGTCATCTCCGCTTTCTATGCCGCGTGGCATGGACCAGATGGTTTGAAAGAAATAGCCATCAGAGTCCACAAACATGCTCGGGCTTTTGCTGCAGCAATTAAGAACAGTGGCTTTGAAATTATTTCTCCGAATTTCTTCGACACCGTAACTTTTTACGCAAGTAATGCTGATGCACTCATTGAGAGCGCGTCACGTGCAGGAATCAATGTCCGTAAAGTAGATGGGGGAGTCGGCGTCTCTTTTGATGAACGCACAACACCTGATCTCATTGAGAAGCTCTGTCGTATCTGGGCTCTCAAGCGAAGTGGTGAAGAGTATGTAGGGTCCATTCCAGCGCTTAGAGCCACTTCCTATCTGCAGCATCCAATTTTCAACTCCTATCATTCAGAGACAGCGATGCTGCGATATATCCGCTCGCTTTCTGATCGTGATTTGGCCCTAGATCGCACCATGATCCCGTTGGGTTCATGCACAATGAAACTCAACGCCACCACCGAGATGGAAGCCATCACCTGGCCAGAGTTTGCAGACCTTCATCCTTTCGCCCCTGTCGCCCAGACCCAGGGGACACGTCGACTCATTTCCGAGCTCTCGAAGTGGCTGGTTGATATCACTGGATATGACGCGGTCTCACTTCAACCTAACGCAGGTTCACAAGGTGAGTTTGCCGGGCTCTTAGCGATTAAGAATTACCTCGATGGTAAAGGCGAATCCCAGCGCGATATCTGTTTAATTCCTTCCAGTGCGCACGGCACAAATGCAGCCAGCGCGGTCATGGCGGGTATGCGTGTTGTCGTGGTTGCGTGCGATGAACAAGGAAATGTTTCCCTTGATGATTTGAAGCTCAAAATTACTGAATATGGAGATTCTTTAGCGGCGCTAATGGTCACATATCCATCAACGCATGGTGTTTTTGAAGCGGCAATCACCGAAATTTGCGGGATGGTTCACGATGCCGGGGGACAGGTATATGTTGATGGAGCAAATCTCAACGCTCTTGTAGGTCTTGCTCAGCCCGGAAAATTCGGCGCCGATGTATCGCACCTCAATCTCCACAAAACTTTCTGTATTCCTCACGGCGGAGGTGGCCCAGGAGTTGGACCAGTTATTGCCCGCAAACATCTAGCGCCGTATTTACCAAATCATCCGCTTGATAGCACCGCAGGGCCGCTCACAGGTCCAGGGCCCATTAGCGCTGCACCTTTTGGATCGGCTCTGATTCTGCCAATCTCGTGGGCCTATATTCGAATGATGGGAGCTGCTGGTCTAACTCGGGCCTCTGAAGTTGCCATTTTGTCTGCTAATTACATTGCTAAGAAATTGCAAGGAAGTTTTCCGACTCTCTACACCGGGCAGAATGGTCTGATCGCTCACGAGTGCATTATTGATATTCGAGAGATCACCAAGCGAACTGGAGTTTCAGTTGATGACATCGCCAAGCGATTAATGGATTTTGGATTCCATGCACCAACCATGAGTTTTCCCGTAGCGGGAACTCTGATGATTGAACCGACAGAGAGTGAAGATATCGCCGAAATTGATCGTTTCATTGATGCAATGAAGACCATAGCTCGCGAGATCGACGATATCGAAACCGGCAAAAACTTGATTGAGGATTCACCTTTAAGACATGCTCCGCACACCGCACATGACGTCTTGAGTGCTGATTGGAATCGTCCGTACAGTCGCAACGATGCTGCATTTCCATCAGGTGAAGAATTTGGATTGACCCGGCGTGGTAAGTATTGGCCCACGGTGGGTCGAATCGATGGCGCATACGGGGATAGGAACCTAGTGTGCGCATGCGAGCCCATTGAGGCGCTTGCCATCAATTAGTTTTACTTTACATAATGTAGATTATCGGTTAAATACTGAGCTCAAACGGGCACCTAGCCCCATCATTAAAACGAGAAAAATCGCCCATATCAGGGTGGTCAGTTGAGATGCCAGAGTTCGATCTTCATGAGTTCTGACTGACATCTCTAGAGCTCCAGCTTTGAACTGTTCGATACTGTCAATGATTGAGCCTCCTCGATCCAGATGAGCGGTAAATCCGGTGGTGCTCACAACAGCAAAATCGCGACCCAATTCGGCGGCACGAGCCCGAGTCATGGCCAACTGTTGGGCGGCCTGGGAACTCTCTCCAAAGGTGGCGTTATTGGTCTGAGCCACCAAGAAATCAGATCCGAGCGCGCCTTCTCGTACATGGTCATCGTCAAGAATCTCAAAACAAATGAATGCAGTAAAAGTCTTTCCATTGATGTTATGTCTTACCCACGATGAACCCGGAACAAAATCGCGCACTTGATCTGTAAAGGGTGAAATTCGCTCAGCGATACTTCGAAGTGGGATGTATTCGCCAAACGGTGCGAGATCTTGCTTCGTGTAGCGACTTATTTCGTTTCCATTAGCGTCATACATGATGCTTGAGTTTGCAGGCCCCCCTGAAGTTTGTTCGACAACTCCCACTAAAAGTGGAACATCAATCTCATCAAACAACTGCTTCATTCTCTCTTTCGCCTGTAAATTCACTTGTGGATCAACATCAACTGCATTCTCTGGCCAGATGATCAAATCTGAGGAGATATCTCGTGGAGTGGTATCAATGTGACGTTGTAGAACCGACAACGCTCGTGCATTGAAATCCAAACCTAATTCATCAACTCCACCCTGAACGGCCATAATCTTAATAGTGTCTGAGTGTTGTTGCACCGAAATCGGATAAAGAAAAGCAACTGATAGCAATACGAGAATTGCCGATCGCATCCGTATTGATGTAAGAGTGACGGCGGGAAGCATAAATACCAGGAATGTAATTCCTGTAACTCCGACAATCGGATAAAGACCGTTAAATGAATCAACCTGAGTGAAGCCCAATCTTCCCCATCCAAATCCCCCGAATGGGAACTTCATTCGAAGTAGCTCTATCAAAGTAAACCCTGATGCGAGTATGAGAACTCCACCGATGTTTCGCTTGATGGGAAGTATCGAGATGGTCGCAAAAAGGAGGGTCTCCCCCAGCGCCAAAATGAGCCAAGGGATCGAACCGACGTAAGTGGAGCTCCAATGTAGAAGTGGAAGGAAGAATGATGCTCCGGTTGCAAGCGAAATAAACAGGCGTTCACGATATGGCTTATCGGCAAGGAGTTTGAAAAGAAGAATTGCTCCTATCAACGGTGAAATCCAGAGCTCGAGTGGTGCAAAACCTGCCCAGAAAAGTAAACCTGACAGGATAGAACTAGCGAGAACTTGAATGATTCTCACGCTAACTCCATTGCAGAGCTGCTAACAATCTGTCCACGCTTGCACCGAGGCCATAATCACTCTTCATAGTTTGAAGATACGCGGCATCGTGAGGCTTCTTAGGAATCTTTAGATCTACATCTGGCAAACGAACATCAAGAGCGCACTTGACAAGTTTGTCCGCAATTTTTGCGTAGTCAATATCGGCCAGAATTCTCTTGCGATGCGTTGGATGCAGTAAGTCGTCGCCACTCTTAGCAGCTGCAATGACATCCTCCATCGACGCAAATGATTGCGCGATTGCCGCTGCACCCTTCTCGCCAATCCCTTTAATGCCTGGAAGCCCATCTGATGCATCTCCGCGAATCATGGCAAAGAGCGCATATCGCTCACCAGGAATCTGATACTTCTCTGCAATCCAACGTAGATCAACTAGGTCGTGGTTGCTAATTCCCTTAGCCAAATATGCGACTGCTACATCTCGTTGATCATCCACCAACTGAAAGAGGTCGCGATCGCCTGTCACGATACGTATCGGACCCTTCTCTTGAACAGAGTAAGTGGCTATAACGTCATCAGCTTCAAAATCATCTACACCAATCAATGGAATTCCAGCCGCTTCAAAAAAATCTAGAATCAAAGGAATTTGTGGAGTGAGCAAATCTGGCTCTGCCTCTTCATCGCCTTCATCGTCAACGCGATTGAGCTTGTAGCCAGGAAATAGATCGACCCGCCATGAAGGGCGCCAATCCCCATCCAGACAGAGCGCTAAGCGTTGCGGACGGTAGTGATTGACTAATCGAGCGGTCATGTCGAGAAAACCTTTGACTGCATTGATCGGCTCCCCTTGCGGAGATAACAAAGTGTCAGGCATACCGTAATAGGCCCGGTACCACAGAGATGCGCTATCAACGAGAAGTAAAGTCATGCAACGACCGCCGAATATGCAATAACGCCTCGATCGATGCGCTTGATTGCCTCACGGATCACCAGATGGAGCTCCGGCTTGGCGTTCATGAGTTGACCAAGTAAATCGATGATCTGTCTGATAGCGCGTACAAAATCTCCGACTGTTATGTCAGTTTCGCGCAAGATTGAGTTAAGACTATGTCCTGTAGCCCAGCGATAAGCGCTCCAAGCTAGATCAAAATTAGGTTCACGTTGTGATTGCAGTCCATACGACTCTTCCAGATGAACAATTCCGGACCAGAGTTTGGCGATGGGAGGCACAACTGCTTCTAGTGACTTTGGCAGACGTGGCGTACGACTGCGCTCGCCTCTTCCCTCATATACCAGCGAAGAGAGAACTCCGACGATATCTGGCGCAGAAAGCTGATCGAATAAATTCGAATTAAGAATCTCTGCCAGGAGAAGATCACTTTCTGCATAAACTTTAGTCAACGTCTCCCCCTTCCGTGTTAACTCATTTTCCTTGAGATACCCCAATTCTCCAAGAACCTCACTTACGCGATCGAAGGTTCTGGGAATAACATTGGTTCTACTCTCCATACGAGTTTTTAGACCCTCAGACTCTTTCTGCAGTCGGGCAGCCTTTTCCAGAAGGCGGGAATGGGACTCTCGATCAGGGCATTGATGGCATGGATGAGATTTAGCCTGTCGTCGCACATCAGAAATTTCCTCTTCAATGCGTGCGTGATGCGATTTGCGACTACCGGAAATATGTCGACGTTGTGAGAATTGCGCTTCCAACTCTTTTACCGTGAAACGATAGGTCATGTATTCATTCATATCTCCGAGATGACAAGCGGCATCGTTACGTAGAGCATCGATAGCTTGCTGATTCTTAGTAATCTGGCGTGCCAATCCAACGACGGCTTTATCTGCTTGAAACTGTGCAAAAGAGGAACTGAGCGATTCACGCGCTTTGTCTTTTCCGAATCGAGAGATGAGATTCGCGCTCATGTTATAGGTGGGTGAGAATGAAGAACGAAGTGGATAAGTTCGAGTACTTGCAAGTCCGGCCGCCATTCCGCTATCAATCTGCTCTGTCCAAAGGATTAATGCGTTGCCTTCCACGTCGATGCCACGCCTTCCTGCTCGACCCGTAAGTTGGGTGTACTCCCCTGGCGAAATTGTTGAGTGAGTCTCGCCATTCCATTTCACCAATTTCTCGAGCACTACCGAACGTGCTGGCATATTGATGCCCAAGGCAAGAGTTTCGGTTGCGAAGACAACTTTGAGTAATCCTCTCTGAAATAGCTCCTCGATAGTCTCTTTGAACATCGGCAGCAGCCCAGCATGATGCGCCGCTATTCCGCGCTCGAGCGCCTGTGTCCATTCATGGAAACCTAGAACCCCAAAATCTTCATGAGGTAGCTCGTGCGTACGTAGCGCAACGATACGTCTAATTTCTTCCTTCTCTTCCGTGTTAGTTAAAGAAAGACCATCGCGGATGCACGAAGCCACAGCCGCATCACATCCTGCACGAGAGAAGATGAAGTAAATTGCCGGAAGAAAACTGCGATGGAGCAATTTTTCTACAATTTCTGGACGAGTAAGCGTCTTAATCGAACTGAACTTGCTCTCTTTCCAGTTACTGCTGCCCGGTACGCGGCGGGACGAGTTCTTCTCGAGCCTAATAATCTCTGGGTTGACTCGACCATCATCAACGAAGAGGTCAAGTATTCGATTTCCGATCAGAATATGTTGATATAAAGGAACTGGCCGAATTTCACTCAAGACAACTTCGGTTTCTCCCCGCACCGTCTTGAGCCATTCTCCGAACTCCTCAGCATTGGAGACTGTCGCAGAAAGGGAAACTACCTGTATTCGCTCTGGAAGATGAATCAAGATCTCTTCCCATACTGCACCACGAAATTTATCGGCCAGGTAATGAACTTCATCCATCACAACGTAACCAAGCTTGTCAATGGAATCAGAGTCAGCGTAAATCATGTTTCGTAAGACCTCTGTTGTCATGACAACAATTCGTGCGCCGCTATTAATTGAAGAATCTCCGGTAAGTAAACCCACCTCTGATTCCCCATAGACCGATACCAAATCTTGGTACTTTTGATTGGAGAGCGCCTTAATAGGCGTTGTGTAGAAACATTTGTTTCCATGATGCTCTGCTAAGAAGGTAGCGAACTCTCCAACTATTGTTTTTCCAGCTCCGGTGGGAGCAGCAACGAGAACGCTCTTACCATCTTCAAGCGTGTGGCACCCAGCGATCTGAAAGTCATCCAGCGGGAAGTCGTACTGTTCAGCAAATCTTGCAGTTAAGGGATAACGCTGACGATTTTTTGCGGCGGCATATCGTTCCGCGGGGCTGAGGTTCGTCACATTCGCCACGTTAGTAGAGATTGAGGCGCAACGCGCGCCCTAATGGGGAGATCGCCGATCCGCTCACCATCTGCGTAGGCGATTGCATCTGAATCTATGTCGACCTCTTTGCCCTTGAGGATTTTGACCGCAGGGTGGGAAACATGTTTGCCGGTGAAGACCTTGGGAAATACTCGTAGAAACTCAAATCGCGAAACGGGTCCCAGAATCATGACATCAAATTGGGCATCGTCAATGGAAGCGTCGGGGGTAATGCGCATTCCTCCTCCATAACTCTGACCATTAGAGACGGCAATCAGCATCGCCTTTGATTCAAAAGTTATTCCATCTATTCGGAACCGGTAAGTCTTTGGTTTAAAGGTTGAGAGTACAAGCAAGATTGCGATGTTGTATTTCATTCGACCCTTGATTCGTTTGAAACTGTTTGCTCGTTCATTGACTATCGAGTCAAAACCAGTACTAAGAATCTCTGCGAAGAATCTATCGTTCACTACTCCCAGATCGACTGCTTCAGGCGAACGCAGTAATGCAACCTTGAGATTCTCTAAAGGCTTTTCGAGGTTATGGCCTAATGTTCGAGCAAAATCATTGCCCGTTCCAGCTGGAACTAACGCTAGTGGGATCTTTGACGATGCCAGTTCTTGTACGGCAAGGTGAACCATGCCATCGCCGCCAACAACAATAACTCCTGTGATTTGGTCATTGAGTGAACGGCGAAGTTCTTCTTGAGCTGCTGTATACGAGCTAGAAGTAATGTCTCTGAAAGGAATGGACCTTTCCTTAAGAAGTTCCAACGTTAGTTCTCGATAGCGTTGACCCACTCCCCCGCCTGAAGTTGGGTTGCTTAAGACGAGCCACATGCTTTAGACCATCCTTCGCATTAATTGAAAAAGCGTTTAGGAATCCATCTCATCTATTGGTGCTGCTTCATCTATCGGTGCGGCTTCATCGTCGGCGATAGATCTACTCTTCTTATCTCGTCGTTTATCAACCAGCAAGGCAATTCCCCCAGCACCGAAATAGAAGGCAACGAGTGGGAGTGCTAGAGCGGCCATAGAGAGAGGATCTGCAGTGGGAGAAAAAGCAGCAACAAAGAATGTGATTGCAAAGATTGCAAAACGCCATGGACGCAAAATGGAGGCCCCAGAGAGAACTCCAATCAAATTGAGTGAGACCAGAAACACGGGCAATTCGAAAGCTATCCCGAAAATCAGAATGAGTCGTAGAACGAAGTCGAGATAGTCATCAAACCTAATGAGGTTATTTAAGGACTCTGGTGTAAACCCAAAGAGAACCTCGATAGCGAGCGGCAATACAACGTAAGCCAAGGCAGCACCAATGGCGAAGAAGGGGGTTGCAGCGGTAATGAAGAGCACTGAGTTGCGCTTCTCTTTGCGGTGCAACGCTGGGGCAATAAAAGCCCAGAGTTGATAGAGCCAGAACGGCGCTGCCAGAATGACTCCCGTCAAAAATGAAACTTTGAGTTGCAAGTTCAAGGGCCCCAGCACGCCGCTGATAAATAACGCGCCGCAGTTATCTGCCCCAGTTTGTTGAGCAAGCCTGAGATCACAAACGGGATCTGCGAGGGTCGCAATGATGTCGTTGTAGTTAATCCAGCCAACAACCGAAAAGACGATAATGAATAAAGCGGCGCGGATTACTCTCTTGCGTAATTCACGTAAATGGTCAAGTAGTGGCATCGTGCCACGTTCTCTGACTGCCATGTTCCTCCGCCTAGCCCCACGCAAATACCGCTCTTCAGTATTGACGAGCTAGTTGGATGACTTCTCTCCGTCTTCGTCCTTCTTCTCTTCCTTATTGAGTTCCTTCACTTCGCTCTTGAAGATGCGAAGAGAGCGACCAAGAGAGCGAGCAGAGTCAGGTAGACGCTTCGCACCAAAGAGAATCACGACTACCAAAATGAGAAGGAGCCAGTGAGAAGGTTCGCGTAGTCCAAACATGAGTTCTACCTTTCAGGGATAACGGTTGAGAGACCTACGCTACCACGCAGGCCAAATTGGTCGATATATGACGGTTTTCGCTCATTACTAGCGCGCTTAGCTCTGGTAGTTCTTGAGGGCGCTTCGCGCATACCAGGTGAGTGATTCTCGAAGTTCGGAAGGAGATTCAATCTGAATCGATTCGGGATTACTCAAAATAGAGCGAACCAGCCACTCAGGTTGGAATATCTCTATTTCATACCTCTTCTCCCCAAGAGGGCGCAAAGATGATTGATGCGTACGAAGGAATTCTGACCTGTCATCGTGTATCGAGAGTTGAGCAACCGAGCCCTGGGTGCGAGAAAGTGATTCAAGAGGAATCTCCCTCGTGCGCGCAACAAGTTTTACCTGTGAAATCTGAGAAAGATTGAAAGTACGGCGTGCTTCGGCTTTGTGACAATAACCTTCAATCAGAGTCTTTCCATTTTCAAGACTGATGGACGATGGCGAGACCACCCTATGCGTGGTTTCCCCCGTAGAAAGTTTGACGTACGTTATTTCCACATCAGACGATTTTTCAATCGCTTCCTTAATCTTTGCCAGTGATATCCGTTCTTCATCGACAGTAACCAGCAGTGAGCCGTCGGGAATTACGCTGTTGAAAGCTGAAGAGAGCTTCGCTCTTACTCCGGCAATCTTCGAGCGCGCCGAACTGTTAACGGGGGTAAGTTCCTCGATGGCTGCCAATGCAATTCGTGCAATGAGTGATTCTGATTCATTGAGCTTTCTAGGAACTGAGAGATTCTGTGGATCACGAACCACCACGCTCTCTTCATCAAAGGAGATATCTATCAATTCAAGCGGGGTATATCCAGGAAGTCCACACATAAAAAGAAGATTGAGATCCTTGATCATCTCGTCCTTGGAGATATCAAATTCGCTCGCGAGTTCGCGGATCGATATTCCTGGATGATTAAGTATGAAAGGCACTAAATCGAGTAATCGAGAAGCGCGACTGGCAGCGTTATCTGTCATGGTTCGCAACAACCTTCTCAAGTGAACTAATGACTGCCAATTTTGCTTCGATGGGACTTTCAATGACCAGGAGTTCTGAGAACCAGAGTGCTTCGCGCACTGCCTCATCTAAAGAGTCACTGTCATAGGAAATTCGATCCCATTCGTCATCAACCGAGTTAAGGGAAGTCGCCCTGGCTCGAATGTGCTGAACGCAATCCTTCTTCACTTTCGCCGTTATGGATATAGCCTCTTGAGTGAACATCACGAGGTAGTCCTTCACAACAAAATCTTGCGGTATTTCGTATGTATCGCGCTTCTTTGAAACAGAGACTTGGGAAGTAATCCGAGAGAGCTTGAAGACTCTTATGTCCGCCTTCACAAGATCTTCTCCAACCAAGTACCAGCTTCCCTTCCAAGTGCTTAAGCCGAGAGGATTGACTTGACGTTCTTCCGATGAAGAACTTCCTGACTTCTGGTAGTTAAATGTGATGCTGCTACGAGACGCAAGAGCCCGCGAAATATCCAGCAAACCCTCTTCTATCAAGTCGAGCGAGGCTGCATCTAGGTCAGGAACCTCAACATCAATCATGGAACTCGACTTGACTCGTCGTACAGCCCCTTCAACTTCGACGGCAAAATCACTTCTGCGCCAAATTCCCAGCGCGGCCGATATAACACCCAGTTCTTCGGGAGAAAATTCGCTTATAGGAAGTTGATACGTCTCAGGTCGAATGCGATATCCGGGCTCGTCTTCGAATAAGGGATCCTGCGAAGCGACATCTATTTGGATTCCCATGGCCCGAAGATCATCTTTGTCGCGTTCAAACATTCGTTCTTTCGTTTCTTGACTGCCGGTGTATCCCGCAACTTTCCGGAAAATCTCGCTTTTTTGCATATACCGGCGCGAGGCAAGCAGCGCCATCGTCAGATTGACTAGTCGTTCAGTTTTTGCGCTCGACACCAGGCGAGATTATCGCCTCCTGCTAAACTTCTGGACATGACTAGCGAATTCGCCACAAACACCAAGATGGCCTCCCACAAGGTTGCCCGCACTTCAATCTTTTTGCTTGTTGCCGCATTGGCCTTAACTGGCTGTACTACAGATGGTGGCGCGCCTTCGGACTCTCCGATGGGTCAGAATTCGCAGAATCAGAGCGAAAACAACACAAACACCGATGGAGGAGCAATGCCAACAGTTTCAGGTGAAGCAGGACAAGCTCCGACAATCACAGCCCCAAATGGCACACCGCCGCAAACGCTGAGCACACAAGATATTTTTGTAGGTACTGGAGCTGTTGCTGAGGCGACATCAACTTTGACAGTTCATTACACATTGATGGCCTGGTCAACAGGCGAAGTTGTAGAAAGCTCGTGGAGCGGAGATCCAGCCACATTCGGACTCAATCAAGTTATTTTGGGATGGCAACAAGGTATCCCAGGAATGAAGGTTGGCGGACGACGTCTTTTGGTTATTCCGCCAGATCTAGGTTATGGGGCAAGCGGCGGAGGGCCAATCGCTCCCAATGAAACCTTGATATTTGTTGTTGATCTAATTGCTATTAGCTAATCACTCATCGCTTTCAGCAGCGGAATCGATAACGCCCTTTGAAGGGCGACGCTTTCGGCGGATTGGCTTCACTCCGGCTGGTAACTTCCGTGAGAACAATAAAAATCCAGTATGTGCATTCATGGAGTGCATAGGTCGAACTGCCAGACCTTCATGGTGCCAGGGGCGTAAAAGCGTTTCGAAACTTTCAGGTTCTGAGAATCGTTGGGAATCTTTTAGAGCTTCTGCAACTTTCGATAACTGAGTGGTTGTCGCTACGTAACAACAGAGAACTCCCCCAGGTTTGAGAGCCGCGTAAGCGCTTTCGAGTGCGTCCCATGGCGCTAACATGTCAAAGACTACGCGGTCGAATTCCTCTGCGAATTGTCCCTCTTGAACTCGAGAGTTAACAAGCTTCCAATTCTCCGGCAAATCTCCGAAGTAATTCTTTACATTTCCACGCGCATTCTCAAAGAATTCAGCGCGTTCTTCGAAAGACACCAACAAACCGTTATTGCCGATAGCGCGAAGCAGACTGATAGATAACCCTCCGCTACCGGCTCCCGCTTCAAGAACTTTAGATCCTGGGAAGATATCGGCAAATCCAATGATGATTGCCGAATCTTTGGGATAGATAATCGTCGCCCCGCGCGGCATTGAAAGAACATAATCATTGAGCAATGGGCGCATTACTTGGTAATTGGTTCCGCTGCTACTTGCAACTGTAGATCCCTCGCTTAAGCCAATGATGACATCATGATTGATCCAGCCTTTATGGGAGTGCCATTGCGCACCGGGTTGGAGATAAAACGAATACATCTTGCCGCGTTCGTCAGTGAGTTGAACACGGTCTCCTGGAAGGAGTGGCCCAGAGCCAATGCTTTTCATGGGTTGATTATCGCCTATGAATGGATTCGAAGAGATCGTGCAGATCGGCGAGAGATAAACCGTCCAAGGAATGTCGATGTAGCACTCGTTGCCCTGTTGGAAGTTGGGCGAAATGTGGCAGACCAAGTACATAAGCGCCAGCCTCAATGGCCGCAGTCACTCCGGTTCGTGAGTCCTCAATTACCAAACACTCATCAATAGCTACTCCGATGTGCTCGGCAGCTTTGAGATAGCCCTCGGGATGAGGTTTAGATTGGGATACATCATTATCGGAAACAGTTATCGCAAAAAACTCTGCTCCGATACTTCGAAGGGCTGCGTCAACTAACGGACGAGAAGAAGCGCTCACAAGGGCCTGAGGCACTCTCGATTGGTGAAGTTCGTGAAGCAAGGATTGGGCACCCGGCGTGAAAGGTACGCCCTCACCTAATCTGACTGACATCTGCTGGAGCAAAGTATTTGTAAGTTCGAGGGGTGCATAACGGTTTAAGTTTTCTGGAGAGAGTTTACTTCTCATGAATGCGTCAACACGTTCCATGGGCCCGCCGATACAGTGAATCGCATCCTCATCGCTCCAGTGGACACCTAAACTCTGCATCAGAGCCCGCTCTTGCTCAATCCAAATTGGTTCGCTATCAATCAGCGTTCCATCCATATCCCATAGCACCGCTTTGAATCTGAAGATCGTTGAAGAGCTAGTCGATGCATTAGTTGGCATTGAAATACTTCGCCTCGGGATGATGGACGATGATTGCCGAAGTACTCTGTTCGGGGTGCAGTTGAAACTCTTCTGAAAGTGAGACCCCAATACGTTCAGGTTGTAGAAGTTCGCAGAGTTGAACCTGCTGCTCGATATCGGGACAAGCTGGATAGCCGAAGCTATATCGAGAACCGCGATAGCCCTGATCCAAAATTTCTTCGATAGACGAACCGTCGGTGCTACTAAACCCGATCTCGTTTCTGATTCGAGCATGCCAATGTTCAGCTAAAGCCTCGGTGAGCTGAACACTCAGTCCATGAAGCTCTAAGTACTCACGATAGTTGTTTTCTGCAAACAATTTCCCAGTCGCCTCACTGACTGACTGACCCATGGTTACAACGTGGAAAGCAACTACATCAATCTCCCCTGAGTCCTTGCTACGGAAGAAATCACTGATGCAGAGCCGACGATCGCGGCGTTGACGAGGGAAACTAAAGCGAGTTCTCTCTTCTCCTTTTTGTTCACCTTCATGATGGAGAATAACTAAGTCATTTCCTTCGCTGTAACACGGAAAATAGCCATAAACAACGGCAGCATTGATCCATCCTTGAGATTGAGCTTCATTGAGCAACGCTCGCAATCGTGGGCGCCCCTCATTGATAACCATCTCGTCATAGCCGTTCTTGGATCCTTTAAGCCCCCACTGTCCAACGTATAGAGCCCTCTCATCCAGCATTGAACTGTAGTCAGCAAGTGCAATGCCCTTTACTACTCGAGAGCCAAAGAAAGGTGGTTGTGGAATCGGATTATCAGATGCAACATCACTGCGTCGGGTGTCTGTGGTGCTCGGAAGATCTGGATTGGTAACTCTAGTTCGACGCTCTTTTAGCGGAGGAAGCGATACTCCCTCAATGCCATTCTTCTCCCCCATGATCGCATCCATGAGCGAGAGACCCTCGAATGCATCGCGTGCATAACGCACTGTGCCCGCGTATTGAGTTGCCAAGTCATGCTCCACAAAAGTTCGCGTCAAGGCGGCGCCGCCCAGCAAAACCGGCCATTTTTGGGCAAGATCTCTACGTTCGAGTTCTTCCAAATTTTCTTTCATAATCACAGTTGATTTAACCAGCAGACCACTCATTCCAATGACATCAACATTGGAACTCTGCGCAGCATCAATGATTTGATTGATAGTTTGTTTGATTCCAATATTGACTACTCGATAGCCATTATTGGTCAAGATGATATCTACCAGGTTCTTACCAATGTCATGCACATCGCCCTTGACTGTCGCGAGCAGAATTGAACCGCGATCATTTGCATCGCTTTTCTCCATAAATGGTTCTAGCAATGAGACAGCGCTCTTCATCACCTCGGCAGATTGCAGAACAAAGGGCAGCTGCATCTCTCCTTTGCCAAAGAGTTCGCCAACGGTCTTCATTCCATCTAGCAATAAATCATTGATGATTGAAAGTGGGGCTAAACCTGAGAGTCTGGCTTCCTCGAGGTCTGCCTCAAGGCCTTGCTTCTCACCATCAATGATCCGTCTTTTTAGCCGCTCTGGAAGCGGCAATGCAGCCAGCTCGGCAGCCCTGGAGAGACGACTCGAGGTGACCTCAACACCCTCGAAGAGTTGCAAGAATTTAGAGAGCGGGTCGTAGATGCATTGATCACCATCGAAGGTTCGTCGATCATAAATAAGATCCAAAGCGACATCCTTCTGCTCCTGAGGAATGCGGGACATTGGCATAATTTTTGATGGATGAACAATTGCGCTATCCAATCCAGCATTTACCGCTTCGGCCAGAAATACTGAGTTAAGAACTATGCGCGCTGCAGGATTGAGCCCAAAGGAAACATTGCTAATGCCTAGAGTTGTCTGTAGAGCTGGAAATTCATCCTTAAGTTCCTTTATGGCTTTCAACGTTTCAATTCCATCGCGGCGAGTTTCTTCTTGACCTGTGGCGATCGGGAAAGTTAAGCAATCAATGATGATGTCACTGATGTTGATGTCCCATTTTTCTGTGAGGTCAGCAATCAAGCGTTTACCCACTCGAACTTTCCATTCCGCAGTACGAGCTTGACCCTCTTCATCAATGGTCAGTGCAACCAGTGCTGCACCATGCTCCTTTGCCAGGGGCATGATTCGGGCGAATCGAGAATCTGCTCCGTCGCCATCTTCATAGTTAACCGAGTTGATTACACATCTTCCGCCCAGGTTCTCCAATCCAGCTTTAATGACTGCAGGCTCGGTTGAATCAAGTACGATAGGCAGCGTGATTGCTGTTGCGAATCTTTTTGCAAGCTCCGTCATATCCTTGACGCCATCTCGTCCCACATAATCAACCGAGAGATCGAGCATATGTGCGCCTTCGCGGATTTGATCTTTTGCTATATCTACACAGCGTTGCCAGTCTTCGGCGACCAGAGCATCTCGAAAGGCGCGACTACCATTGGCATTCGTCCGCTCACCGATAGCCATATAAGTTTGATCTTGTCTAAAGGGCACAAATTGATAGAGCGATGATGCTCCCGCTTCCAAAGAGAACGATCGGTTTTTCTTTGGGCGCGACTTCAGTTTCGCTACAACTGCTGCGAGATGTTCTGGGGTTGTGCCACAGCAGCCGCCAATCAATCCAATCCCATATAGGTCAACAAACTCAGAGAGTGCATCAGCCAGTTCCTCGGGTCCAAGCGGGTAATAAGCACCGCCATCTTTCAATATTGGTAGACCTGCATTTGGCATGCAGGAAATTCCCATGGGTGAGGATTGACTCAAGGAACGAAGATGCTCACTCATCTCTGATGGACCGGTGGCACAATTCATGCCGATCAGGTCTACGCCGAGCGCACCCAGACTATTAAGCGCCGCTCCAATTTCAGAACCCAGCAACATGGTGCCGGTTGTTTCAACCGTTACCTGTGCAATCAAAACAATGTCACGATCCGTGGCTGCAATAGCGTGGCGAGCGCCGTTTACGGCGGCTTTTGCTTGAAGAAGATCCTGTGTTGTTTCAATTAATAGCGCGTCGACACCGCCATCTATCAACCCGCGAGAAGCTTCGGCATACGCTCGTTTGAGTTCATCATAGGTTGCGTGTCCAAGGGTGGGAAGTTTGGTGCCTGGCCCAAGAGAACCGAGGACCCATTTTGGCTCAGAGGTTTTGGCGCTGAACTCATCGGCAACATTTCGTGCAATACGAGCACCAGCTTCAGCAAGTTCGTAAATTCGCTCAGGGATTTCATATTCCAGCAAATTCGCAAGATTTGCTCCAAAGGTATTCGTTTCAACCGCGTCCACTCCGGCTTGGAAATACTGCCGGTGAATATCTGCAATCAGCTCTGGTCGAGTTACGTTCAGAACTTCATTACAGCCTTCAAGATTCTGAAAATCGCTCAAAGAAGGGTTAGCCGATTGGATCATTGTTCCCATCGCACCATCTGCGATAACTACACGAGAAGCTAATGCCTTGCGAAGGCTACCTTCGCGCACCGCGTTCTTACTGTCAGATGCTGCAGTTTTCGACGCGCTCACTAGCGAGAGTTTATCGTAGGCTTGCTCTATGTTCATATCGGAGAACTCACTCTCCCTGCGCCGACCTATCATGATTGCAGCGTTTGAAGGTTGGAATGATGCTGGTGAATCAGCCTCAGGAGCAATCAACCACTTGCTCACCGTATGGACACATCAAGAGATCGCACGGATGGACCCTGAGGATTACTACGACTTTCAAGTGAATCGCCCATTAATTCGTGTGGATGAGCGAGTGGTACGCGAAATCATCTGGCCCAACACGATTGTTTATGCTGTCAGCACACCTCACTTGCCCCATGATTTCTTGATTGTTAAAGGAATTGAACCTTCTATGCGCTGGCAGAGATTCGCATCTGAGCTTCTTGATCTAGCTGATGATTATGAAGTATCGCTCTTGATAACGATGGGCGCGCTTTTAGCTGATTCGCCTCATAGCAGACCCATCAGTGTTACAGGCAGTGGAGCACATCCCGATGTTGCTGCCAAGCTTGGTGTTGAAATTTCCAAGTACGAGGGCCCAACAGGAATTGTCGGAGTTCTTCAAGAAGCTGCTTACCGCCGCACCCTCGATGCGGTTTCTCTCTGGGCAGCAGTTCCGCACTATGTATCCACTCCTCCATCTCCCAAAGCTTCCCTTGCTCTCATTAATGCACTGGAGGATTTCCTAGAAATTTCAATTGCTCAAGGTGATCTTCCCGAACGTGCCGCGTCTTGGGAGTCGCAAGTTGACCAGATGGCTGCAGAAGATTCTGAAGTTGGTGACTACGTGAAGCAACTCGAGTCTTCTAAGGATGCTGCAGAGTTACCAGAAATCACTGGTGAATCACTAGCACGGGAAGTTGAACGTTTTCTACGACGTAACCCAGAGATCTAGAAAACAAGTCCTAAATAGGTATCAAGAGCGCGAGACATCTCTCCTGCCGAACCACCATCAGTCTCGGAGCTTGACCATGCAAGGGTGTCGTCGCACCATTGAGAGAGCGCTTCAATCGCAGTAGGAGTATCCAAGTTATCGGCCAAGGAGTTCGCGATGGCTTGAATGACAGGGCTCGTTGGAGCAACCTCAGTACGAGAAAGTGCTTCTTCAATTTTTCTGACGAGCGCATTAGATGTATCGAGAGTATTCGCACTCCACATTCGGTCCTTTTGATAATGCTCCAACATTAGCGCCAAACGTATGGCTTGCGGTTTTACTCCTTCGGAGAGCAATTTTGAGACAAAGACGAGATTGCCCTTGCTCTTGCTCATCTTTTCGCCATCAAGTCCAATCATGCCCGCATGCGAATAACACTGAGCGAACTCTTTACCGGTGAGAGCTTTCGCCTGAACTGCCGTCATAAAATGATGAGGGAAGAAGAGATCAGAACCTCCGCCTTGAATTGTTATCGAAGATGCACCAGCATCTGGCAAGAACTTCAACGCAATAGCCACGCACTCGACATGCCAACCGGGTCTACCTTCGCCGAAGGGTGCTGGCCACGATGGTTCGTTTTCTCGTCGCGCTCTCCATAACAGCGGGTCTAATGGATGACGCTTACCTGGGCGTTGTGGATCGCCACCTCTCTCTTGGAAGATCGCAAGGGCGTCCTCATGAGGCAGGGGTAAGTTTTCGAGTGCAAATCCCGTTGCAAGCAAATCAAGGTATAGATCATCATCAACTTTGTAAGCGAGATTGGTTGAAAGATAAGAGCTGATTGAGTTGATGATGGTGCTCATACTTTCAACTACCCCGCAATACTCTTGTGGCGGGATAACCTTCAAGGCTGTCATGTCACTGATGAATAGATCAATCTGTGAGGTTGCAAGTTCCTTCCAATCGCACCCATCACGAAGAGCTCTTTCTAGGAGCGGATCATCAATGTCAGTTATGTTTTCAACAAAGTGAACCGACTTGCCAGAAGCCTTGAGATATCTGTGAACTAGATCGTAAGTTATGTACGTCGCAGCGTGGCCAAGATGAGTAGCGTCGTAAGGTGTAATTCCACATACGTACATCGAGATCGTCGAATCATTAATGAAGACGCGTTGATTCTTATAAGAATCATGGAGAGATAGCGGCCGGTGGGCGATACCTTCAAGAGTGGGTGGAAGGTAAAGATGAGGCCAGGCACGCATAAGGCCAGCCTACAAAGAACTCACTAGACCGGGGGCCAAGGAACCGCGGGCCATTCATCGGAAGGAAATGGATACCCCTCCACCGTTAGCCGTTCGAGTCTGTCAATGAAGGCGCCAACCTCTACATCGGTTAACAACGAACGAAAATATTCTGATTCAGGTGAACCGATCCACTGCAGAACGCCTTTGACGATTTGAGTTTCCTCGTGACTGAGAGGCTCACCTGCGAATTGCCAGAGCACGGTTCGTAATTTGTAATCTTGATGGAACGAAACTCCGTGATCACAGCCAAACACTCTCTGCGCTTCATCGATGAGAATATGCCCGAATTTCCGATCGGTGTTATTTATCATGACATCAAAGAGTGCGATACGACGAATTGCCTCATGCGGTTGTTGAGCAAAGTCTATGAAGTCAATCGTTTCATCAACCTCGATCCACTGTTGTACAGCACCCAGACCAAATGGTCCGTCGCGCATGACCGTTGTGGGAACGCAATCTAGACCCGCGTACTTGCTTACAAGGTATGCAGCAACCTCTCGTGAAGCGAGGTTTCCATCCGGAAAGTCCCAAAGTGGACGTTCTCCAGCTATTGGTTTATAGACAACGCTAACTTTCCTTGATAAGTCAACTTGGATAAAGCCATAGAGGGTGGCATTTGATGCATCAACTAATCGACCTTCAACTATTAACTCTCCCGAAAGCAGCTCTTCTTCGCTCATAGGTTCTCTTGAATCAGTTCGCTCGTGGACAGATATGTCCCTCAAGATTGATAGGACCACCACAGAACATGCACGGTTGGCGACCTGCTTTGATAACCCCTGCGGCACGCGACACAAAAGTTCGTACCTGAGTTGGGGTAAGTGCTAATCGAACAATAGGTGGAGCTGCGCTGACATCATCGCCAGCAATCTCTTCAAAAATTTCATCACTGTCGTCAACGGATATACCCTGCGCTTCAAACTTAATCATCTGCGAATCGAACTGCCAGGTTATCGCCATGACACCCAATCGAAATTCCGACTCGACAGGGGTATCTAATGGCTCGGCGTCTCTTACTAGCGCCCCTTGTGTAATACGAGCCTCTTTGAGAATCTCCGAGAATCTCTCCGTTAAAGCCTGCGCTTGGGTTTTCTCAAGGGAGAATGAAAATACTTGGCCGGCTTTTCGAACTTGAATGAAGAACTCTCGCTCACCCGGCTGCCCGACTGTCCCCAGGACAAAGCGGTCAACTTCATCAAGGTTATACACGCGTCTAGACACCAGAGCCTCCCCCTATGACGCGACGATTTTTCAATGAAGAAATTCGCCTCACTCTGGATTGAGACGTTGGAAGATTGAGTTGCATCAGCGTTCGCTGTGACTTATTCCAATCAATGACCGTTAAGGAGCACGGATCAATAATGATGCGTTGGAAATCATCAATCTCCATGTTGAGAGCCTTTGCAGCGGCAAGTTTGATGATGTCTCCATGAGTAACGATGAGGATTCGTTTGTTGGGGAATTTCTGAGCAATCTTGTTGAGTTGGCGTTCAACTCGACGAGCTGCGCTCGTGAAACTCTCTCCTTGTGGGAATGTGAATTGGGATGGTCTCTTCTGGATTACCTTCCAACCGCTTTCTTTTCTCAAATCTTTCAAGTACTTGCCGGACCATTTCCCATAGTTCATCTCAATAAAGGAAGGATCCTTCTCAACACGTTTGTGCAGCATTTTCGCCGTTGGCTCTACAGTTTGGAGACACCTTTCAAGCGGGCTCGTCACAATGCGATCGATTGATAATCTCTGAATAAACAAAGGAAGTGTGCGCGCCTGCTTCTCGCCTTTTTTCGATAGGTAGGTTCCTGGCAATCGCCCTGCGAGGATGCCTTCGACATTTGCTGTCGATTCGGCATGACGCAAGAAGATGAACGTTGTCATGTTCGTAGGTTAGCCATTTCAGGCCAAACTCTCTTCTTCCCGAGTTTTACGCCCGATTTTGCTAGGGTTTTTACATGGAGCAACGTCAACTTGGTCGCAGTGGTGTTCGGGTTAGTCGACTGGCGTTGGGAACGATGACGTGGGGTCGTGACACAGATGAGCACGAAGCGGCCGAACAGTTTCGCTTCTATCTTGATGCAGGAGGAAATTTCATCGACACTGCTGCGGTTTATGGTGATGGTGACGCAGAACGTGTACTGGGTGGGTTATTGGGAGTTCTTGGCAATCGCGATGAGATAGTCCTGGCTACCAAGGCCGGCATTAGTTTTAAGAGCGGCGAGCGTAAGGTCGACAATTCCCGTACCTCCCTCATCGGAGATCTAGAAAAGTCTCTGGTACGTTTAAAAACCGATTATGTAGACCTGTGGCAAGTTCACACCTGGGACGAAACTACGCCACTGGAAGAAACGCTCGGCGCTATGGACTACGCGCTCTCATCCGGTAAAGCTCGCCATGTCGGAGTCTCTAATTTTTCTGGCTGGCAACTTGCGCGCAGCGCAACCTTGCAGAATCCATTATTTGGAAAAGCTCCTGTATTGAGTACGCAGAATGAGTACTCCTTGCTCAATCGACGCGTCGAGCGAGAAGTTCTTCCGGCATGTCTTGAATTGGATATCGGTTTTCTAGCTTGGTCGCCGTTGGGCCGCGGTGTTCTCACCGGTAAATATCGCAGCGGATTGCCTTCAGATTCTCGCGGCGCAAGTCCTCACTTTTCATCTTTCATTGAGCCTTATCTTGATGAGCGCAGTTCTCGAATTGTTGAAGCAGTTATGGTTGCTGCTGATGGCTTGGGTTATTCTCCATTGGAAATTGCACTTGCGTGGGTACGGGATTGTCCAGGTGTCACATCAGCAGTAATCGGAGCACGTACTGGAGCTCAACTGCGTGGCGCGCTGAGTTCTGAGAACGTAAATCTGCCCCTGCCAGTGCGCGAAGCCCTCGACGAAGTCTCTGTTGAGTAAATCCTTAAGCGTTAGCTAAGAATGTCTGCAGGGAGCGCGCGCCAAACTTAAGTGAATCGATCGGTACCCGTTCATCTACCCCGTGGAACAAGGCAAGAAAATCCAACTCTGGTGGAAGTTTTAGCGGACTAAATCCGTACCCAGCCAAACCAAGTTTGGCCAACGCTTTGTTATCCGTTCCGCCGCTCATGACATACGGAACCGGAATACCCTCCGGATCCTCAGCCTTGATAGCAGCAATCATCTTTTCCACGAGTGGACCTGAGAAATCTACTTCCAAAGGAATATCTGAGACCAGACTTTCAACTTTTACATGCTCTCCAGCAAGTTGCTTTACGGTGTCCAGAAGCTCTTTTTCGTACCCTGGCAAAGTTCTACCATCGACAACTGCGCTAGCGGTTTGTGGAATGACATTTGCCTTGTATCCACCCTCCAACATTGAAGGGTTAGCAGTGTTGCTCAGAGTTGCGCCCATCATTCTGGAAATTGAACCAACTTCATCAAGAATCGGTGTCAGGTTGTTGGCGTCATAAGTTTTGCCCGTGAGTTCAGCTATCTTGCGGAGGAAAACTTCATTTGTCTTCGTAATTCGCTGAGGCCACTTGTAGTTTCCAATCCGAGAGACTGCATCGGCAAGACGAGTCACCGCGTTCTCTCGATTCACCATCGAACCGTGACCAGCTACACCTTCAGCAGTGAGCTTCATCCATTCAATACCCTTTTCCGCTGTTTCAAT
Source organism: uncultured Clavibacter sp. (assembly GCA_964430775.1). Taxonomy (GTDB): domain Bacteria; phylum Actinomycetota; class Actinomycetes; order Nanopelagicales; family Nanopelagicaceae; genus MAG-120802. Next base: position 32,496 of record CAYSGG010000002.1, on the reverse strand, counting down.
GAGGTAAATCCGTTTTCCAGAATTCAACGTCAGCGAAAAACCACCAACTTCTGATACTGCCTCACTGCATCCTGCAAAAACTTCTGGATGCTTTTCTGCCATCCAACGTGATCCAAAAATGCCACCGGCTTCTTCATCTCCGAAGAAAACAATCACCATGGTGCGTTGGGGTCTAAATCCATACTTAGCCCATAATCTAAATACCCCGAGAATCATGGCGTCCATATTCTTCATATCGACCGCACCTCGTCCGTAGATGCATCCATCTTTGATTGCTCCAGAAAATGGATCAACGCTCCAATCTGCAGCATTAGCTGGGACAACATCAAGGTGCCCATGCACCACTAGTCCTGGCAATGAGGGATCAGATCCTTCGACTCGAGCAACGACCGAACAACGCTTGGGAGCGCTTTCATAGATCGTGGTTTTGATGCCCACCTCTTCAAGTTTGGCGGAAACGTATTTTGCTACCGCCTCTTCATCGCCTTTTCCTTCTCCAAAATTCACGCTTGGAATTTGGATTAATTCCTGGCATAGCTGGATTACGTCGGCTTCGAGTTCAGCGCGTTGGGCATCGTTAAGAATCATGGGCTAAAGTATGCCCTCTCATTGTCCGGGTGGCGGAATTGGCAGACGCGCTAGCTTGAGGTGTTAGTTCTCGAAAGGGATTAGGGGTTCAAGTCCCCTCTCGGACACGGTTTTATAGATACGCTCCCGCCGTGAGCGCTGCAGCAAATGATATGACCCCACTGGGACGTGCTTTATCCCTCATCGCCGATGTTCCGGATTACCCAAAACCGGGGATTCTCTTCAAGGACATAACGCCGTTGCTAGCTGATGGCCCAGGTTTCGGAGTAGTGATTGATGAGTTTGCTCGCTCCATAAGGGCGCTTGATCGCAGGATTGATGCAATTGTTGGCATCGAAAGCCGAGGCTTCATTCTTGGAGGCGCTATCGCCAAAGCGTTGGAGATTGGGTTCGTAACAGTGCGAAAGCCTGGGAAATTACCTCGCGATGTGTATCGAAAAGAGTACGCGCTGGAATATGGATTTGATGCCCTCGAACTTCATAAAGATCTCTTAACGCCTGAAGACAATGTCATTATCGTCGATGACGTGCTTGCAACTGGTGGCACAGCGCTTGCTTGTCATGATTTAGTTGACATCACTGGTGCAAAAGTTGCTGCGCATCTTTTTCTTTTAGAGATTGAATTTTTACAAGGCCGAAAGCTCATATCCGATACGCACCCTGATGTTGAAGTCATTTCTCTCTTGAAGGCATAACTATGGCTGAACTCATTTACTACTGCGGAACGATGGATAGCGGAAAATCTACGCTTGCTCTGCAAACAGCACATAATCACGAATCTCGTGGTCGGGCTGGTTTACTCTTCACAAATCGTGACAGAGCTGGGTCAGGAAAGATTTCGTCTCGCCTCGGATTAACCTCTGAAGCGCTAGAAGTCTCTGAAGAGATGGATCTTCATAAGTTCGTAGTGGACCAACTCTCGGCCGGGCGTCGAATTGACTATGTCATTTGTGATGAAGCCCAGTTCTATGCACCCTCTCAGATTGAACAATTAGCGCGTATTGCAGATGGACTTGGCATTGAGGTCTATGCATTTGGAATTCTCACTGATTTTCGCACCAAGCTCTTTCCTGGATCCGCGCGTCTAGTGGAACTTGCCGATCGTGTGCACACTCTCCAGGTAGAAGCGCTCTGTTGGTGCGGTGAGCGCGCTACTCACAATGCTCGAACTATTGGTGGCGTTATGGTCACCGAAGGAGAACAGGTTGTTGTTGGAGACACAAACGGAGCAAATGAGGTTGCATACGAAGTTCTATGCCGACGTCATCACATGCGCAAGGTAACCGCACGAAATTCTGGCGCTGCGCACCAGTCGATCGACCCGTTACCCTTTAACTAGATTGTCCTAAGGCTCACCTATTGCGAAATAAATTAAGGAGACTCCCCTCATGAAGACTCGTGGTTACGCAGCGCTGTCTGCAAAAAGCAATCTAGTTCCCTTTGAATTCGAAAGACGCGAACTGCGCTCCCACGATGTCGGCTTCGCAATCGAATATGCGGGGATTTGTCACTCTGACATTCATCAAGTTCGAGAAGAATGGGGCCCAGCAATTTTTCCCATGGTTCCAGGTCACGAAATAGTTGGAACCGTAACTTCCGTAGGAAGTTCTGTAAGTAAATTCCGAGTCGGTGATCGAATTGGCGTTGGAGTATTTATTGACTCATGCCGCAAATGCAGTAATTGTATGAAAGGCCTTCAACAGTATTGCTTAGAAGGTATGACTGGTACATATAACGGATATGAACGCAACACTCAAGAAATTGCGTTTGGTGGTTACTCCAACAACTTTGTAATCGATGAAAATTATGCCGTAACGATTCCTGCAAACCTCACCATGAGTGGCGTAGCGCCATTACTCTGTGCAGGCATCACCCTTTACTCCCCCATCCGTCATTGGCGCGTGGGTCCACACTCCAAAGTTGCAGTCATGGGGCTAGGAGGACTTGGGCATATGGGAGTGAAGTTTGCTGCAGCGCTTGGAGCAGAGGTAACTGTTTTCTCGCATTCTTCCAACAAGGAAGCTGACGCGCGCTCCATGGGCGCCAGCGACTTCATTGTGACCAAAGGTGACGAGTGGCATAAACCGCTGCGAAAGAAGTTCGACCTTATCTTGAATACCGTATCTGCAGATATTGATCTAGATCCCTATCTATCAACGTTGGCCACAGATGGAACTCTTGTCATTATCGGACTGCCCGGTAAACCATATGCAATTAATGCGGGAAGTATGCTCGACGGACGTCGATCTATCGCTGGCTCAATGATTGGTGGTATGCCAGAACTTCAAGAAATGCTTAATTTTTGCGGCGAGAAGAACATCCTCAGCGATGTGGAAGTTATCGATGCTAACTACATCAACCAAGCCTACGAGAGAACAGTCGCTAGTGATGTTAAGTATCGATTTGTGATCGATGCTCAAACATTCTAGAAAACGGTAACCGCTGTTGCGATAAGTGGTGCGAAGGCGAGCGCGGGAAGAAGATCTCCAACTGCCATGGTTTTGATGTTTAATAGCTTGAGACCAATACCTAGGAGAAGCACTCCACCGGTAGCGGTCATCGCTTGTACTTGATAATCCGAAAGAATCGCTCCGAGACCAAACCCAGCAGCGGTCCAGGCAAACTGATAGACCCCAACTGGCAAGGCAGACATCGCAACTCCCCAACCGAGGGCGGCAGCGAATGCAATCGATGTAAAGAAGTCCAGAATACTTTTGAGGGTTAATTGTTCAATTCCTGTTGCCATTCCGTCACTGATGCTGCCAAGGATTGCCAGAGGTCCAATCGCAAAGATCAAAGAAGCGCTCACAAATCCTTCAACAAATGGCGATGATCCATCTTTATCGAATCGTCGCTTCAATCTAACACCAAGACTCTCCAACCTTGCCTCGATCTTGAGCAGTGAACCAAGCAATCCTCCGAGCAGTAAAGATGACAGCACCACTAAGAGAGGCCAACCTTGAGGAAGCGCCTCAATAAATTCAACCTTCCATAGGGCTGCGATGGCAGATGCTGCGCCGACTAAGGTGATAGCTCCCAAAACATCAGTCATGAGATTTCTAGTGCGTTCCGAAAGTTTGTTTCCAGCCAAGACCCCAATTGCTGAACCAGCCAGAATTGCAACAATATTGAGAACAGTTCCAAATCCAACAAACATGTGAACGAGTGTAAAGCATTGGTGGTGTACCGTACTTTGGTGCGCGAATTCATCGAACGGTTAAAACCTCATAAAACCGTACCCAACACTCCATGGACGGCCACTCATCGTTGGGATCTCTCCCCTTCTCGCGTAACAATTCTCATTTTCGGTCTTTTTATTTTCGGAATTGGAGATAGTCTGCTCATCGTCGCTGAACTTGGAAACGCTCCTTGGTCCGTGCTTGCTCAAGGTGTTGCGCTGCGCACGCCACTTTCGGTTGGCGCAGCAACCTTTCTCATCAGCGGAATAGTTTTAGCGCTCTGGATACCACTCAAAGAAAAACCGGGTTTCGGAACATTGGCAAATATCCTCGTTATCGCAACTGCCATTGATATCGGAATCGCACTTATTCCCCACCCAGATCTTTTGGCGATCAAACTGCTCTACGTTTTCGTCGGTATCGGACTCGTTGGCAGTGGTTCGGCGCTTTACATCACCTGCGGCCTCGGACCGGGACCCCGGGATGGCTGGATGACCTCAATGCACCGTCGAACAGGTATCCCCGTGGGGCGGGTTCGGATGATTATCGAGGTATCCGTTCTCATTATGGGCGCCTTGCTAGGCGGGACGTTAGGGCTTGGAACTGCGCTTTTTGCGCTGCTCATCGGGTACTCCGTTGCTACATCCTTCGGTGTCGTTGCCCGTTTTACTAGCAAGTAACACTTAGGTTTAAGCCACTCCCCTCAGCCTGTGGACTGACTCCACTCGGTGTCGCAACCACCACCGTTAAAAAATTAGCGCCATCCCATTTTCTGGGATGAAAGGAAGAGCATGCTCGATTCATACTTCAAAATCTCGCAACGCGGATCCTCAGTAGCTCAAGAGGTCCGAGGCGGAGTAGTTACCTTCTTCACGATGGCCTACATCGTCGCACTCAATCCACTGATCATCGGTCTTTCAAAGGATGCGGATGGCAAATATCTTGGCGGTGGAGATGCTCCAAATCTCGCACTCATCGCTGCTGCTACTGCCCTTGTAGCTGGAGTTCTTTCCATACTCATGGGTTTAGTCGCGAATTTCCCACTCGCACTAGCAACTGGTCTCGGCCTTAACACCTTCGTTGCAGTCGGTATTGCCTCAAAGATGACATGGGCAGATGCAATGGGCCTTGTTGTCCTCGAAGGAATCATCATTCTTGTCTTGGTCCTCACCGGATTCCGTACCGCGGTTTTCCGTGCTGTTCCAACGCAACTCAAGATCGCAATCTCCGTTGGTATCGGCCTCTTTATCGCTCTCATCGGTCTCGTTGATGCCGGCTTTGTTCGCCGTACTGGCACAGGTCCTGTCCCAGTCACTCTCGGCAATAACGGAGAACTTGTTGGATGGCCTGTCGTTGTCTTCGCCTTTGGTCTATTCCTCACAATCGGCCTCATGGTTAGAAAGATCAAGGCTGCTCTTCTCATCGGAATTATCGTCTCCACTGGTCTTGCTATCGCTATCGAAAGCGCCTTCAAAATCGGTCCATTGTTCAATGGAGCCACCGGTGAAGTTAATCCGAAGGGCTGGAACCTCAATGTTCCTGCGATGCCAGAATCAGTAGTGGCAACGCCTGATTTCGGATTACTCGGTTCATTTAACCTCTTCGGTTCATTTGATCGCGTTCCTCTGATCACCGCTCTTCTTCTAGTTTTCACACTTCTCTTGGCTGACTTCTTTGACACCATGGGAACCATGACAGCTATTGGACAAGAAGCGGGCCTCAACGATAAGGATGGAACACCTCCGAACGCTGATCGCATTCTCCTTGTTGACTCACTTGCAGCTGTTGCCGGTGGTGCCGCTGGAGTTTCTTCCAACACTTCTTATATCGAATCAGCTTCAGGCGTTGGCGAAGGTGCGCGTACTGGATTGGCATCAGTTGTTACTGGCGCTCTCTTCTTGCTCACAACATTCCTCGCGCCGCTTGTTGCGATTATTCCGTACGAAGCTGCTACCCCTGCGTTGATCATTGTTGGTTTCTTGATGATGACACAGATCAAGTCCATTGATTGGGATGATTACGGAATTGCAATACCTGCCTTCCTAACAATCATTTTGATGCCATTCACTTACAACATCTCTGTAGGTATTGGCGCGGGCTTTGTTTCGTATGTCGTAATTCGTTTCTTGCAAGGACGAAGCAAGGATGTTCATCCTCTACTTCTTCTCGTTGCAGGGCTATTTATGATCTACTTCTTGAATAACCCAATTAATACCTGGGTTTCCTAACAGAGATCAGAAAATTGGGGCTCGGAGAAATCCGGGCCCCAATTTTTTTTACCAAATTATTGGATCTCTACCCTGTGAAACTAATTTCTGATTCACCGCTGAAAATGGCTTTGAACCGAGAAATCCACGATGAGCCGACAATGGGCTGGGGTGGACGCCTTCAACAAGATTGTCGGCCGGAAAAAGCGAACTGAGTTCGCGGGCCGAATTACCCCACAAAACGCCTATCGCTCCCTTGGCCGCACAGGTTTTAACAATTGTGTGCGTAACTTCAAGCCAACCAACCTTCGAATGAGATCCACTCTCGCCAGCAGAGACTGTCAATACGCGATTAAGGAGCATGACTCCCTGTGCGCTCCATCTGCTGAGATCGCCATCCGCAGTTGTGGTGGATCCAATATCGGTCAAAATCTCCTTCTGAATATTCATTAACGAGCCAGGCAACCCCGATTGTCGCGGCGCTACGGCAAATGAAAGCCCAATCGCGTCGCTGGAGTTGGGATAAGGATCTTGGCCCACAACTACTACCCGAACCTCACTGGGAGGAATTTCCAGCGCCCTGAACACATGTTTCTTGTCAGGCAAGATTCTCTCTCCATTATCCGCACGTTTCTGCAGTTCACTGCCAATCTGATTTATCAAATCCTTGTGAGACGCCAACACTTCCTGCCAAGGGCTAGGAATCAATGAATACAGCATCAACGGCCAGTGGATGCGAAGTATCGACCACCCGTGAAGTGCAGCTCAACCTGGACGCCGAAAACTTCTGCCAGGCTTTCCTGCGTCAAAACCTGATTAATGGGACCGGCGTGAGCAATGAGACCATCTTTGAGCAGCAATGCATGCGTAGTTCCGGCTGGTATCTCTTCAATGTGATGCGTAACGATGATGGTAACTGGTGATTGTTCATCACTCGTATATTGCGTAATTCTGCCAAGAATATCTTCTCGTCCGCCAAGGTCTAATCCAGCTGCGGGTTCATCAAGAAGAAGGACTTCGGGATCGGCCATGAGCGCGCGTGAAATCTGAACTCGTTTCTTCTCTCCTTCACTCAGCGTTCCAAAGGTTCTCATGGCCAAATCGCGAACACCGAAAGTTGTCAGCAAGGCTTTGGCTCGAGACTCGTCCCATAGGTCATACTCTTCTTGCCAACGGCCAGCGATCGCGTATGCGGAAGTTAAGACGATATCCATAACTTTCTCGTCGCTAGGCAGAAGATCGATCATGGCGCTGGAGGTAAATCCAATTCTTGGTCGCAATTCGAAGACGTCTACTGCGCCCATGCGATTTCCTAGGATGGAGACTTTTCCAGAAGTGGGATGAATGAGAGCTGCAAGCAGCTGAAGAAGCGTTGTTTTTCCTGCACCATTAGGGCCGAGGATTACCCATCGCTCGCCATGGTTTACCGACCAAGTAATTGGCCCCAAGATTGCACGTTGAGAGCGACGAACGATTACATCCTCAACCGAGAGCAGGGGTTCCATAGGCAGAGAAGATACCCTCTACGGATTGCATATTCGCTAAACTTCCATGATGAGCCATTCACAATCATCTGGAGCTGATTACAAAGGTCGCGCAATTGTGCTTCTCAGTGGCCTCTCTGATGAGTCTCCAACACAAGCTATTGAAGCAGTTCTACGTTCATATAGCCTCCGCATCGATGGCCAGCAAGAGATCACAATGGCCGGAAGATACATTGGAGCCTTTGAACTCTCGCTCGATCCGGCTCACGCATCAGCTATTGAGAATGAATTGCACGCTACATTCTCTCCACTTGGGCTTGATATCGCGTTAGAAATTCTATGAAGTATCGTCTTGCGCTTTTCGATGTTGATTCCACGCTGATTGAACAAGAAGTCATCGATCTTCTAGCAAAGCGAACACCCCATGCGGACCGTGTTTCCGACATAACGCGTCGCGCGATGGCCGGTGAGCTTGATTTCGATTCAGCCCTCCAAGAGCGAGTCTCCCTACTTCGCGATCTGCCCGAAAGTGTCTTTGATGA
>CAYSGG010000002.1:20839-24396 GCA_964430775.1 uncultured Clavibacter sp. | reverse complement strand
TTCCGGGGTTCCGATTTCAGAAACAATCGCTATCGGCGATGGTTCGAACGATATTGACATGGTTTCTCTCGCGGGCCTGGGCGTTAGTTATCGAGGTAAAGATATTTTAAACAGCGCCGCAGATATTGTCATCACCGACAAACGACTCGATGCGCTAATCACTTTTCTATAAACGACATGAGTGGATATCTGTAACGAGTATTCCTCGTGCGCCAATAGCCCAGAGCTCGTCCATGACAGCGTGAACATCATTGCGCAGCACCATTGCCCTTACCGCCACCCAATCTTCCTTCTGTAGCGGTGAGATTGTTGGAGATTCCAAACCTGGAGTCAGTTCACAAGCTTTATCGAGATTACTCTTCTTTACATCGTAATCAACGAGAACATATTGACGCGCAATCACAACGCCACTGATTCTGCGAATCAGCGTTTCAATCTTTGCTCCCGGCTGGACATTGTTACGGCCAATAAGGATCGCTTCGCTCTGAAGAATAGGTTCACCGAAAGTTTCTAATCCAGCTTGTCTCAGGGTGTTTCCCGTTGAGACGACATCAGCAATCACGTCAGCGACACCAAGTTTGATGGCACCTTCAACCGCTCCATCGAGTTCGACAACAGAAGCTGTGAGATTCTTCTCTTTGAGGAATTCAGATACTAGGTGTGGGTACGCGGTTGCGATTCTCTTACCGGCTATAGATGTCACACCCGGAGGGGCTGCAAATCTGAATACACTCTTACCAAAATCCAACTTCATAATCTCTGATGCAGGCGCTTGTGAATCAAGGAGCAGATCTCGACCTGTTATTCCAACGTCGAGCTCTCCTGACCCGACATAGGTCGCGATGTCTCTGGGACGTAGATAATAAAATTCAACTCCGTTGCTGGGATCGGTAAAAGTTAAATCTCGACTATCACTTCGTTGACGGTATCCCGCCTCTCGAAGCATGTTCGTTGCAGCGTCAGCCAACGACCCTTTGTTTGGGATTGCTACTCGTACCGACTGCATATTCACCGTATTCATATTCAGAGCTTCTTATAGACGTCGTCGAGAGAGATTCCCCGTGCCAACATGAGAACCTGGAGTTGATAAAGAAGTTGACTAATTTCAGTCGCGAGTTCCTCGTTGCTCTGATACTCGGCCGCAATCCACACTTCTCCGGCCTCTTCGAGCACTTTCTTGCCGATGGCATGAACCCCAGCGTCCAGTGCTTTCACCGTTCCTGAACCCTCAGGACGTTCTTGCGCGATGCTGTTGAGCTGTGACCACAGTTCATCGAAGTTCTTGGCGGACATAATGATGGAAGTTTACTTGTTTAGGAGTGGAGTTGGCGGGCCAATATTTAAGAGAGTCCAAGTGCTTCAGAGCGTAACTGCTGAATCATCTTGGCTGGATCCTCGGACTTATAGACCGCAGATCCGGCTACAAAGGTATCGGCACCAGCAAGAAATGCCTTGCGGATGGTTGGAAGGGCGATGCCTCCATCAACTTGTAGCCACGTGTCTGACAGTCCTTTTTGATTCAACCAATGACGGGCTTTTTCAACCTTCGGCATCATAGATTCCATGAAACTCTGACCGCCGAAACCTGGCTCGACTGTCATCACCAGAATCATGTCGAGCTCTTCCAGCAAATCTTCAACTTCTTCGATTGCAGTTCCTGGCTTGATAGCAAGGCCAGCCCTCTTTCCGCTTGCGCGAATTGCGCGCAGGGTTTGGCGTGGATCATCGCATGCTTCTAGATGTACAGTGATACTTGATGTGTTGGGCGCAGCGAAATCAACAGCCTTGCGATCAGCAGAAGCAATCATCAAATGCACATCCACTGGAAGAGTAGATTGCCCGATAATTTCTAGCGAGCGCTCTAGTGAAAACGTCAAATTTGGCACAAAGACGTTATCCATCACATCTAGATGAAGTAAATCTGCAACCTGGGCAACCCGAGCAATCTCCCCTGGTAAATCATCAAAGTTTGCGTTGAGAATACTTGGACAAATGCGGATCATTCTTCCGCACCTACTTTCATTAGCAATGAGATAAACATCGAATCGCATCCATCTCTATGAGTCCATAATTGTAGATTGCCGTCACTATCCACTCGCGGATCGTCAATGGGTTTAATTCGGAAGTGCGGATGTCGCCGCAGGAAGCTACGTACCTGGAAGGTGGTTTCTGCCTGATGAGAGCTACAGGTCACGTAGGCGAGAATTCCGCCGGAGCGCAGGCTCCCTGCAGCAGAATCAAGCAGCTCGGCTTGCAGCACGGTCAGGTTCTTTAGATCTTGCAATGTTCGACGCCATCGAACTTCTGGTCTGCGTCGAAGCGCTCCGATTCCCGTACAGGGTGCATCAAGCAAAATCCGATCAAAATTCCCGAGCTCTGAGGGGATTTTTCGACCATCAAAATTGGTGACCGTTCCATGGTGCACAACCTGCGCAACTAAGTCGGCTCGAGCCTTAGACACCTCATTAGCAACGAACTCTCCCCCATGAATTTTCAAAAATGCCGAGATATACGCGGCTTTTCCCCCAGGACCGGCACAAAGATCGAGCCACCGTAAACCCGACTCATGTGTCGTGAGGAAGATTTCAGATACCAATTGCGATCCATAATCTTGAACCCCAGCCCGACGCTCACGGATAGCGGCAATCGTCCCAGGATCACCATCAATCACCGCAGCCACCTTGCTATAGGGAACTGATGTTGCGCCCGCACTGCAGAGCTCATCTTGAGTCGATAGGCCAGGCCAAGCAATCAAAGTGGGCTTTGCTGGAACGTTATTTGCCTCAAGTAGTTCTGCGACCTGATTAGCATCCTTCAAAGAATCAAAATACGAACTAACAATCCATTCTGGATGTGAATACCTTTCAGAGAGATTTTGTTGTGGGTCTTGACTCTCATGTAGTTCAGTTACATCAACAGAATCAACTTTTCGCAGAATAGCGTTAACGAAACTTGCGGTAGATTTTCCAACAACTCTCTTTGCTAATTCCACAGTCTCATTGATTGCTGCATAGCTGGGTACGCGCAGCTCCTTAAGTTGGTGAACACCAAGTCGTAGTACAAGAAGAGCCTTGGGATCGATATCCTCTAATGCGCGATCACTAACCCGCGAAATATATCGATCATGCCTGCCTTTAAGACGCAAAGATCCGTACACTAACTCTGAAGCAAGGGACTTATCTGCCGTAGATAGGGATGATTTGCTCAGTAATTTTGGAAGAACAAGATTGCTATATGCACCATTGAGTTCCACTTCAACTAAAGCTTCGAAGGCTAGTAGCCGTGGATTAGCAATATCTCTCATGTGAAAACAATTTCACTTGTACTCTGCAGGCCTCTTAGCCAATCAGCAGCAGGCATTTCTCGCTTACCTTCGGGTTTGACCGAAACTAATTCAATAAAACCGCTGCCGCACGCAACTATAAGTGGGTTCAAATTCACAGCAGAACCGCTCGTTGAAGACCCTTGAGTCTCCGCATGTGCGGTTCGAGCCTGAGTAATCAAGACTCGAGCGTCGCGGTATTCAGTCCAAGCCATGGGCCAAGGATTCATAGCCC
>CAYSGG010000002.1:12761-20739 GCA_964430775.1 uncultured Clavibacter sp. | reverse complement strand
TTGCGTAAACCGGTCCGGTATCCATGCCTTCATCAAGTTGAAATATCGTGACGCCCGTCGTCGAATCTCCTGCTAATAGAGCACGCTGCACTGGAGCTGCACCACGCCAACGCGGGAGCTGCGAAAAATGAATGTTTAACCATCCATATCGTGGAATTGCGAGTTCTCCAGCTTTGATCAACTTGCCATAGGCAATTGTTACAACCAAATCTGGATTCTGACTCTTGAGGAGTTGATTGAGTTCCTCATGAGTTTTCGGCTTAAAGACCATCTGCTGATTCTTCTGACAGAACTCCGCGAATTCATTTGGGGCTAATTGACGACCACGGCCAACCGGCTTGTCGGGCGAGCTGATAATCCCAGAAAGGAAACCTGCTGATTCCAGCGCGTCTAGAATAGGAACTGCAACTCTGGAGGAAGACGCCAGGAAAATTTTCACTAAATATTTCGCCCAAAAGTAGTGTGTGGTGAGGTGCGAATCTCAGGGGCAGAACCGGCGCTGTCGGCTTCCATGAACCATTCGGACTCTCGGATCTCCTTCATTGCAATCTTACGTAAGTTTGCTGGCAGGCGATCAATAAAGAGAATTCCGTTGAGATGATCGGTTTCATGTTGGAGTGCGCGCGCTAGCAGCTCTGAACCCTCAACCAAAATTGGCTCACCATGCATATTCCAACCTTTAGCCACCGCGCGCATTGCTCGTGGGGTATCAAATGCTAAATCTGGGAACGAAAGACATCCCTCTTCCCCTTCTTGCAGCTCCTCACTGAGCTCAAGTGAAGGATTCACTAAATGCCCAAATTCATCATCAACATGCCAGACGAATACCCGCAGTGGAACTCCGATTTGTGGGGCTGCTAAACCCGCGCCTGGAGCGTCAATCATGGTCTCTGTTAGGTCTTTCACAAGCAGGCGCAACTCCTTATCAAAGTCTGTCACCGGTGATGCAGGCGTCGTGAGAACCGGATCTCCGAAGTAACGAATAGGTTGAATGGCCATGCTTCTATTGTATCTGAGAGTCCCGAATGACTACTAAACGAAGTAAGGGTCAACTTCAATCTTAAAAAGTTCTCTTTTCGCCATCGAGCGAGCCTTCTGTAACGCTTTCAATGCTTTGAGTAGCGATGATGCTGCATCATGTTCACACTTGATAGTTAAACAAGCACCCTCGTGAGAATAGAGAACGCGAAGAGATGTCCCGAATTCAACAGTGAGTTTCTGCCTTAATGAGAGCAGGGAGCGAGTCTCTCCCGTAATTCGAATTACTCTCAGGTATGGCGGTAATTGAACTTCTTCTCGTTCTCTCATCTCAGTGGCTAGACCGCGTTCAATGCGATTGGAGATAAAACTTTGAGCAAGTGGATGGTGAGCAGCAATCGAAAGATAGATTGGTGCACCCGGAGATACTAAGCCCGCAAGCGCAAACCACCGCTGTCGCAGCTCTTCCTCGGCACGAATGAAGGGGCGACTCATGAGCTCTTCCCCATCCAAAAGCACCAGAGCTGAATAACCACCTGGAAGAACTGGCTCTACTCCAAAGGTTGACACCACAATAGATGGATCTGATGGCAGTTCATCTATAGGTTTCTCAGCGGTATTTACTCTAATAGGAATACGTGGGAAAGCTTTACCAATCTCTTCATAAATCCTCTCAACTCCTCCACGAAACGCCACAATCTCATGAGATTGGCATTCTCTGCATCGCCAATCAGAAGACATCTCCTCACAGATAGTGCATGCGTAAGTGCCCCTTTTTGCAATCATGATCTTTCCGCCACAATTGCATCGCGCAACAGTCTTACACTTCCGGCAGATGAAGGTATTCGCGTAGTTTTTGGTTGAAACACTTATAAGCACCACGCCCTTCTTCAAACCATCACGAATAGTGGCGTGGAACGATTCAGGTGCACAGCGAATCTTTGGTTCCTTTCCAAGAATTCTAGACTTACCTTTCTGAGCTTCAACCCACCCGATCTGTATCAATCGCCACATCTCTAGTGATGGAGCAGAACCAATAAAGGTTATATCTGTACGAGATAGATCTGCCCTGAGTAGGGCAACGTCACGCACGTTCCAATATGGGGATCTCTTCTCGAAGTAGTTTTCTGAATATTCATTCACAACGACGATATGGTCTACAGCAGGAAACGGCAATAAAACAGCGCTGCGTGACCCGATAACCAATCTATGCTTGCCATGGGTAATCTCAACAAACCTTTGTCGTCTTATCGCAGGTTTCAACTTCGTGTCATATTCAATGTAATCCGATACGCCTCGGTGATGTAGGCCCTTTATCAATAATCCAACTTCCCTTTCTGTCGGCAAAATAACGAGAAGGGAGGATCTATTTTGTTTTGCTACAAAATCAGCAGCGAGCTCGACAGCGCTTTCACCCATCTTTGAGAGTAAAAAGCGTCGACGGTAATGCTCCGGCCGTGTCGATTCTTCTGTGTGAAGTTCTGCATCCATGGGCACTTTCATTGAAAGCGGCGGGAGGAACTGTTTAATAACGTCAAAGCGTTGAGACACATACCGTTCCGCCATCGCCTCTACTAGTTTCAAGTCTTCAACAGATAGAGCCTTCTGCATGAGTACATCTGCGACCTGACGAAGGCCTGCTTTCTCAATTGGCTTTATCTCGGTGACGAACCCGAGCGCTTCACTCTCCTTAAAGGGGACTCTAACAACACTGCCCGGTTGAACTCGATTGATGAGGTGAGAAGGAACGGCATACGAAAAACTATGATCCAGATGAAAAACGCCCGTCTCTACAAATACTTCGGCTTGTAGCGTGGGCGCATCTCCCTCCACATCACGCGATGACGGGGCCTTGCTCTTTTGGCGACGCAAGGTGAGTGGCTTCATGCCCGCCACGTTCTTGTCAGCCTTTTACAACAGAAGCAAGAGCAGCAGCGCGATCAGTTCGCTCCCATGTGAATTCTGGGAGTTCTCGTCCAAAGTGGCCGTAGGCGCTAGTTTTCGAATAAATCGGACGCAATAAATCTAAATCGCGAATAATCGCGGCTGGGCGCAGATCAAATACTGACAGAACAGCATCTGAGATTTGCTCAACCGGAAGATGCTCAGTCCCAAATGTTTCAACAAATAGCCCCACGGGCTGTGCTTTACCGATTGCATACGCGACTTGCACCTCACAACGATCTGCTAAACCGGCAGCAACCACGTTCTTCGCCACCCAACGCATCGCGTAAGCCGCGGATCGATCTACTTTAGAAGGATCCTTACCGCTAAAGGCTCCTCCTCCATGTCGCGCCATTCCTCCATAAGTATCAACGATTATTTTGCGACCTGTTAACCCTGCATCCCCCATTGGTCCACCGATGACAAAACGTCCTGTTGGATTAACCAGAATCCGAACCTCATTTGCAGAGAGATTGAATGAAGAGATGACCGGATCAATAACAAATTTCTTGATCTCTGGAGTCAATTTACCTACCAAATCAATGTCTGGTGCGTGTTGTGACGAGATCACGACAGTATTCAATGCGACGGGTTTATCTCCGTCATACTCAATGGTGACTTGAGTCTTTCCATCTGGTCGAAGATAAGCGAGTTGACCACTCTTGCGCTCATGGGAGAGCTTCTCTGCTAAACGATGCGCCATAGCTATTGGTAATGGCATCAACTCTGCTGTGTCCTTCGTGGCATATCCGAACATCAAACCCTGGTCGCCTGCTCCTTGCAGATCAAGAGGATCATTTGATTTAGACAGTCGCTCTTCAACTGCGTGATCTACTCCTGCGGCGATATCTTGCGATTGTTGACCAATAGAAATTGAAACGCCACAGCTATTGCCATCAAAACCTTTGTCGGAACTGTCATATCCAATGTTCAGAACTGTTTGACGGACCAATTCGTTGACATCGGCGTAACCATCTGTCGTTACTTCTCCTGCAACGTGAACTTGCCCAGTCGTAATGAGTGTTTCACAAGCTACGCGGCTCTTCGTATCTTGGCTTAATAACGAATCTAGAACAGCATCTGAAATTGCATCTGCAATTTTATCTGGATGGCCCTCTGTGACCGATTCTGAAGTGAATAGTCTCTTAGCCATGCACGCGCTCCAGTCTCGTAGCTACATGTCGAAGAATGCTCTTGGCAACCTCATGCTTATCAACGTCAGTGAAATACTCTTTCGCCATATCTAAACCCAAGAGAGTTCCCGAGGTTTTCTGATCGCCAAAGATGGCCCCTGAAGAAACATTATTAACATAGAGGAAATCAGCGCCTTTGCGTTGCATTTTCTCTTCCCCCAATTTGAGAGCATCCTGATCAGTCTCAGCCGCAAAACCCACAATAACTTGATTCGAGCGTTTACTCTGGCCAGCTTCTGCCAGAACATCAGGATTCTTTACTAGTTCAATCTTCGCAAAAGTATCCTTCTTGATCTTTTCAGATGAAAACGAAAACGGCTTCGCATCGGCCACTGCCGCGCTCATAACTAGTACATCATGCGTCGGAAACTCACTTAAAACTGCTGTGCGTAAATCCTCTGCTGACTCAATAGAAATAACCTTTGCGCCCTCTAGTTCAAATGGATCAGTAGCACCTGCAATGACGGTTACTTCTGCACCAGCCCGTATTGCTTCATATGCAACGGCTAAACCTTGGCGACCACTAGAACGATTTCCAATGAATCGAACGGGATCAATCGCTTCCCTGGTTCCACCAGCGGTGACGAGAACTCTGCGATTACGTAGGGAATCGTAAGTTTCGGTAATCTTCTGGACAGCGGAGAGAATTGTCATGGTTTCTGGGAATCGTCCAATGCCTGAATCTTTTCCTGTTAATCGACCGACCTCGGGTTCCATGACCGTAACTCCACGAGCGCGAAGTAGTGCAACATTATTTTGCGTCGCTGCGTTGAGCCACATGTTGGGATGCATCGCGGGCACCACAAGAACCTGCGCTGACGTGGCTAGCACAGTTGTGGTGAGAAGATCATCGGCCCGGCCTTGCGCCATTCGGGCGATCACATCGGCGGTAGCTGGAGCAACAATTACAAGGTCAGCCTTATCAGCCAGAGAAACATGTGAAACATCCGTAGCGTTTTCCCACACTGTTGTGGCAACAGGTCGGCCAGAAAGCGCCTCCCATGTTGCCTTGCCAACAAAGTTCAAACTCGATGCAGTAGGAATGACAGTAACTAAGAATCCAAGATCCTGAAGCCGGCGTAGAAGTTCACACGATTTGTATGCCGCGATACCAGCGCTTACGCCAAGAACGACCTCACGGCCGCGAGGGAAAGAGATCATTGCGCCAGCCATCGGCAGAGTACTAACTCTGAGGTTCTAGATTCTCTATTGTGAGAAGACCCTCGTTAATCTCGCGCATCGCAATAGATAACGGCTTCTCATGTACGTGCGTTTCAACGAGCGGACCTACGTATTCGAGAAGACCCTCGCCAAGTTGCGAGTAATAAGCATTAATCTGTCGCGCACGCTTTGCGGCATAGAGAACGAGTGAATACTTGGAACCGCTCTTATCTAGCAGTTCGTCAATCGGCGGGTTAGTGATTCCATCGAGCGTAGCCACGCGTACTCCTCTGTAGAGATTTACTCAAAGTCCTATGAAGCCGCTAAGGATACCAGCGAGTTGATAACTTCTTCGACTCGATGATTGGTCAGGATATGGTCGAACTCTCCAGCCGCGGCCATCTCAGCCCGTGCGAGAGCCAAGCGCGCAGCTATTCGCTCAGGAGAGTCCGTGCCTCGATTAGTGATTCTCGCCTCGAGTTCAGGCATAGAAGGAGGCTGCAGAAAGACCATCAACGCCTCCGGCATAGCTGCCTTCACCTGACGTGCACCGGCGATCTCAATTTCAAGCAATACATTCTTACCAGCTTCGAGAGCCGCGATTACTGGTTGTCGTGGAGTTCCGTATCGTGAACCTGCGAAATCAGCCCACTCAAGAAAAACTCCATCATCAATCATATTTTGAAATTGTTCATGCGATACAAAGTGGTAGGCCACTCCATCTTCCTCACCTGGTCGAGGTTGTCGAGTTGTTGCAGAAACCGAGAAATAGAAATGATCTTTCTTCTTCAATTCATACACAATCGTGCTCTTGCCAACACCACCCGGTCCAGAAAGCACAATCAATTTACCGCGCGACATCACTGATCTTCCTTTAATAGCTTCAAAAGTAATTCGTACTGACTGCGGCCAACTCCTTGTATTCGACGGGCGGTAGATATCCCGGCGCGCTCTAAAAGTGTTGTTGCTCGAACTTCGCCATATCCAGGAAGCGATAGCAGAAGTTCCTTGACGCGCATTTTGCGGATCGCCTGATTATCGCTGCTGAAGGCATCTACCCAACTCCGTGCTCCGCTTTTCACTTCAGACTTAAAGGTGGCGCGGATCTTTCTCGACTCCGCCGCTTTAGCGAGCGCAGCCCGTCGTTCTTCTGCGGTGAGCGTCGGAGGAGAACCCATGTGCTCATTAAAGCAAGTTAGGCAAGGGAATCTAAAATCAGGTTTACGGCTTGTAATGGGTCCGTTGCCTGAGTTATCGGCCTACCTATGACAACATAATCTGAACCGGAAGTGAATGCCTCACGAGGCGTCATCGTGCGCTTCTGGTCATCGTTGGCAGATTGCACGGGCCTCACGCCTGGGGTAATCAGCAGAACATCGCTGCTGATTGCTTCCCGTAACTGTGTGACTTCATGAGGCGAACAGACAATTGCACGAGCACCTGCTTCCACAGCTCGTTGCGCGAGAGCAAGGGCGAGCTTTTGCGGATTAGACGGCAGATCCAAAGCTTGTAGCTCAGCGGCATCAAGAGAAGTCAAAACCGTCACCGCAGTAATCTGAGTAGAAGGCAGTGCTGTGGCAGCTGCATTTACCATTTCGTAACCGCCCGCGGCATGAACAGTGAGAAATCTAGGCGAGAGATCTGCAACGCTCTGGCAAGCTCCACGAACAGTATTGGGAATGTCATGCAATTTGAGGTCTAGGAAAATTTCAATTTCATCAAATTCTTCTTGCACCTTCAAGACGCCCTGACGACCTTGAGCGAGGAAGAATTCCAAGCCCAATTTATAGATTGAGATATTTTCTAACGTCTTTTCAATCATACGTCGCGTTTGGTCTAAGTCCGCATAGTCAAGAGCCAGAATGATTTTCGATTTTTCACTCATGTGCAGCTCCAACCGCCTCCGCAACAGATGAGAACCCTCGTGCCTTGAGAAGCTCTTCTATCTCGCTCTTTATCTTTATTGCCGCTGTGGGATTTCCAAAGTTTGCTGTTCCAACGGACACCGCGCTCGCACCCGCAAATATGAGCTCGAGGGCATCCCGTCCAGATGTAACTCCACCCATTCCAAGGATCGGAACATTTCTAAACGCTGCATGTACTTGATAGATAGCTCGGACTGCAACCGGACGGATTGCTGGACCAGATAATCCGCCCGTCTTGCCGGCCAGTTTCGGTTTCTGCGTATCAATATCAATCGCCATACCTAACAGAGTATTGATTAACGCTAAACCATCAGCCCCAGCCGCAATTACTTCTCCTGCGATACTGACTATGTCAGTTACATCCGGTGAAAGCTTGGCAATAATCGGCAGCTCTCCCCCAATATTTCGACGGACCGCTTCAATGACAGAACGTGACGCTATCGGATCACATGCGAAAACCAGTCCACGGTTTTCAACATTGGGACAGGAGATATTGACTTCTATTCCACTAAGGCCCGGAACTACTCTTAATCGGCGCGCTAGAGATGCAAATTCATCAACTGTTTCACCCGAGATTGAAACGATAGTTCTAGCGCCTTGGCCCATAAGCCACGGGATGTCATCTTCCAGAAATTGGTCTATTCCCGGCCCCTGCAACCCAATGGAATTGAGCATGCCGCTTGGGGTTTCAGCCATTCGAGGAGTTGCGCGCCCCGAGCGTGGTTTCACCGCAATTGATTTAGTAACCACAGCTCCCAATTCTTGGAGATCAAAGAA
>CAYSGG010000002.1:0-12661 GCA_964430775.1 uncultured Clavibacter sp. | reverse complement strand
CATTCCCATAGGTCCACACGAGTAAATAATCTCGCTGTTGTGCTTCTTTATGAGATCTGGAAGAACGTCCGTCACTTTGCCTTGAATCCCAGTTGAGCCATCTTCGGTTGTTATCGTGAGTGAATTAACTGAACGTTTACCTTCTAAGGGCGCATAGATTTTTCCCGCAACTGAGGCGCCAAGCACCATATCTACACGACAACCTCGTTCTTTCAGAACTTCCGCTAGCCCAAATAGTGGCGCTGATCCATATCCTCCACCCACAAGCAACGCATTTACCGGCTCTGCAGGGATTCCAAAATGAGTACCGAGTGGCCCAACCATATTTACATGATCGTGTATTTCAAGCGATGTGAGCCAACGACTACCTTGTCCATGAGGAGCAACAACAAGTTCGATAGTTCCACCATATTGCCCACGATCACTCGCACGATAAATAGCGAAGGCTCGCCGTAGGATCATCGAAGAAGCATTACCTCCAACCGAAATTGCAACAAAATTTCCTGGTCTTGCGTATGCAGCCATATCACCTACAGCAAAAACTATGTGGTGATAGGCCCCCACCTTCTTATTAGAGATGATCTCCACGTCATTTTGCTGCGCACGCTTGTTTATGCCGCTCATAGTCGATGCCAATCTTGAATCGACTGAGCCTTCAATTGATGTTTTTGGAGCTCTCTAATTCCTTCAACCGCGGCACGTAAACCTGGAACCGTTGTAATACAGGAGATTCCTCTTTGAACTGCTGCTGTTCGAATCAATCGACCATCTCGCTGTGCACCCCGTCCATAAGGCGTGTTGATCACGAGTGAAATCCTATTTGCATTGATGAGATCCACTGCTGAGATGGAATCCGGGTGCTCAGTCTTATCCGCATGCTTGGCTACCAAATGAGTATCAACCCCATTGGCTTGTAGGAAATCATGCGTCCCTTGCGTTGCGTAGAGCTCAAACTTGAGCTCGTTCAACATACGCAAAGCCACAAGTGCAGAAGATTTGTCCTTATCGGAGATAGAGATAAAGACTGCCCCCGATTTTGGCAGCGGGCCGAAGGCAGCTATCTGGCTCTTAGCAAAAGCTGCCCCAAAGGACGATGCGATTCCCATAACTTCACCGGTTGATTTCATTTCAGGTCCCAACACAGAATCGACACCTTGTCCATCAACGCGTCTGAATCGGTTCCACGGCAGGACGGCCTCTTTGACCGAAATACCCTGAGCTTTTCCTTGATCTCCGCTCGGCAGAACGTGTATCTCTCTCAATTCTGCGATGCTCTTGCCACAAGCGATTAGCGCTGCGGCCTTGGCAACCTGAACGCCTGTGGCCTTACTTACAAATGGCACTGTACGAGACGCTCGAGGATTGGCTTCAAGAACAAAGAGTTCTCCTGCTGAAATCGCATATTGAATATTGATCAGGCCTCGCACACCAATCGCTTTCGCCAATTTGTATGTGGCGTGCTGTATCTCGGTTCGCATTGCTTCATCAATTGATTGGGGTGGAATAACACAAGCGCTATCACCAGAATGAACTCCAGCTTCTTCAACATGCTCCATGACTCCGGCCAAATAGAGCTCGTCGCCATCGAAGAGCGCATCAACATCAATTTCAATTGCATCATCAAGAAATTTATCGATCAAGACCGGATGCTCGGGATTAATTTGAGTGGCTATCTCAATGAACTCCGAGAGAGACGAATCGTCATAAACAATCTGCATACCTCGACCACCCAGGACAAAGGACGGGCGCACCAGAACGGGATATCCGATTGCAGTCGCTACTTTCAAAGCTTCGTCGTAAGAGAAGGCGGTACCAAATTCCGGCGCTCGAAGATGGGTGCTCTGCAGTACTTTGCCAAACTCACCACGATCTTCTGCCAAATTGATTGCGTCTGGCGATGTGCCAAGAATCGGAACGCCCGCCGCAAGCAACCCGGCCGCTAATCCAAGAGGCGTTTGGCCACCCAGTTGGACGATAACTCCCGCAATCGGTCCTGCCTGAAGTTCGGCGCGATAAATCTCCAGAACATCTTCCAGAGTGAGAGGCTCAAAGTAGAGTCGGTCAGAGGTGTCGTAATCAGTTGAGACGGTCTCTGGGTTGCAGTTAACCATGATGGTTTCATAACCGGCAGCGCTAAGGGCAAAACATGCATGAACACAGCTATAGTCGAATTCAATTCCTTGACCGATTCGATTCGGTCCGCTTCCAAGAATAATAATCGCTGGTTTCGTCCGAGGCTTTACTTCAGTTTCTTGATCGTATGACGAGTAGTGATACGGGGTAAATGCTTCAAATTCTCCCGCACAGGTATCGACTGTTTTGTATACCGGATGAATTGAAAACCTATCTCGAATCTTTGCTATCTCTGACGGTGTCGTATCTCGGAGCTCAGCAATTTGGCGATCTGAGAAACCCAGTTTCTTTGACTTACGCAACAACGTATCGTTTAGTTCAACTGCTTCCTTAACCACTAATGCTTGATCGTTAATTTCTACGATCTGTTGTAAGAACCACGGGTCAATTCCAGAGGCTGCATGAACTTCATCCACCGTAGCACCCGTAGCCAATGCGCGCTGCACCTGGGTGAGTCGATGCTCTGTTGGTATACCAATTTTCTGGAGCAACTCTTCTTTTGTATCAGAAAAGTTCCACGTGAATGACGAATCCTTCTTTTCCAAAGATCGCATTGCTTTTTGAAGCGCTTCTGGAAATGAGCGCCCAAAGGCCATAGCCTCTCCAACGCTTTTCATAGTTGTGGTTAAACGCGCATCTGCCTCAGGGAACTTTTCGAAGGCAAAACGTGGAATCTTTACCACGATGTAATCAAGTGTCGGCTCAAACGAGGCTGGGGTCTTCTTCGTAATGTCATTGGGAATCTCATCTAACGAATACCCAATTGCTAACTTGGTAGCAATTTTCGCAATTGGAAAACCAGTTGCCTTTGAAGCAAGTGCGCTGCTTCGCGATACACGCGGATTCATCTCGATTACGACTATTCGGCCGTTTGATGGGTTGATAGCAAATTGAATATTGCATCCACCGGTAGCTACGCCTACTTCGCGAATAATCTCAATACTCAAGTCTCGCAATTTTTGGAATTCAACGTCAGTGAGAGTTAGCGCTGGCGCGACTGTGATCGAGTCTCCGGTGTGGACGCCCATAGGATCGAAATTTTCGATACTGCAAACAATTACAACGTTATCAAGGTGATCACGCATGACCTCCAGTTCAAACTCTTTCCATCCAATGATGGACTCTTCGAGGAGTACCTCGGTTACTGGACTGAAACGCAATCCTGCGCCTGCGATCTGTTCGAGCTCAGAACGAGAGTACGCGATGCCACTACCAAGTCCTCCCATGGTGAAAGAGGGGCGAACCACAACTGGATAGTTGAGCGTCTCTACCGCAGCGATGCAATCTTCCATCGTATGGCAGATGATCGACTTAGCCGACTCTCCCCCAACTTTCTCCACAATTGCACGGAACTCTTCGCGATTTTCACCTCGACGTATCGCATCGACGTCTGCACCAATAAGTCGAGTGTTGTACTTCGTGAGAATTCCCTTTTCATGTAGACCAATGGCAGCATTAAGAGCAGTCTGCCCGCCTAACGTGGCGAGAATGGCAGATGGTTTTTCCTTTGCAATGACTTGTTCAAGGAAATCGGATGTGATCGGTTCGATATACGTCGCATCAGCAAACTCGGGATCAGTCATAATTGTTGCCGGATTTGAATTCACGAGGATGACTCGAATTCCTTCTGCCTTGAGAACCCGACAAGCTTGGGTACCGGAATAATCAAATTCGCAGGCCTGACCAATCACGATTGGTCCACTACCAATAACTAAGACGCTCTCAATAGTTTTATCGCGTGGCATGTGACTCCAGCATCGCCAAAAAATCATCGAAGAGATAATTTGCATCGTGCGGTCCAGCTGCAGCCTCTGGGTGGTACTGAACAGAAAATGCTGGTCGCTCAAGAAGCTTGAGTCCTTCTACAACTCCATCATTAAGACAAACATGAGTTACAACTCCTGGACCGAACACCGTTGTGAAGACACCGTCGGTTGGGGCTTCGACCGCAAAACCATGATTTTGGGCAGTAATCTCGACTCGATTCTTAACCTTGTTCAAGACTGGTTGGTTGATTCCACGATGTCCAAATCTCAACTTGTATGTATCGAAGCCGAGTGCTCGACCAAGGATTTGATGACCAAAACAGATTCCAAAGACTGGAAAACTCTCTTCAAGTGCTTGCCTCACCAAGTTAACGATCTCAGTCATGGTGGATGGATCGCCTGGACCATTTGAAAGAAAGAGTCCATCGAATCCCTGCGCACGTAGCGATTCGTAGGTAATTCCCGCCGGGACCATATGTACTTCAATTCCTCGTTCGGACATATTGCGCGGAGTCGCTGCCTTTATTCCAAGATCAATCGCCGCAACTTTGAACTTGGGATTCCCGTGGGCTGGGACGACGTATGGACTCTCAGTCGTGACTGCATCAGAGAGAAACGCTCCAGACATCTGTTCAGAACTTCGAACTTTAACAACCATCTCTTCGCGAGAGAGTGCAGTGTCAGAAAAAATTCCCACTCTCATTGCGCCGCGATCACGTAGATGTAGCGTAAGCGCTCTGGTATCAACCCCTCTGATTCCAACCACATTATTTGCAATAAGGTCATCTTCCAGAGATCGTTCGGCACGCCAATTC
Source organism: uncultured Clavibacter sp. (assembly GCA_964430775.1). Lineage (GTDB taxonomy): Bacteria > Actinomycetota > Actinomycetes > Nanopelagicales > Nanopelagicaceae > MAG-120802. Next base: position 7,947 of record CAYSGG010000002.1, on the reverse strand, counting down.
GATACAACGGGAGATGGGTTTCTGACTACAAAACCACTTACCCAGATACGGCGCGACTCTTCATCCTCTGTATTCATTCCAGTATTTCCAATATGAGGAGCGGTCATAACGACAACCTGCTTGTAATAAGACGGATCCGTCAGCGTCTCTTGATATCCCGTCATACCGGTTGAAAAAACTGCCTCACCGAATGTTTCACCGGTGCATGCCCAAGATTCACCCTCGAAGATTCGTCCATCATCTAAAACCAGGTAGGCAGTGCTCACATACCCCTCCTGTCGTAAACCAGCGCGCCATTATGGAAGGTCTTCTCAATAACGGCCGGTAATTCCATCCCATCAAACGGTGTGTTTTTACTCTTGGAATGAAGCTGGTCACGCTCGACCGTCCATCGAGCACGCAGGTCAACCAGAACAAGATTTGCGGGGTTACCTACTCGTATCTGACCTTGCCCTTCATATCGCCCGATATCTGCCGGCTTGATAGAGATCCGTTCGATAAGAGTCGGAAGATCGATCAAACCGCTCTCAACCATGGTGAGATAACAGATTGAAAATGCAGTTTCGAGTCCCACCATGCCAAAAGCGGCAGCGCTCCACTCGCAATCCTTCGCCTCATGTGGGTGCGGAGCGTGATCTGTGGCAACAATATCAATCGTTCCATCGGCTAGACCCTCACGAAGCGCCATTACATCAGTTGTGGTTCGCAAAGGTGGATTTACCTTGAACACAGGATCGTAACTCTCAGCCATTTCATCTGTCAGAAGAAGATGATGTGGGGTTACTTCTGCAGTGACTTTCACTCCACGTTTTTTGGCGCCACGAATTATTTCAACGCCTCCCGCGGTGGTGAGATGACAGATATGAAGGCGACTATCAACATGTTCAGCCAGCAAAACATCTCGGGCGATAATTGCTTCCTCCGCAACTGCAGGCCACCCCTTCAACCCTAATCGCGCAGAAACTTCCCCTTCATTCATCTGCGCATTCTCTGTGAGTCGAGGATCTTGCGCGTGTTGGGCAATAACTCCATCGAAAGTCTTCACATATTCGAGAGCTCGACGCATGACAAGTGGGTCTGCAACACAGTGACCATCATCGCTAAAGATCCGAACCTTCGCCTCGGATTGATTCATAGCCAGAAGTTCAGCCAGTTGCTCTCCTGCCTGACCTACTGTTACGGCGCCAATCGGAAAGACATCACATAAACCATGCGTTTCACCTAAACGAAAGACTTGTTCTACTACTCCAGCAGTATCGGCCACCGGCAGCGTGTTTGGCATCGCAGAGATCGCAGTAAAACCTCCTGCAACCGCTGATTGCGAACCCGTCAAAACGGTTTCCGCATCCTCTCGTCCGGGTTCTCTAACGTGAGTGTGTAGATCGACGAAACCAGGTAAAACCGACAAACCTTGAGCATTGATTACTTGATAATCTGATGTTGAAAGTTTTTCGACCAGAATCCCATCTTCAATGAAAATCGTTACGGCAGCACCTTTTGCATCGACTGCACCTTCAATCTTCCAATTCTTCATTGCGCAACTCCAATCTGGGCAGCCAAATCTCTCGATGTTGCTCCACCTAACAAGAGATAGAGAACCGCCATGCGAACACTGACGCCATTTGCCACTTGCTCAACAATCACAGAGCGAGCAGAATCTGCGCCATCAGCTGATATTTCAAGTCCTCGATTCATAGGCCCTGGGTGCATCACGATTGCTTTATCCCTCATTGATTGAATGCGTTCCTGATTCAAACCGAAATTGCGGGAATACTCACGCTCGGTCGGGAAGAAGAGATCATCCATGCGCTCTCGCTGAACACGCAGCATCATGACCACATCGACGTCATTAATCACCTCATCAATCGAGTAACTGACTTTGACGCCCCAGGTCTCGACTCCTACCGGCAATAGCGTTGGGGGTGCCACAAGGACTACTTCTGCACCCAGCTTCTTGAGCAAGAGCACATTGCTTCGAGCAACTCTGGAATGAAGAACATCTCCCACAATTGCAACACGAACATCATTCAAATCACCGCGATTCTCCTTGAGATGCTTACGTATAGTGAAAGCATCTAAGAGAGCTTGAGTTGGGTGCTCATGTGTTCCATCACCAGCGTTGATGACTGCACCACTCATCCATCGTTGGCGCGCGAGTTGATGAGGAGCACCTGAAGCGCCATGACGAATGATCACTGCATCTGCCCCCATTGCTTGCAGCGTCAAGGCAGTGTCTTTCAAACTCTCGCCCTTGCTCAGACTGGAACCTTTGGCCGAGAAGTTGATGACGTCTGCAGATAATCTTTTAGCAGCAGCCTCGAAGGAGATTCGAGTCCTCGTTGAGTCCTCAAAGAATAGGTTGACAACTGTTCGCCCCCGAAGTGTAGGAAATTTCTTCACCGATGCATCTGAGAGCTTTGCAAGTTCTGATGCTGTATCGAGAATTTCTATTGCCTCAGCCACAGTTACATCATTGATCGAGAGCAAATTTCTCATGATTGTGACCGTCCTTCAATCACGACTGAGTCGTCACCGTCGATTTCTTGGAGGTGAACTCGTACCGATTCATTTTTTGAGGTTGGAATGTTCTTTCCTACGAAGTCCGCACGGATCGGTAACTCCCGATGGCCACGGTCAATCAAGACTGCCAACTGAACGCTCTTGGGTCGACCCAGTTCATTCAGAGCATCAAGGGCAGCACGAATAGTTCGTCCTGAGAAGAAGACATCATCGATCAGCACGACATGCTTGCCATCAATTCCACCGGATGGAATCTCTGTTGGAAGCAACGTTCGCGGAGGACGCATACGTAGGTCATCGCGATACATCGTGATATCAAGGGTTCCCAGTGCTACTTCGGATGCTTCAATCTCACTGATCACTCGGGCAATTCGCTGTGAGAGCAGGACTCCACGCGTAGGAATTCCTAAAAGTAGAATTTCGGTTGAACCATGATTCTTCTCGAGAATCTCATGGGCAATTCGACGTAAAGCACGGTTGATTTCACCGGCATTGAGGACAAGGCTCATTAGGGCTCCTTCGCCGCCTCACAGGACGGATCGTTAAAGGTTGCCTAACCCTAGCATGCCTACCTACAACTCATGCCTGTGGAAATCGAACTCCCCTGCGGCCCTCGGGGCTTAATCTGACGTTATGCCTACACCAGATTCAGTAGCAATGAGACTTCGTCACATAAGACAACAGCAGAACCTCACGCTTAAGCAAGTAGAGATCAAGTCTCGAGGGAAGTGGAAAGCAGTCGTCGTTGGCTCATACGAACGAGGGACGCGTTCATTAAGTATTCAACGCGCTTCTGAACTCTGCACTTTCTACGAGGTTCCTCTATCGGCGCTATTTAAGGACTCTGTTCACAACGAGACTCAAACCCTTGCCAGCAAGCTAGTCATTGATTTACGTAAACTAAGAAAACTGGATAGAAATGCAGACATCTTCACTCAACATACATACCAACTCTTACAGTGGATTGCCGAACATCGAGACGATTGGAATGGCGAAGTTCTCAGCATGAGAAAATCAGATACGGAAATTCTTGCAATGCTCACTAATAAAAGTCCCATAGAACTGATAGATGCGCTCACACATCGTGACTTGCTATTAAAGAACTAAGTCCGCCTTGATTTCTAGCACCTTGCTCAGGACGCCATTGATGTACTTACTTGACTCATCTGTCGAGAGCGTCTGAGCTAGCTCGAGGGCCTCACTTATGGCTACTGATGTTGGAACAGATTCCGACCACAATAGTTCGTAAATTCCTAGGCGGAGAATATTCCTATCGATGACGGGCATCCGATCCATATCCCAGCCTTGAGAGTATGTCGTGATGAGTTCATCAATTTTGCGGCGGTGTGATTCGACGCCATCAACTAGCTCTTTTGTAAAGTCCCTGATTACATACTCAAGCTCAGTGACCCTTTGATTAAGCAAGGTTTGTGGTGAGGTTTTTCGGATATCGCTTTCATAAAGTAAGTCCAGCGCCGCTTTACGGGCCTTGGAGCGAGTACTCACTTAGTTTGCGCGTCCTAGGTACTCGCCAGATCTAGTATCGACAAGAACTACCTCGTCCTGCTTGATGAAGAGCGGAACTTGAATCGAAATTCCGGTCTCTAATGTGGCTGGCTTTGAACCAGCAGACGAGCGATCGCCCTGTAGGCCAGGTTCGGTGTATGTAATACGCAGAGGTACATTCGCTGGAAGCTCTACATAGAGCGGATTTCCTTCGTGTACTGCAACGATAGCCTCGGTATTTTCTAGCATGTAATTCGCCGCATCTCCAACAGTTTCAGGTGAGATCGTCATCTGGTCGTAGGATGAAGAATCCATAAAAATAAATCCTGAGGTATCTTTGTAGAGAAATTGCATCTCTCGCTTTTCAAGGATTGCAACATCAACTTTGACGCCGGCATTAAAGGTTTTCTCAACCACTTTGCCTGAAAGTACGTTTTTCAACTTGGTTCTTACGAAGGCTGGGCCTTTACCCGGCTTTACGTGTTGGAATTCAACGACGCTCCAGAGCTGACCCTCGATATCAAGGGTCATACCGTTTTTTAGATCATTTGTGGTAGCCATAACGCGCAAGATTACACGCGATTGAGTTATTTAACTAATTTGCTCAGTGCTTCTAGGGCAAGACGATACGAATCTAAACCAAAGCCTGCAATTGTTCCGTTGACGACTCCTGCCACAACCGAGGTGTGGCGAAACTCCTCACGCGAAAGCGGGTTAGAAATATGCACTTCAATCGATGGAGCCTTGAGCATCGTTACGGCATCTCTGATCGCATATGAATAATGGGTAAAAGCCGCAGGATTAAAGACCAGTGGCAATTTCTTATCAGCAGCCTCGTGTAACCACCCAATGATCTCTGCTTCGTCATTACTCTGTCGGATATCTGGTTCAAAACCTAGTTGACGCGAGGATTCAACGACTACACGTTCGATATCTTGATAAGTGACATCTCCGTAGAAATTTTTCTCTCTTAAGTCCAATCTAGAAAGGTTTGGACCATTGATCACCAAGATGCGCATAGTCGGATTTTACCTTCCCACCTTCGACAAGAAGAGCTCTTTAAGCTCCTCTGCTGTGACATCTTCACAGCGCGTGACGACACCTATTTCGCTTAACGTTACGAAACGAAGCCCCAATTTCCCTTTTTTCTTATCTTTCTGCATAAGCTCCAAAAGGCTTTCCCAGGCAACGCCCGAGTACTCGGTCGGCAGGCCGCAGTGTTCGAGAATGGCGTAATGCTCTTGGACGCCCTGCTCCGATAGACCACTTTTTAAGGCGGAGAGCTCGGCAGCAAAAACCAGTCCGATAGCAACGCATTCTCCATGCCGCAGTGAATACTTCGAATGTTTTTCAATAGCATGCCCAAGCGTGTGTCCATAATTCAACGCTTCACGCGCGAATGATTCGCGAAAATCTGTAGAAACTACATCGCCCTTTACTTTGATTGAGCGGTAGATCAGTTCCGCAAGGTTTGTTCTCCAGCCTTGTTTTATCAAAGTAAGAATCTCAGTATCTGCAATGAATCCGCACTTTGCTACCTCTGCCATTCCGGCTACTAAGTCACGTTCCGGTAGAGAGTTGAGAAAAGCTGTGTCTATCATGACAGCAGAGGGCGAATGGAAGGCACCGGCCAAGTTCTTTCCACTTGCGAGGTTAATTCCGGTCTTGCCGCCTATTGCCGCATCAACCATTGCTGCCAACGATGTTGGAACTGCAATCCACTCAACACCACGCATGTAAGAAGCAGCAACGAATCCAGCAAGATCAGTCGTAGCTCCTCCCCCAATCCCAATTACCACCGCCGCGCGATTGAGCCCCAAGCGAGACATCTCTTCAAGACAATGGAGAAATGTTGCCCCGCTCTTCTGCTCTTCTCCGTCGGGCACAATGACTGTGTTCCAAGCTTCAGGTAATGGACCGATAACCCTCAGCACATTCTTCGAGACTATGACACAGACCTGCCTGTCAGCAGTTTCATCGGATAATTTTTTGAGAGCGTCATCAACGAAATGAACTGTGTACTCGCGCTCTGCAGAGATGGTGATTTCTCTCATCGAATCAGCTCCGGAAGCAACTCTGCAACAACTTCATGCGCTTTTCGATTATCGGTCGAGATGGTTCGGGTAGCGACGCGCTCGTAGATTGGGCGCCGCTTCTCCATCAAAGCAATCCACTGTTGACGAGGATTTCCTAACAACAGTGGGCGATCTCGGTTAAACCCAACTCGCGGTGCTGCATTGGATATTGAAACGTCTAAGAAAATAACCTCGGGTAATTTCGAGAGTGCGCTTTGAACGTCTTCATCTAGTACTGATCCGCCCCCTAGCGAGATGACGGAATCTTGACTTTGTAATGCCGACAACACAACTTCTCGTTCAATTCTGCGAAATTCTTCCTCGCCATCAATCAAAAAAATATCTGCAATCTTCTTTCCGGTCGTCTCTTCAATGACAGCATCTGTGTCGACAAAATTTCTATTCAGCTTCTGGGATAAGACTCGTCCCACAGTGCTCTTTCCAGAACCAGGCGGTCCGATAAAAACTATTGAGCTCATTCTGCTATTTGATCTTCATCGCAGAAAGGTAACTCTCTACATTCCGCTTTATTTCAGAGAGGCTATCCCCGCCAAATTTCTCTGTCATAGCCTCAGCGATCACAAGTGCGACCATCGCTTCAGCGACGATTCCTGCGGCGGGTACTGCGCACACATCAGATCGTTGATTGATTGCTTTTGCTGCTTCGCCATTAGAGGTATCAATCGTGTCTAAAGCCTTAGGAACCGTTGAAATAGGCTTCATTGCAGCGCGCACGCGGAGTACTTCGCCAGTAGTCATGCCACCTTCGGTACCGCCTGCTCGACCCGTTCGCCTGCGGATCTCCCCTTTTTCGTCGCGTTCAATCTCATCATGCGCCTGGCTGCCACGACGAGTAGCCGTTGTGAAGCCATCACCAAGTTCAACGCCTTTGATCGCTTGAATTCCCATCAGCGCTCCAGCAAGGCGCGAATCAATCCGTCGATCCCAGTGCACATGCGAACCCAGTCCAGGTGGCAAGCCGTAAACAAGAACCTCTACCACCCCTCCGAGCGTGTCACCTTGTGAGTGAGCATCATTAATCTCTTCGACCATCCTCTTCGAGACATCAGGGAATGCACATCTGACTTCATCACTATCAATTCGGACTTGGTCATCTGATTTTGGAATTTCGTAATCATCAGGAATCGCAACCGCACCAATCGATACAACGTGGCTTAACACTTCAATTCCTGCCACTTGTCGCAAGAATCGTCGAGCTACTGCTCCGAGAGCAACTCTCGCTGCAGTCTCGCGCGCCGAAGCTCGTTCCAAAATAGGGCGAGCATCATCAAAGTTATACTTTTGCATTCCTACGAGATCTGCGTGGCCAGGTCGCGGACGAGTCAATGGAGCGTTACGTCCTAAGTTCTCAATCTCTTCACGCGGCACAGGATCTGCCGACATTACCTTTTCCCACTTAGGCCACTCTGAATTTGCGATCTCAATCGCAATTGGTCCACCTTGCGTCAAACCATGGCGGATGCCGCCAATAATTCTAACTTTGTCTGCCTCGAAGTTCTGTCGCGCACCTCGACCGAAACCCAAGCGACGGCGTCGCAAATCCTCATCTATGTCAGCCGTAGTAACGAAGATGGATGCAGGCATCCCCTCAACGATTCCGACAAGGGCAGGTCCATGGGACTCACCGGCAGTTAACCAACGCATCCGCGAATTATCGCAGATAGGACTCAAAAGCCGCTGGTCTAATGCCATAGGGCTGCTAATGCAGCACCGACGAACATGTGAGGCGCAAATGCAACCCGTGTATTGATGCTCTTCCTATCAATCAGCCACCTTCCCACAACGAGAATCATGGCTGTAGACCAAGCGTAAGCATTCGATAGCA
>CAYSGG010000001.1:90736-99837 GCA_964430775.1 uncultured Clavibacter sp. | reverse complement strand
GAGCAACCGCCTCCTAAGCGGTAGGTCGCCGGTTCAACTCCGGCCAAGGACACAGCGTAAAAGAATTAATTAAATACGACGGTGCGATTGCCAACAATAAAAATTCGATCTTCTGCAAATAAACGAACTGCTTTTGCAAGAACTCGTCGCTCAATATCTCGTCCAATTGCAATCAATTGTTCAGGACTCGATGCATGCGTTACATGAGCAACATCTTGTTCAATGATTGGACCTTCATCCAAGTCGGCAGTAACGAAATGTGCTGTGGCTCCAATTATTTTGACGCCTTTGGCATGTGCTTGGTGATAAGGCTTTGCACCTTTAAACCCAGGTAAGAATGAGTGATGGATGTTGATAATGCGATTAGCCATCGTGTTACAAAATTCAGAGGAGAGAATCTGCATGTAGCGGGCCAAGACCACGAAATCAATCTGTTCTGTTGAAATGAGTGAGAGAAGTTCTGCTTCTGATTGTGCCTTGTCATCAACTGGTAGATACCTGAACTTCATCCCGTGACCTTCAACTAATCCGCGTAGATCTTCGCGGTTGCTAACTACGAGTGGAATCTCAATCGGCAGCTCTCCCAATTCGAGGAGATAGAGCAAATCTCTCAGGCAGTGGCTCTCTTTGGTGACCATAACGAGAGCGCGCTTGGGGCTGGAGTTGTCGCGAATCGTTAAATCAGGGCGGAACTTAGCTAGACCCTCATTGAGCACTTCACGTGATTTCTCAAGAGAGGCTCTAGTCTCAAAGCGCGTACGCATCACGAATGAATTTGTTACCGGATCTGTGAACTGCTGATTCTCAATGATGTTGCCTTGGGCAGCCAGAACTGAACTGGTCATCGCGTGCACGATTCCAGGCTGGTCTGCGCATTGCAGAGTTGCAATCAAATCCACGCAGAGAGTCTACCTGCGTGGAGGAGATCAGTGATTTATCTGGAAGCGCTTAAGAGCGCGAGGTGCCCACCAGTTCCATTCGCCGAAGAGGCGCATCAATGCAGGTACCAAGAATGCGCGAATCAATGTTGCATCGAGCAGAATCGCAAATGCCACGCCAAATCCCATCATCTTGATTGATGTGACTCCGCTGATGACGAATGCTGCGAAGACAACTGCGAGAATAAAGGCTGCAGCAGTAATGATCCGTGCGGACTTTTGAAGTCCTAATGCGACCGCATCGACATTGGATTTACCAGCGTCGTGCTCTTCCTTGATGCGTGAGAGCAAGAAGACTTCGTAATCCATAGAGAGTCCGAAGGCCACGACAGCAACAAGAACAATGGTGTTGGTGTCGAGCGAACCAGTCTCAATGAAGTCACCGACGAGGAACTTCATATGTCCGTCGATAAAGATCCAGGTAAGAACACCCATGGTCGCAGCAAGAGAGGCAAAGTTAAGAATGATTGCTTTGATTGGTAAGAGAATCGAACCTGTGAAGGCAAAGAGTAGGAGTAATACGGTAATCATGATCCAACCGATTACTGCTGGAAGTGTTCGCGAAATCGCTCCTTGGGTATCTGCATAATCAGCAGCAGCTCCACCAATGAGCGTTCCTTCAGGTGCGGGCAGATCTCGCATTCGATTGATGAGCTCTTCACCTTCAGGCGTGCGCGGCTGCATTGAATGGATCGCGACAAGGCGGACGCTTTCACCCATCGTCTCTGGTTGTCCAACGCGAACAATCCCAGGGACTTGAGTAAGTGAGTTGGCGAAACTTGCAATCTCTTCTGTCTGGCTTGCACCGGCTGGGAAAATGATTTCAACCGGGTTACTTTCTTGACCGGGGAATTCATCAGCGATGAATTGCGAGGCGATGTAGGCACGATCGGTACGTGGCAAGACTCCGCTATCGACTTGGCTGAACTTGATGTTGGCAATCGGAGCTGTGAGCAGCACCAGAATCGCAACCGATCCCATCACAACGCTGATAGGTCGGCGCATCACAAAGCGTGAAACTTGAGCCCAGCGGCCATCCTCTTTCTGCACTAATCCGCTCTTACGAACGGTGCCTTTGTTCACTTTCTTTCCAATGATGGCAAGGATTGCAGGAAGTGGAATCAGCGCACCGAGAACAGCAAGTGCCACAACGGCTGCTCCGGCATAGCCCATGGACTTCAAGAAGTTCTGGGGGAAGAAGGTAAGTGAGATCAATGTCAGTACGACTGTGAGCCCCGAATAGAAGACTGTTTTACCGGCGCTGCGCAGGGTATTAACGATTGCGCTTTCGTTATCCAGACCCTTAGCTAACTCTTCTCGGAATCTATTTACGATTAATAAGGCGTAATCAATTCCTAAGCCAAGACCAAGACCCGTCGTGAGGTTGAGAGCAAAAATGCTGACATCAGTAAATAACGTCAAGAGGTACATGACTAAGAAAGTTCCAAGAATGGCTGTGATGCCAACAACGAGTGGCATGGCAGATGCTGCCATCGCGCCGAATACAAATATCAGCAGTAAGAATGTCAGTGGAATGGAGATCGCTTCGGAGATCTTCAAGTCATTCTGAATTCGACCATTGATGGCATTCGCAAACACAGCTCCACCAGATGCATAAATTTCTAGATCACCGTAGGCACCATCGTATTTATCTTGGTAATAGCCACCTGAGCGATCAATCTCAGTGAAATCTGTTGACTTGAGATAGACGAAGATAAAGGCTGAGCTTCCATCTTTACTCTTGAGGGAAGGAGCGCCACCGCTGGACCAATAAGACAATACGCTTTCAGCAGTTTCCTCACCGCGAACCTCTGCTTCAAGCTTTTGGGCCGCTGCCACGACGGCGGGATCATCCACCGACTTATCTTTGGCGTCGACAACCAACACGACTGCCGGATCCTTCACTTTGAACGTGTCTTCTAGATACTCCCAGACCTTTACCGAATCGCTGTTGGGATCGGAATAGCCGCCGGAGTCAAAGCGCGAAAAGACTTGCGAGCCGATGGCGCCCGAGAGAATCGTTGTTAAAAGGAAGAGCGAGAGCACCGCTTTCTTGCGCTTCGCGATGAAGTGACCCAGACGCTCGAACATAATGTCCCTTTCAATTATCTATACAGTGTTCAGATTATTGGTGTCTATTTGAACATTGTCAAGTTTTGGAGCATGATTTGGTTATGGCTCCAAAAGCGATTCTTAAGACCTCCTATCATCACGGAGATCTGGAGAGCGCGCTTGTTGAAGCGGCTATTTCCCTGGTACGAAAATATGGACCAGATCACCTTTCTCTCCGTGCGGTATCCGCAGAAGTAGGTGTTAGTCCAAGCGCTAGCTATCACTATTTCCAAGATAAAGACTCCTTGGTTTCTGCAGTCGGCAACACTCTCTTTGAGCAACTAGCAGAGATACAAGAGCAAGCAATTTCTAAGATTAAAGGCGGTGGCGCGCGCGGCGCCAAAGAACGCTTTGAGGCCTTGGGTACCTCTTATTTCAAATGGGCTTTAAACCAACCAAACCTTTACCGATTAATTTTTGGGGGATTCTGTGAACAACATGAGTCCCCTCTCGAGAGCAAAGCGTGGCAACTTCTCAAACAGAGCCTTGACGAACTAGTTGAAGAAGGGCTCATCACTAAGAGCGCTCGACTGGGCGGCGAAGTGTTGGTTTGGTCTGCGGTTCATGGCGCAAGCTCACTTGTCATTGAGGGATTAATGCCAAAGGATTCATTCCCAATGATCATCAAAGGCGTACAACGATCGTTAGGAATGAAATGAGTGAATTTCTACCGGCAATCACATCGGATGAGATTGATCTAGAAAAAGATGACGCTCGCGATGCTGAGATTAAGGGAGATAAACCCCCGCATCACGAATAACTAGTCGCTTGTTGAAGGAGTTGCTGGAGCGGTAGTTGGCTTTGAATCAGAGGTTTTTGTCTGTGAATCAGTCTTATAGAAACCCGAGCCCTTAAAGACGATTCCAACGTTGGAATAGATCTTGCGAACATCCTTGCCACATTCAGGACAGACCGAAATAGCCGCATCTGTGAAGGATTGCACTACCTCGAAGGCGTGATCACAGGCGTTACATTGATACTGATATGTAGGCACGGGCGTAATCTAAGGGATGACTTATAGGCCGGGCTAATTGAGATTCGAGGACGAGCGTGATTTTCGACGTAGCAAATACCGCGTTATCGGTATTGGTCGTTGGTGCGCTCTTATCGCTGGCGTTTCTTCTGCCTGAACGTGATGGTGTAATCCAAGCGTCGTCTGCAAGCACTCAGAAGTTCTTGTATTGGAGTTCAGGATTGTGGATTGTCGCTTCGCTGGGAAATCTTTTAGCGATCTTGGCAGATATCTTTGAATCGAGTCTCTTTGAAGTTCTTGATCTCACCATCATCAGATCTTTCACGACTCAGGTCACCCTAGGCAAGCTACTTGCTTATCAAGTTCTGGTATCGATATTTGTTTTTATCATTGCTCGAAGAATTAAAAAGAATGGTGGCGCGCTCTGGCTCCTAGCACTTGCCTTAAGTGGTTCTTTGGCACCAATCTTTCAAAGCCACTCAAGTTCGCAAGGTAGCCATGGTTTGGCAATCGGATCTCTTCTCATCCATGTGCTGGCACTTTCATTCTGGATTGGCGCGGTTTTTGCTTTACAGATCATGCCGCGCGATGTTCAACAATTGGCGTTACCTCGAGTTTCTATGATTGCACTCTGGTCCTCCTTTGCTGTTGTGTTAAGTGGAATCGCCAATGCATGGACCAGGCTTCGACTCTCAGAGGATTGGCTTACAGGTTATGGCGCATTGATTGCACTAAAGATTGCATTAACTCTGGTGGTATTTATCATGGCGAGCAAGATACGTACCAGAGTTTCTGTTCAACGCTTGTTGCCATTCGAACTTGCAATCATGGCTCTGATTTTAGGAATTGGCGCACTGCTTAATAGATTCACGCCAGAGGAATCAACTCCGGTTGAATTCGACAAGGTGCGCGAACTTGTAGGAATCGCGATGCCTGAAGCTCCTACTCTCAGTCGTGTCTTCTTTGAGTACGAAGCAAATGGACTGATGCTGGGCCTACTGGTATTTGCGACTGCGCTCTACATTCGTGGCGTAGTTGCCCTTGCTCGCAGAGGCGATAAATGGCCGGTTGGTCGGACAATTTCCTTTGCTATTGGAATTAGCTTGCTTGATTACGCTACAAGTGGTGGCCTTGGTCTGTACTCACACTTCTCATTTCAGTATCACATGATCGCTCACATGGTCTTGAGCATGATTGCGCCAATTGCCATCATCCTGAGCGCTCCCATCACTCTTGCGTTACGCACCTTGCCGATTGGTAGAGAAAAAGGAGAGCGCGGAATTCGTGGAGCACTAATCGCAGCGCTACATTCACGAGCCACAAGAATCTGGACAAACCCAATAGTCGCGCTTGCGATATTCGATGGTTCGTTGTTTGCGCTGTACTTCACTCCGCTTTTCGGCAATCTCATGGGTAGCCATTTCGGCCACATCATCATGAACCTACATTTCATCGGTGCGGGTTTGCTCTTCTTCCATGTCATCGTTGGGATCGATCCAAATCCTCGTAAAGTTCATCATCTTGTCCGCGTTGTGATGCTGTTAGCAGCCATGAGCATTCATGCCTTCTTCTCTGTCGCGCTGATGTCAGCCAATAATCTCCTCGATGGTGGGTACTACCAACTACTTGAACGCCCTTGGGCAACTGACCTCTTGGCAGATCAGAAGACTGGAGCTGCGATTGGTTGGGCGATGGGAGAGATCCCCATTGTTGTGGCCCTGATTGCGACATTTATCCAATGGGTGCGAACTGATGCTCGCGAGGCAAGACGCGCAGATAAGCACTCAGCCGTAGATCTTGCCGAATACAACGAATATCTCGAGCGATTAGCCGACCGAGAAAGTAAACGCGAAGGTAAGTAGTATCCCGCCCATGGAATCGCTCTTCTCATTGCCCGAGGAATACCAAGCGCTACGAGACAGCGTACGTTCGCTTGCTGATAAGAAGATTCAGCCCTTCGCACATGATGTCGATGCAAACGCGCGCTTTCCTCAAGAGGCTTTTGATGCGCTGCAGAGCGCAGGACTTGCTGCCGCTCACGTACCAACTCAATACGGCGGAGAAGGAGCAGATGCTCTCGGCGTTGTCATCATCATTGAAGAAGTTGCGCGAGTTTGTGCATCGTCATCTCTCATTCCTGCGGTTAATAAACTCGGCTCAGTTCCATTGATGCTCGGTGGAAATGAAGAACAGAAAAAGCGTTGGCTTACACCGTTAGCTCAAGGTAAAGGTTTCTCATACTGCTTATCTGAATCAGAAGCCGGCTCGGATGCTGCTGCAATGAAAACACGCGCTGTTCGTAAAGGCGATGGTTGGGTCCTCAATGGAAGTAAGAAGTGGATCTCACATGCCGGATTCTCAGATTTCTACACAGTCCTGGCCTCCACAGATCCTGAGAAGGGTTCAAAAGGAATCACAGCGTTCGTTGTTGAGAAGAGCGATCCTGGAGTTTCCTTCGGAGCACATGAGAAGAAGATGGGCTTTAAAGGTTCGCCGACTCGTGAAGTCTATTTCGATAATGTTGAAATAGGAGATGATCGACGCATCAGCGAAATCGGTGCAGGTTTTGGATTAGCAATGAAAACTCTTGATCACACTCGCATCACAATCGCGGCTCAAGCGTTAGGAATTGCGCAAGGTGCATTTGAAGTTGCGACTAAATATGCGCAAGAAAGAAAGCAATTCGGAAAGTCAATCTTTGATTTCCAAGCTGTCCAATTTATGTTGGCTGATATGGCGATGGAAATCGCAGCTGCCCGACAACTTACTTACGCAGCCGCAAGTAAGAGTGAGTCATTGACGGCAGATCTGACCTTCTTCTCAGCAGCTTCAAAGTGCTATGCCACGGATGCTGCTATGAAAGTTACGACCGATGCAGTTCAAGTCCTGGGTGGTTATGGATATGTCAGCGACTATCCCGTCGAGCGAATGATGCGTGATGCCAAACTCACTCAGATTTATGAAGGAACAAACCAGATTCAACGCCTCGTTATGGCGCGCAATCTCAACTCCGTTCTGTAAATCGCACCAATATTTCGGCAGTAGCTGCGGCATCAACCTTCTGATCATGCGGTTCTGAGGGAATTTGCTCACTAGATAACTCTCCGGGATAGACCAAGGCCACCTTCCAGGCTCGCGTTCTTGCTAATGCGCGATCGTACGAACCGCCACCTTGTCCCAAACGATTTCCCTGTCGATCAATATGGAGCGCAGGTGCAATCACGACATCAATCTCATCCGTGAACACTGCGCCATCAGCATCATCTCCGGTCCAGCGCACCCATTCGAGATCTTTATCAGCAAGCATCCGTGGAACAACTACGGTCTTACCGGCTTTGAGAAGCGCTGAGTTAAGAGCCGATGTATCCGGCTCAAGACCATAAGAGATGTAGGTTGCTACGACTTTTGCCTGAGCGACTTCCGAACTTTGAATAAGGTGTTCCCAATTACATTCGACAACGAGAAACTCTCGTTCTGCGCGATATCTCTTGCGCAACTCAGACTTCAATCGCTTTGCATCCTTCGTTGAATCCACGGGATTAGCGTATTTACAAAGTAGGGTTGCCGCGTGAGCGAAACGATGAAGGTTTCAGAGTTAGCAGCCGAGCTATTGACGCTGGCTAAACCATTGGCAGCTTTTGATATGCCATTACTCGATGCACATGGTGCGACCTTGGCTACCGACCTCACCTCAGGCGATCGAGTAGTTATGAAGGCTGGCTCTCGTATCCGCGCCACTCAGATCGGCTTAGCCGCATCATTAGGTCTTGATCAATTGCCAACTCGTCCCCAGCCACGTGTTGTCGTTATCTCTGCCGGCGCAGACTTGGTCGAACCTGGCTCACAATTACGTGATCGTGAGGATGAGTTTGAGGCGAACTCTTGGCTGCTCACTACTGCAGTAAAAGAGGCGGGAGCCGTTGGCTATCGCGTTCATACAATTCCTGCAACGGCTGAGATGCTGAAGGATGTTGTCGAAGACCAATTAGTCCGTGCAGATCTCATCGTTATCTGCGGTGAAAGCCATGATGAATCCTTTGATCTGATCTATTCAGTTCTGACTCAACTTGGCAACGTGCGTGAAGTATCACCTTTGATTGAAGGCACTGGCCGACATGCATTTGGAAGCATCGGCCCAGATCGAACTCCGGTAGTGGCCCTTCCCGGTGAATCTATTTTTGCCTACATTTCAACTGAACTTTTCATCCGCCCAATGATTCGAAGCATGATGGGTCTTTATGACATCCATCGACCAGTCATTAAGGCCACCCTCACCAATGCAGTTGCTAGCGAAGTCGGCAAACACTCTTTCATTCGCGGCGTGCTCTCTGCTGACAATTCCACGCGTCGACAGGTAACTGCTATCGATAATCAAGGTGATCTTGTCACTCTCTCTGATGCAACGGGACTGATCGTGATTCCCGAAAGTGCAACCGGAGCAAAAGCTGGCGACGAAGTAGATGTCCTGGTGCTAGAACGGCGCTTTAACTAGTTCGCTTTATGGCTCGAATCTCTCGCGGTCACTGGCCCCTCATTCTCAATGACGGGGAACTCACTCTTCGCCCACTTCGCATCCGTGATCGCGGTGCATGGCTTCAAGTTCGTCGTAAGAATCGGGAATGGCTCACGCCCTGGGAAGCAACCTCACCAAGCGTTGATGAGAGTAGAAATCTGCCCACTTTTGTTGAGATGGTTCAAATCCATAACCGCGAAGGCCGCGCTGGCCGCGCGCTCTCCCTTGCAATCTGGTTCGACCGCAAACTTATCGGCCAGATCACCTTGGGTGGCATTTCATTGGGGGCATATCGCGGTGGACATATCGGTTACTGGATCGACCAAGACCATGCGAGCAAGGGGCTCACAACTCGAGCGGTTCGCGAGCTGACGCGATATGGCCTTGAGGAACTTGGTTTACATCGCATCGAAATAAATCTAAGACCTGAGAATGCTGCATCGAAGAGGGTCGCAGAGAAAGCAGGATATGTATTTGAAGGATTGCGTCCCCGGTACTTACATATCGATGGGGCATGGCGGGACCATCTCTGTTTTGTAAAAGAGAATCCCCGAATTCAATAGAG
>CAYSGG010000001.1:17052-90636 GCA_964430775.1 uncultured Clavibacter sp. | reverse complement strand
AAAATTAGAGGGCGGGAAATACCCGAAAAGTCCCATTCCTCCCTTTAGGGTTAGCAATCGTGGGATCAGGACTTATTTACTTAATCATCGTGGGGATGTGGATTGCCTACTTCCTGCCACGTTGGATCTCCACCCATGAAGAAGTTTCTGGCCGAACAGTAGAGAAATTCGAGAAGACCATGAAGGTTGTTGGTCTCACCTCAGGTAACGCAGCTCCAGATTATGAGGCAATCACCAAAAAGCGCGAGCAACAAGTTGCTACCAGAAGAATTCTTTTCTTCTCTATTGTCGGACTCACCTTAGTTATTTCCCTCTTTGCACTAATTGGTCTTGTCGCTCCAGCAGTCATGACACTTCCGATCTCTGCATTCGCACTCTTCATAGTTCACGCGCGTCATCAGATTCACTCAATGCAAGAGGAAGTAAAGCGCGCTCGGTCTATTGCTAGTGTCAGTGCTAAACCTTCATCCAATAATTACTCTGAGATAATTGCGCGCTCAAAGAGCATTTCAACTCGACGGGCAATCACAGAAGAATTCAGCGAAGAACAATGGACGCCGCTTTCTGAACGCGTGGCTTCATACACTCAAGAAGTACAGAGCATTGTGATACTTCCAAAAGGAAGCGCAGATAAGAATCGCGAAACATGGGAGCCCACATCAGTTCCTGCCCCAAGTTATGTCACCTCATCGAAGGCTGCCCCACAACGTCGCATAATCGATCTAACGATTCCTGGCGCATGGAGCGAAGCGCAAGAGCGCGCGATACGTGAAGCAATGGCGCCTAAGTCAGACCAGATTTTTGATCAAGTTCAAGCTGATGAGCTGGAAGAACACTTACGTAATAACCGCGCTGCAGGCCAGTAACTAGATCCAGCTGGTAAACCACATTCGCGCATACCAATCGTCATAACTGAGTACCCCGCCTACGTAGAGCGGGAAAAAGTAAGCAAAACAGAGCGCAATAAGTCCAATTGCAGCGATAGCCAGTTCTCGTCGCGGTTTTACTTTGCCCTCATCCTCGAGGGCTTTGGAAATCACATACACGATTGTTAGAACCAGGAATGGCTGAAATGCAATCGCGTAAAAATAGAAGGTTGTGCGCTCTGGGAAAGCCAGCCATGGAAGATAGCTCGAGAGCAAGAAGAGCAAAATGAGACCAGCGCTTCTTTCTCGGCGATAGATGAAGTAGCCGATAGTTATTGCCAGAGCGATGAGACCTGCCCACCACAAAAACGGGGTACCGAGTGCGAGAACTTCTTGAGAGCAACTATCGCTCCCACAATTATTAGGCGTTGCATAAAAGAACGATGTTGGGCGACCTAGCACTAACCAATTCCAAGCGCTGGCTTGATATGAGTGATCCGTTGTCAATCCGGTGTGAAAGTTGAGCATCTCACGGTGATAGTGAATGAGAGATGCGAGCGCATTGCTGGAGTGGTTTCTGCTCCAACCATCATTACTAAGAAACCAACCAGTCCAACTTGCGAGATAAACGAGCAATGGAGTCACGCCAAACTGAATTGGAGTTCGCAAGAATTTACGATCGCGAATGAGCAGGAAGAGTCCAAGTGCAGCAAGAACATAGATCGCACTCCACTTTGTTCCGAGTGCAAGCCCCATGACAATCGCTGCAGACCAGTAGCGTTCTTGTAATACAAGATAAAAGGCAAGCAGGATAAAGAATGAAAGGAAGATGTCGAGCAATGCGGTCCGTGACATCACCAGATGTAGCCCATCGAGCGCCATCAAGATTGCTCCAGTAATGCTCAGAAAGAAAGAAGTGAAGAGCTTTCGTGCGATGAGGAAGACGAGAAGTACTGAGAGCGTTCCTACCAGCGCCGCACTGAATCTCCAGCCAAATGGCGTGTCACCGAAGATTCGAATTCCAAGGGCGATTGCCCACTTGCCAACTGGTGGATGAACGACGAATTCAGCAGCTCCTTTATCAAGTTCTACTCCCGATTCCAGGAAATCACGGGCTCCATCAACGTAATAGACCTCATCAAAGACGAGTTCTGATGGCCGGCCCAGATTGATAAAACGAGTCAATGCAGCGAAGAGAAGTACTGATCCCAATGCGATGAGTTGGCGATTGCGAATAGAGATGCCGCTGATGAGTGAGGACATGATGGATAAGGATACTGACCGCCATAATGGCGCTGTGAGTGAGTTGATTCTGGCGGCGGTTCCATTGGGAAATATTGGTGATGCTTCAGATCGCCTCAAGAGCGCCATAACGCAAGTCGATGTCGTCGCTGCAGAAGATTCGCGGCGGTTCTTGCGCCTGTGCAAGGATCTTGAGATTGAATGTCGCGCCACCATCCTCTCCTTTTTTGAGGGGAATGAAAGCTCTCGCCTTGATGAGATTTCCGATGCACTCGCATCAGGTAAGCGAGTTCTCTTGGTTACGGATGCAGGAATGCCCTCAGTGAGTGACCCTGGATATCGTGCAGTGCGAATGGCGATTGATAAAGGTTTTAAAGTTTCTGTAATTCCAGGACCGAGCGCAGTTCTTGCCGCACTTGCGCTATCGGGCTTGCCAACGGATAGTTTCGCATTCGATGGCTTTCCGCCACGAACTAGTGGCGCTCGCGATCAATGGTTTGAAGAGCGCGCGCATGAACAACGCACGCTCGTCATCTTTGAAGCACCACATCGTGTTCCAGAGACTCTTGATTCAATTGTTCGCATCCTAGGAAAATCTCGACAAGTCGCAGTATGCAGAGAAATCACAAAGACCTACGAAGAAGTGCAGCGTGGTAGCGCAGAAGAGATTCTTCTTTGGTCAAAGAGCAAAGAGATGCTCGGCGAATTCACGATTGTGATTGCTGGCTACGAGCCTTCTTCTGATCAGAAATCTGATGAAGAGATCGCAGAAATCGTCCGCCGGTACGAGTCTTCTGGAATTACGCGTAAAGAAGCTATTGCTATGACTGCAAAGGAACTCCATATTCCTAAGCGCAAAGTCTTTGACATCATGGTGCTGGATAAATAGATAGAATCCCGCCCATGTCTAGCGCAGAGAAATCGTTTTATCTCACGACGCCGATTTACTACGTCAATGATGCGCCGCATATTGGGCACGCTTACACAACTGTGGCGGGGGATCTTCTTACCCGTTGGCATCGCCAGAAAGGTGAGTCGGTCTGGTTTCTTACTGGTACCGACGAACATGGCCAGAAAGTCATGCGCACTGCTGAGGCAAACAACACCGCACCCCAACAATGGTGCGATCGCCTTGTCGAAGATGCATGGAAGCCTGTCTGGAAGCACCTCGAGATTGCTAATGACGACTTCATCCGCACGACGGAGCCACGACATATGGAACGCGTCCAAAAGTTCCTGCAAGGACTTATGGAGAAGGGCTTCATTTACGAAGGAAAATATGAAGGCCCATATTGCATAGGTTGTGAAGAATTCAAGCTACCTGGTGATCTCGATGAAGGTAAGTGCAAGATTCACTCCAAGCCAGTTGAGATGGTGAGCGAGACTAATTGGTTCTTCAAATTATCTGCATTTGTTCAACCGCTACTAGATCACTACAAGAAGAATCCAGAAGCATGCGAACCAGCAAGTGCACGAAATGAAGTTATTGCATTTCTCGAAGGTGGAGTCTCCGATCTATCTATCTCTCGCTCTACCTTCAATTGGGGAATCCCAGTCCCTTGGGATACAAAACAGGTGGTTTACGTCTGGTTTGATGCGCTTTTGAATTATGCAACAGCGGTGGGACTCACAGACGATGCGGCAAGTGAGAGCGGAAAATTCTTCGCCAAAACTTGGCCAGCAGATGTTCATCTAGTCGGAAAAGACATTCTTCGATTCCATGCTGTGATCTGGCCAGCTATGTTGATGGCTGCAGATCTTCCAGTTGCCAAGAAAGTTTTTGCCCATGGCTGGTTACTTGTGGGCGGCGAAAAAATGAGCAAGAGCAAACTCACTGGAATCGCACCGTCAGATATCACAGGCCATTTTGGCGTAGATGCATTCCGTTACTACTTCATGCGTGCGATTCCATTTGGTAGCGATGGATCTTTCTCTTGGGAAGATATGTCGGCGCGTTACACCAGCGAACTTGCCAATGACTTTGGAAATCTCGCCTCACGTTTAGCCGCCATGGTTGAGAAGTACTGTGAAGGAGTTCTGCCGGCAAAAGCAGAAGACGCCGAACTTTCTGCAGCATTGTCTAAGACAGTTTCTGCTGCGGATCAGGCAATCTGCGCTCTGGACTTCCAAGGCGGAATCAATGTAATTATGGACTTCTGCAAAGCGGTCAATGGCTATGTCACCGTCAAAGAGCCTTGGTTGGTCGCTAAGGACCCGACAAGAAAAGCAGAACTTGATGCAATTCTCTACAACACTGCTGAAGCGCTCCGAGCACTCGCCATCTTGCTTCATCCCATCATGCCAATCTCGACTGCAAAACTCTGGGATTCACTTGGCGCGACTGCATCTCTTGGCGAGATTGCTACTCAACAAATTTCAAAGGTTTCGACATGGGGCCAACTCAAACCAGGAACAAGAATCTCTAAAGGCGACATTCTTTTTCCACGTTTGCCTGAACTCGAGAGCTAAATTGATTTATGGCTGATCGACACAATCGAGATCTTGATCGCCAGCCTGCGCCTCTACCTGAAGCTCTGCCTGTGACCTGCGTTGATTCTCATGCGCATCTTGAAATTGTCACCAATACTGAACCTGATGATCCTGCAATTAAGCGCGTGCTGGATGAAGCAGCAAGTGTTGGAATTGATCGAATTGTTCAAGTGGGATATTCCGCAGAACAATCTAAATGGTCGGTTCGATGTGCAGAGAAGTGGAACACACAAGTATTGGCCGCAGTTGCTCTTCATCCTAACGAAGCACCAGTCGTAGAAGATTTAGAAGCTGACTTAGAGGTAATCGAAAGTCTCGCAAGTCATCCACGTGTGAGAGCTATTGGTGAAACGGGATTAGATTTCTTCCGTACCGAACCTGCATTACAAGATAAGCAGAAGTACTCTTTCAAACGCCATATAGAGATTGCTAAGAAGCATGACAAGGCTCTTGTCATTCATGATCGTGATGCGCACCGCGCAGTTCTTGATGTGCTGGACGAGGTTGGTGCGCCTCCAGTGACGATCTTTCACTGCTATTCGGGCGATGCCCTCATGGCTGAAGAGTGCATCGAGAAGGGGTATGTGCTCTCCTTTGCAGGGACCGTTACATTCAAAAATGCCCCACAATTACGCGAAGCAGTAAAGCTTGTACCCATCAATCAACTCTTAGTTGAGACCGATTCGCCATTTTTAGCCCCGATGCCTCATCGCGGTTCTCTCAATACTCCGGCTCAGATTCCCAACATCCTGCGATTTATCGCCGCTGAACGCGGTGAGGATCTTTCGACCATGACTGGCGCCATCAGCGCTAACGCAGAGCGCATCTTTGGATCCTTCAGGCCATGAGCATCTCTCTACTTGGTGCTACTGAAATACGTGAGATTGCAAAACAGTTAGAGCTTCATCCAGCAAAGTCTCTTGGTCAGAACTTTGTTATTGATGGCAATACATGTCAGAAGATTGTTCGACTCGCTGGCATCGAAGCGGATGACCATGTGGTTGAGATTGGTCCAGGATTGGGTTCGCTCACCTTAGCTCTACTACAAAGTGCACATCATGTAACCGCAATTGAAATCGATGAGCGTCTTGCCAAACAACTTCCTCTCACTGCACAATCACATGGAGTTGAAGAAGGACATCTCAGTATCATCAACAATGATGCTTTGAAAGTCCATGACATTCCAGGAAACCCAACGAAGTTAGTGGCCAATCTTCCCTATAACGTCTCTGTCCCAGTACTACTGACGATTTTGGAGCGATTCCCTTCAATTACTTCGGGCGTAGTAATGGTGCAAACAGAGGTAGCAGAACGTTTAGCTGCTAAACCCGGCAACAAGACTTATGGAGTTCCCAGCGCAAAAGCTGCATGGTGGTGTGAAATGACACTGGCTGATTCAGTTTCTCGTTCCGTTTTCTGGCCGGTGCCTAATGTGGATTCCTCACTCGTTCGATTTGTCCGTCACGAACCGCTGGGTGATGAGAAGCTTCGTGAGCGCACTTTTGAATTGATAGATCGCGCTTTCGGACAGCGTCGCAAGATGCTCCGTGCAATCTATTCCGATATCTATGGGGGCTCTAGCGAAGCTGAAAAAGCCCTCTCGGCCGCAGGAATTGAACCAACTATCAGGGGAGAGTCACTCTCGGTCGAGAGTTTTGCCGCTCTGGCCAACCACCTAATAGAGCGCTAAACCCTTCAAAGTAATACGCTCACCACATGCCGTCCCACGTAGTTGCGCGCGTTCCTGGAAAGATTAACCTGCAACTCTCTGTCGGCCCATTGCAACGCGATGGTTATCACCCAGTCGCCACAGTATTTCAAGCAGTTTCAATCTTTGATGATGTAAAGGTTGCGTTTTCAAGTCGAGCAGGAATCACAATTCTCTCTGGCGGAAAACCCAGCGATTACTTACCACTTGATAAAAACAATCTTGCCTATAAGGCAGCTGAGCTGATGATGAAGAAGTTTGATATCACTGATGGATTAGAGATCACACTCACAAAAGAGATTCCCATTGCAGGTGGTATGGCTGGCGGTAGCGCAGATGCTGGAGCCACCATTGTTGCTATTGATTCACTTTTTGGATTGGGATTAAAGCGAAATGATATGGAACGAATCGGTGCAGAGCTCGGCGCTGACATTCCATTCACGATTTCAGGTGGCACTGCAATCGGCACCGGGCGAGGAGATCAGATAACTCCCGTGCTCTCTCGCGGTTCTTATAATTGGGTTCTTGCATTATCGAGTTCTGGACTCTCGACACCTGCTGTTTACAGTGAATGCGATCGATTACGTGAAGGGCTCCAAGTTGCACCGCCACACGTGAGTGATTCGTTGCTGCATGCATTGAGCGCTGGCGATGCAGTTGCTTTGGGCAAGGCTCTCTCTAATGATCTGCAACCTGCAGCGTGTTCGCTTAAACCTGCACTGCGATTAATTCTTGATGTTGGTATGGATTATGGAGCGCTCGGTGGATTGGTTTCTGGCTCTGGGCCGACAGTTGCATTCTTGGCAGAGAATGAAGATCACGCGCTTGATCTCGTAGTAGCCCTCACATCAAGCGGCGTTGTAGGCAATGTCGTTCGCGCCTCAGGTCCCGTACCCGGAGCGCGGATAATCGAGAGCAGCTAGCCAGCGGTCATCAGCAGTGAGCCTGACCTAATAGAATTCAGGTTCCTCCATTGTGTAGTGGCTAGCACATGGGCCTTTGAAGCCCAGGGTCCAGGATCGATACCTGGTGGAGGAGCTTGAGTAAGTCAGTAAATAGAATGGCGTGAGGAGAGGTGGGGAGTTGAGCCAGCTGGATCTCGCAATCGTTCTCGCCGCAGGCGAGGGCACCAGAATGAAATCCACGCGCGCCAAAGTCCTCCATGAAATTGCTGGTCGTTCGCTTATCGGACATGTTCTTCATGCTGTTCAATCTGTTAAACCGAAAGAACTTCGCGTTGTTATCGGCGCATCTAAAGATGAAGTAATCACTCACCTATCAACCATTGCTCCCGCCGCCACCACAGTCCATCAAGAAGTGCGTGGTGGAACTGGCCATGCAGTTCGTATCGCTCTCGAAACATTTACAGGCTCTGGCTCAGTCTTGGTGTGTGCGGGGGATACTCCGTTGCTTCGTGGAGCAACGCTTGAGAAACTTCTTGCATCGCACAATTCATCACAATCGAGCGCAACCGTTCTCACAACCATAATGCCTGATCCCTCTGGATATGGGCGAGTCATCCGAGAAGAAGATGAGAGCCTGGCAAAGATCGTTGAAGAGCGAGATGCAAATCAGGAAGAAAAAGAGACTCTTGAGATTAACTCAGGGGTCTATATTTTTGAACTCGCAGATTTGGTCAGTGCGATTTCGCGATTGACATCGCAGAACTCCCAGAAAGAGGAGTATTTGACCGATGTCATCTCTATCCTCAAGAAAGATGGCAAGAAAGTTTCTGCGTTATTGACCGAAGATTTCACTGAAGTTCTCGGAGTTAATGATCGTTCTCAGCTCTCGGTCTGCACATATGTCATGCACAGTCGCATCAATGAAGCTCTTATGTTAAGCGGCGTCTCTTTCGTGGACCCCATGAGCACCTGGGTTGATATCACCGCAGAAATCGATGTTGATGTTCGGATCGAACCAGGTTGTGCCATCAAAGGTAAGACAAAGATTGGTAAATCCGCTGTTATTGGACCGCGTACAACTCTCATCGATTGTGAAGTTGGATCTGGTGCCCATGTCCTGGAATCACATTGTGAATCAAGTGTTATTGGCTCAGATGCGACAGTCGGACCATTTGCACACCTGCGTGGCGGCACAGTTCTTGCCTCAAATGTAAAGGTCGGCTCTTTTGTCGAAATCAAGAATTCTCGGGTTGGGGAAGCATCAAAAGTTCCTCATCTCTCTTATGTCGGTGATGCAACTATCGGCACAGAATCAAATATTGGAGCAGCCACCGTTGTGGTCAACTACGACGGAGTAGAGAAGCACCAGACCGTTATCGGAGATCACGTCCGCATTGGAAGCGATTCGATGTTGGTCGCACCTGTCACTATTGGTGATGGCGCCTATACCGCAGCTGGGTCAGTTATTACCGAGGATGTTCCACCGGGAGCACTTGGTATTGGACGTGCAAAGCAAACTAATATCCTCGGCTGGGTATTGAAGAAACGTCAGGGTTCAAAATCCGCAAACGCTGCTGCCAAGAAGGAAGGGTCGAAATGAGTAACGAACTCCGTCTCAGTTCCGAAAAGCGCCTCCGAATTTTCACCGGGCGTGGATATCCCGAACTTGCTGAGGAAGTCGCAGCCGAATTAGGCGTTCCCATCACCCCAACGTCAGCATATGACTTTGCCAATGGTGAAATCTTCATCCGTTTCGAAGAGAGCGTTCGTGGTTGCGATGCATTCGTTATTCAGAGCCACACCGCGCCAGTCAATAAGCAGATCATGGAACAACTCATCATGGTTGATGCACTCAAGAGAGCATCGGCTAAGCGCATCACAGTTATTGCTCCTTTTTATGGATATGCCCGTCAAGATAAGAAACACCGCGGTCGCGAACCAATCTCTGCGCGACTCATGGCAGATCTCTTCAAGACCGCTGGCGCAGATCGCTTGATGACGGTTGATCTCCATACTTCACAGATTCAAGGATTCTTCGATGGCCCAGTCGATCATCTCTTCGCATTGCCACTATTGGCTAATTACGTTGGCTCTAAAGTGGATCGTTCTCGTTTAACAATTGTCTCGCCAGATTCCGGCCGAGTACGTGTTGCAGAGCGCTGGAGTGATCTTCTCGGTGGCACACAGATTGCTTTCATCCATAAGACTCGTGACCCACGCATTCCTAATGAAGCAGTCACAGGACGCGTGGTCGGAGAAGTTGATGGCCAGACCTGCGTTGTCATCGATGACATGATCGATACCGCTGGAACCATCACAAAAGCGGTCGATGCGCTCTACGACGCTGGCGCACGCGAAGTCATCATTGCCGCTACGCATCCTGTTTTCTCCGGACCTGCTGCAGAACGTCTGCGCAACTCACGCGTCAGCGAAGTTGTTGTAGCAAACACTCTGCCAATTCCAGAAGAGAGTCGTTTCCCTAATCTGACTGTGCTGTCGATTGCGCCACTCTTGGGCCGAGCAATTCGCGAGGTCTTCGAAGATGGATCAGTCACAAGTCTTTTCGACGGCCACTCCTAAAAATTCAATGCGCCGCCTGATTGCGCTTCTCACGGCGCTGCTCGTTTCTCCCATCTCAACTTCGCTATTGGCCACCGCCAAGAGTGAAGAGCCTTATCGCATCACTGTGATGTCTCGTAATCTCTATCTTGGCTCTGATGTCGGTGTAGCTCTCGAGCTGATTCCTAATTTCCCTAAGGCCGCGCAGTTCATGTGGGATCAAGTGAAGAAGACTGATTTTTCAGCCCGCGCGCCCAAATTAGCGCGTGAAGCAGCGCAGGATCGCCCGGAAGTAATCGGAATTCAGGAAGCAACAATCTGGTACTGCAAGAAAGATCTCTTCAGTGACAAAGTAGAAGTCTTCAATTTCCTAGATGAGTTCATTGCAGCCACAAAGCAGGTCGGCGTCAGTTATTCCATAGCTAGCGCCAATGGGGTAGATGCTTTCAATCCTGGCTACTCCATCGCAGCAATTCCATATCTCACCAAAGTTACTGATCCTGAGATCTTTAATCCCATCTTCGGCCAGGACAGCGCGGCCTGTGGTTTCACAATCGGTGATGCCCTATTGGTCCGTGACGATGTGAAAGATCGAATCATCCAAGTAGGTAACTCAGAGTTTGATGCGACATATTCAATCGTCCCAACCATCATGACGATTTATCGCGGGTACACCTGGGCTGATTTCAAAGTACAGGATTCGGTTGTGAGGCTGATCTCCACTCACCTTGAATCAATCTGGGATGAAAATAAAATCCCTAATTCTGCACTTCAAGCACAGCAGCTCGTGGCTGATCTCAAGGATGCCAAGATGCCTGTGATCATCATGGGTGATTTCAATGCTGACTATCGTGATCCACGACCAGTCAACGAACCCAATCCTGGAGAACAACCAGTCGTCAGTGAGACTTGCCCAACATCAGGTGGAGCAAAGTGCAATGCCTACAGCACCATGATTGAAGCAGGATTTGAAAACGCTTCACCTGATGCAAAGAATCCGCGCTACTTCACCTGGGGTGCAAGCGCTCTGCTGGATGGACCGGATAAGAAGCGCATCAAAGCAGCAGAAGAATTTGGCAATCAATATGGATTCACTGATCGACTGGATTACATCTTTACAAAAAATGTCTATGCAACGGTAAGTTCTAAAATCATTGGCAATGTCTGGCCAGATGGTTCCGGAGTATGGAATTGCGGCACAAAGATTTGTTTCCCATCTGATCATGCAGGCGTAGTAGCGACGATTGAACTTCCACGTAGCGCTGGTGCAATTGATCCGGATCTTCCAGATCACGCGCGCTCACCGATTGGTTTCTGGCATTACGTCGCCATCGCATTCATCCTTATTGTCGTGTGGGATATTGCACGTCGAATCAGGCGCAGATCTAAGAACTCAGATTGAGTAATAGAGGCGATTTTGCGATAAGTGAGGGCCTTGGGTAACCTTCCCTCCACTTAAGGCGAGGGGTCGACCCCGTTATCGACGAAAGGCAAGACAATGGCTGAAGTATCAATCACAGGCGCGCTCCGCAGTGAATTCGGAAAAGGCGCATCACGCAGAATCCGCCGCGATGGAAGCGTTCCCGCGGTCATCTACGGTCACGGAGAGAAGCCAACACATATCTCTCTTCCAGCTCGTGAAGTTGGAATTGCAATCAAGACCTCTAACGTTCTTCTCAATATCGATCTTGGTGAGAAGCAAGAGCTTGTTCTTCCTAAGTCCATTGTTCGTAATCCACTCAAGGGAACTCTTGAGCATATCGATTTGATTATTGTCCGTCGTGGTGAGCGCGTTGTCGTCAACGTTCCAGTTCACGCCCACGGTAAGCACGATCCAGAAGGAATTTTGGAACACGTACATAACACCATCGAAGTTGAAGCAGATGTAACTGCAATTCCTTCATCACTTGATCTTGATATTGAAGGTCTCGCTGCTGGAGACTCCAAGACCGCTTCTGATGTCACCCTCCCTGCAGGCGTTGTACTCAAGAGCGATCCGAAGATGGTCGTTATCCACCTCTCTGTCCGTGCAACTTCTGATGAGGTCGCTACCGCTGCTGCACCTGCTGAAGGTGAAGCTGCCGCTGCTGCTCCTGCTGAAGGCGCCGCTGCAGAAGAAGGCAAGTAAGACTTCTCAGGCGTTAGCCTTCATCCATGTTTGGTCGTTCAAACAAGGATAAGAGTTCCTCTCCAAGCAATCGCTGGTTGATTGTTGGCTTAGGCAATCCTGGAGCTGAATACGAGAAAACCCGTCACAACATCGGTGCGATGCTGACGACTCATCTTGCTTCTTCTAATAGCGCACGATTCTCATCGCATAAAGCCCGCGCACATGTCGCCGAATTTCGCATGGGCGTCGGTACTGATGTTCCATCGCTAGTCGTCGCACAGCTGCATTGCTACATGAACGAATCTGGTGGGCCCACGAAGGCGCTGGCTGATTTCTACAAAATCGCAGGCGATCACATCATCGTTGCTCACGATGAATTGGATATTCCGTTTCAAGCGATCCGCGTGAAATTTGGTGGCGGAGATAACGGTCATAACGGCTTGAAGAGCATTACCTCAGCTCTTGGTACGGCAGATTATTTCCGTTTACGCCTTGGAATTGGTCGCCCGCCAGGAGAACAGAATCCAGCAGATTTCGTCCTCAAACCATTCTCTAGCACCGAGCGCAAAACAATGGAAGAGTTTCTGATTACTGGCGAACAAGCGGTTGAATCACTAGTTCGATACGGCCTAGAGAAAACGCAGCAGAACTTTAATAAGTGATCAACCGGTATTGCGCAAACCTGCCGCAACTCCATTAATCGTTAGAAGTAGCGCTCGAGTAATCAACGGATCTGAATTATCTTCTCTGACCTTTTTGAGAAGTGAAATCTGAAGAAGATGTAGCGGAGCTAGGTACGCATCTCTAATTTGCAGAGTACGTGCCAAAATCTCTTGATCACCCAAGATCTCAGTTTTTCCAGTGAGCAAAAGTATTTCTTTAACAGTGAGTTCAAACTCAGCCTGGATAGTGTCCAAGAAGTGATGAAGCGAAGGATCCACGAGTGCGCTCACATACTTACGCGCCATAACGAGATCAGTCTTCGCAATTGTCATCTCGACATTACTGATAAAGGTGCGGAAGAAATGCCAATCACGCAACATCGCCGTCATAGTCTCACCATGACCTGCTTCACGCGCAGCTTTTAATCCACTTCCAACACCGAACCATCCCGGCACGATTTGGCGCGATTGCGTCCAGCCAAATACCCAGGGGATTGCGCGTAGCGAGGAGAGATCTGCGCTCGCATCGGGCCGGCGTGATGGACGTGAACCGAGGAAGAGATTTCCGAGTTGTTCTACCGGAGTTGCTTGATAGAAATACGCGGGAAGATCAGGATGTTCGACTAAAGAGCGATAACAAGTGAAGGAAGCTGCGCTTATCGCACTCATTGAAGAATTCCACTTGAGTAGATCTTCTGGAGATTGGCGAGCAGCGCGATTGAGTACGGTCGCCTCCAGAGCTGCTGCCAGAGTTAGTTCGACATTCTCTCGAGCAAGTGAAGGAAGAGCGTATTTATCAGAGATGACTTCACCTTGTTCGGTCATCTTGATCTGTCCATCCAGCGTTCCCCAAGGGAGAGCGATAATCGCATCATAGGTGGGTCCACCACCGCGTCCGACAGAACCACCACGTCCATGGAATAGGCGTAATTTGATTCCATGGTGACGCGCAACATCACGGAGTTTGCGTTGGGCTTGATGAATCTCCCATTGGCTGGTTGCAATTCCTGCATCTTTATTTGAATCGGAGTATCCCAACATTACCTCTTGAATGTTTCCACGTAGTTCGACAAGTTTTCGATAAGTCGGATTAGATAAGAGGCGTTCGAGAATTTCACCAGCTGCTCTCAACTCAGCGACTGTCTCTAAGAGCGGCGCTATATCAACTGCTGCGAATTGATTACCAGAGAGATCAATCAAGCCAGCTTCTTTTGCCAGGTAAGCGGCCGCCAAAACATCTTCTGGGCCCTTTGTCATCGAAACGATATAAGTCTCAACCACGGAAGGATCGAAGTCTTTCTGCAATTCTTTGATTGCAACAAAGGTGCGTAACGTCTTTGCATTGAGTTCGTCGAGCCCTGAAGTATCACGTGCGGCTTTTGTAAGTTCTTTGGTCAAAAGCGCGCATTTTTCTTCGGAGGTTAGGGCGCTGTAATTGCTATCTGGGAATAGAGCTTCAATGACGCGCTGGTGTGCGCCGGAATGCTCTCGAACATCCATCGTGGCATGCGTTAATCCAAATGCCGAGATTGTGCGAATAGTGCGCTCAAGAAGCCCGTGGGCAATCAACTCTCCTCGATTTGCAAGGAGAGAGTTGTACATCAACATCAAATCTTCAAGGAGTTCGCTGGTGTTTTCATAATCGCGACCTGGCTCATGAGATGAATTAGCTGCATGGCGATCACGAGTAAGGAGAAGGCGGTGACGAATCGCAGTTGCTTTCAATCGATAGGGCTCTTCAACATTGATACGTTTGAAGCGCGGTTCGATTTCAGGTAAACGCTCTAGATCTCGCTCAACTGACTTTAAGAGTGGTTCAGAGGTTCCAGCCAATTTGGTAGAGATGGAAAGCGCCTGTCGTAATTCATCCATCGCCTCGAGGGTGACGCGGATGGCATGACCCATCTGAAGAGCGATTGCTTGCTTAGTTATCTCGGGAGTGATGTTTGGGTTGCCATCACGATCTCCGCCAATCCATGAGCCAAATGTCAGCGGCGTCGCGGTAGGAGGAAGTTTGATTCCTAGCCTGGCGAGTTCGCGAGAGAAATCATCGAGAACTTCGGGAATAGTGAGTCGGAAAAGATCATCGAGGTAATAAAGCGCATTGATAGCCTCATCAAGCGGTTCAGGGCGTCCGAGCCGTAGCTCATCAGTCTGCCAGAGTAAATCTACGGCCTCAGCAAGACGTCTTTGGCGACTCTCAGTTTCTGGCTGATCTAACAACTCTGAGATGGTAGATAACTTACTTAGAACAGAACGACGTGCAGCCTCGGTTGGGTGAGCGGTAAACACAGGGCGAACTTCGAAATTCTCTAACCACTTACGCAATTCGGTATCAGAGAAATCATTGCCAGACTTACGCGCTTCGATGATGTGATCAACTGCTCGAGTCAGCCACGAACCACCAGTATTCCGCTCGTGTGCCAAAACGCGAGAGCGATGAACTTGTTCTGCAACATTGGCAAGATTGAAATAGACATTGAAAGCACGTACTAGCTTCACAGAATCAGCCGTTGAAATTGAGTTCAAGAGATCTTCGCCAGAGCCCTCACGTACCGACTTACGGACTAATTCGACGAGATTAAGAAGAGCCTCGCCGTCTTGGCGTGACAATGATTGACCCAGCAATTCACCAAGATGACGGACATCGCTGCGTAGCGAAGCATTGTCTTGCTGCGGAATTTGCGCGGTCACGGGCTAATCATGACACGCTAGAATCCGCTTGCATTTTTCAAGCCCCCTTCATTTCGAAGTTGGGGCTAATGGGCGTTGAGCCCCAGATTGAAATGAAAGGCAGGTGTTCCATGGCTACTCGACTACGCGGGCTTGTCTCGCTATCTGAAACAACGCGAGAAATCATGGAGCGCAGCGATTCTGATTCGATCATCACCTCCGAAGCATCAATCCCATTCTTGCTTGCACATCAAGCCAGCCAGCATCAACTCCTTGTTGTCGCGCACTCAAGTAGACGAGCATCTGAATTAGCACATGAACTAGCGGAAATTATTGATGGGGTAATGGAGTTTCCCGCCTGGGAGACGCTGCCTCACGAGAAACTCAGTCCTAATAGCGACACAGTGGCGCGGCGAATTCATACGCTCATTAATTCTCAGAGCGCGCGTGTCATCGTCACTACAGCGCGCGCCTTAGTTCAACCGATTGTTACTTCGGCGATTGCGATGCCACTTCTCACCATAGAAAAGGGGAGAACTTTTGAGTTTGAGAAATTGCTCAATGAATTGACCTTGCGAGCATATAGTCGAGTAGATCTCGTAGAGCGACGTGGTGATTTTGCTGTTCGCGGCGGAATCGTCGATGTTTTCCCACCTCTAGCTGAGCATCCGATTCGCATCGAATTCTTCGGAGATGAGATTGAAGAGTTAAAGTATTTTGAAATTAGCGATCAGCGAACCTTTGCTCCCGTACTAGGGGCACTTACATTGATTCCGTGTCGTGAGGTCTTGATAACCGATGATGTTCGCACTCGAGCTACCCAGGTAAAGGATAAATACCCAGAGCTCCGAGAGATGTGTTCCAAGATTGAAGAGGGCATCTATGTCGATGGCATTGAATCCCTTGCAGCAGTCCTTGATCCCGAGATGAAGACACTGATTGATTATTTACCTAAAGGTGCCGAAGTTATCATCCTAGAAAATGAACGAATTAAATCTCGGGTTCGTGATCTCATCAGCACCAACCAAGAGTTTCTCGAAGCGGCATGGTCAAATATTGCGCTCACAACTGAGAGAGATGGTGCGAAAGGTTTAGTTCCACTGCGCGATGAGTTACAAATCGGAGCATTTTCGAGTGTAGAGGCGCTGCAAGACTCTGCAGAATCACGAAACATCGCATGGCGAAGTCTGAACTCCTTTGGCTATGAGGATGATCCAGAAGTCACTCAATTCAAGGAGATTGAGCCCTACAGAAACAAGATTGAAAAAGTAATTGCTGACCTAAGGAAGTCTTTGCAAGACGGCTATTTGGCAGTGATTTCACTCGAAGGACACGGACTTCTAGAGCGTTATCGCGATCTTTTGGCTGAGGCCGATATTCCCGCGATTTTAAAAGAAGATATGAACACTCCACCCGTGCGTGGATCGGTCTATCTCATCGCATCCAATCTCAAGCGAGGATTTATCGATAGTACGAATAGAACAATTCTCATCACCGAAGGTGAGATTACAGGTGCGCAAGATTCGAGAATCTCAACTACTCGGATGCCATCTCGGCGCAAGAAGACTATTGATCCGTTAGAGCTCAAGAGCGGTGACTATGTAGTGCATGAGCAACATGGCGTTGGTCGCTACGTTGAATTAGTTCAACGCAATGTCGGCGGTGCATCTCGCGAATACCTTGTTATCGAATATGCAGCATCAAAGCGAGGACACCCAGCCGATCGAATCTATGTCCCAACAGATGCGCTCGAGCAAATCACACGGTATGTCGGAGGAGAAACACCTGCGGTACATCGTATTGGTGGTGGCGAATGGATCAAGGCAAAGAGTCGGGCGAAGAAAGCTGTCAAAGAGATAGCAGGAGAATTAATTCGTCTCTATGCCGCACGCACAAGCTCTCCTGGCTTTGCATTCGCCCCTGATACGACATGGCAACGCGAACTGGAAGATTCATTTGCGTATGTCGAAACACCTGACCAACTCGTAACCATTAATGAAGTTAAAGCCGATATGGAGAAGCCTTATCCGATGGATCGCATTGTCTGTGGCGATGTCGGCTATGGAAAAACGGAGATTGCGATTCGGGCCGCATTTAAAGCGGTACAAGATGGCAAACAAGTGGCAGTCTTGGTTCCAACGACACTTTTGGCACAGCAACACTTTGCAACTTTTACTGCGCGCTACACAGGTTTTCCAGTCAGAGTAGCGGGACTCTCGCGCTTCAATTCGACAAAAGAAATCAACGATGCCCTCAAGGAATTGGCCTCTGGCGCAATTGATGTAGTCATCGGGACCCATCGCTTGCTTTCAGATGATGTTTCTTTCCGTGATTTAGGCCTGATCATCGTGGACGAAGAGCAGAGATTTGGCGTTGAACATAAAGAGAAACTAAAGAAACTCAGGGCTAGCGTGGATGTACTGGCGATGTCTGCGACTCCAATCCCGCGCACCCTCGAGATGGCCATAACCGGTATTCGTGAGATGTCTACGATCACAACACCGCCCGAAGAGCGCCATCCTGTTCTGACCTATGTTGGCGCTTATGACGACAAGCAAGTTGCAGCAGCTATTCACCGCGAGTTGCTCCGCGATGGTCAAGTTTTTTATATCCACAATCGAGTCGACTCTATTGATGAAGCAGCTGCGCGTCTTCGACGTCTGGTTCCAGAAGCAAGAATTGCTATTGCGCATGGCCAGATGAATGAGGCTGCGCTTGAGCAAGTTGTGGTCGCGTTCTGGAATCGAGAATTCGATATCTTGGTTTCAACTACTATTGTTGAAAATGGAATTGATGTCGCAAATGCCAACACGCTGATAGTTGAGAGATCAGATGTTTTCGGGCTCTCACAATTGCATCAACTTCGAGGTCGCGTGGGACGAAGTCGTGAGCGGGCATATGCATATTTCCTTTATCCCGCAGATAAACCACTCACGGAACTCGCACTTGATCGACTTACGACAATTGCTAAGAACACCGAGCTGGGCGCCGGAATGCAGGTCGCACTCAAGGATCTAGAAATTCGCGGTGCAGGAAATCTCTTGGGTGGCGAACAATCTGGGCATATCGCTGATGTTGGCTTTGATCTATATATGCGTATGGTGGGAGAGGCAGTCAATGAATACAAACGTGGCGTCATCGATGGAGTAGAAGAGAACTTTGAGTGCAAAGTTGAGTTGCCAATCACTGCGCATCTTTCGCCTGAATATGTACCTTCAGACAGATTGCGATTGGATATCTATCGCAGGCTGGCTGATTCAAAGAGTGATGAAGATATTCAAGCCATCAGAGAAGAGTTAATGGATCGATTTGGCACTCTGCCATTTGAAGCTGAGAGCCTGCTTCGCATCGCGAAATTACGTTCCTATGTAAAGTCGAGAGGAATTACTGACTTTGCGGTTCAAGGCAAATACGTGAAGATCGCGCCGCTAGCGCCAAGTGAATCACTGGAGATGAAGATCAACCGCCTCTATCCCGGATCCATTGTGAAGTCAGTTACCAAGGTGGTCATGATTGCGCGGCCTCAGAGCGCTGCGTGGGAGTCAGCAGCCGACCAGATAGGAGATACTTCACTCCTTGATTGGGCGGTTGAGTTAGCCGAAACTCTCCTTGAGCGCCCCTTACGAAAGTGAGAATCTGTGAAGAAGTTCCTAGCCATCGTCTTGTCGATTGCAGCGCTTGCACTAACTGGGTGTTCTCAAGTTGATTCAGCAGCCTCAGTAGGCGATAGCGAAATCGCATTAGCGGATCTGCAATCACAAGTGGATCTCATCCTCTCTGAGCGCGAAGGCGTCGACACCACACAGATGCAACTTGAAGATGGCGAAGCGCTTACCCGTTCTCAACTCTCGTACATGATCTCAAATCTCATCATTGCTGGAGTTGCACAAGATCAGAAAGTAGAAGTTACCAAAGCCGAAATTGATGCCTACAAGGTCGAGATTTATACGAATATTGGCGGGGAAGCGAATCTTCCCAATGTATTGGTCAGCGCATCCATCCCATCAACATCGCTAGATGACGTACTTCGCCGCGACTTGATTCTCCGCAAAATCAGCGAAAGAGAAGCTGCCACCGGTGCAGATGATGCAGCCATCAACGAGAGAATTCAGACCTTGGTAACAGAAAAAGCCACAGCACTCGGTATCACTGTCAATCCTCGTTATGGCACGTGGGATGCGGCAACACTTTCTGTCATCGCGACTGATCCTGCAGGCGATGCTGTAACCGATAAGTAATCCGTTTATGGCGTACGAAAATCTCACGCGCCTCGCAGAGGTGATGAATCAACTTCGTTCGCCAGGCGGATGCCCATGGGATGCAGAGCAAACCCATGAGTCGCTTCTCAAGTACCTACTCGAGGAATCCTATGAATTCATCGAGACTATCGAGTCTGGCAATCGTAAAGATATGTTGGAAGAACTCGGCGATATCTTGTTGCAAGTTTTCTTTCATGCACGGATAGCAGAAGAACATGAGAGCTTTGCATTCAATATAGATGATGTGGCAAAAGCTGTTGCAGATAAATTAATTTCACGTCACCCTCATGTTTTTGCTGGCACAGAAGTAGATTCCAGCGCTGATGTTCTTGAGAATTGGGAGCGCATCAAACGTGAAGAAAAAGGTCGCACATCTGCACACGATGGCGTTCCTACGGGTCAGCCGGCGCTTCCGCTAGCTACCAAACTCATTTATCGGGCTCAGAAGAATCACCTCACTATGCCGCCGCTTCCAAATCGTGAGATGTCTAATGATGAAACAAAATTTGGTGATGAGTTAATGTCATTGATTACGTGGGCTGTACAGCATGAGATTGACCCTGAAATAGCGCTACGAAAGGCCGCACTGAAATATCGAGCGGCCATAAGCGAGCAGGAATCGACGGGGGAATCACGCTAGACTCTCGGCCCGTGACTACCATTCAAAAAATCAGCGCCCGTGAAATTCTAGATTCTCGAGGCAATCCCACAGTTGAAGTAGATGTAACTCTTGCCGATGGCTCTTTTGCTCGCGCTGCAGTTCCAAGCGGAGCATCAACAGGAGCATTTGAAGCAGCTGAACTCCGTGATGGTGGTTCGCGCTATTTAGGTAAGGGTGTCGCTAACGCAGTCGACAATGTAAAGAACAAGATTGCTCCTGCGGTCATGGGGCATGATGCTCTTGATCAACGTGGTCTTGATACGAAGATGATCGAGCTTGATGCTACTGTCAATAAATCCTCACTTGGAGCAAATGCCATTCTGGGCGTCTCTCTGGCATCTGCAAAAGCTGCTGCGCAATCTAAGAACTTGCCGTTCTACTCTTTTATCGGTGGACCATCTGCAAACCTGCTTCCGATTCCCATGATGAATATCCTCAATGGTGGCGCTCACGCCGATACCAATGTCGATATCCAAGAGTTCATGATTGCCCCGATTGGTGCAGCTTCTTTCAAAGAGGCATTGCGTTGGGGAGCTGAGATTTATCACAACCTTAAATCGGTTTTGAAGAAGAGAGGCCTTGCAACCAGTATTGGTGATGAAGGTGGCTTTGCGCCGAATCTTGATAGTAATCGTGCAGCTCTGGACTTGATCCTCGAAGCAGTTGATAAAGCGGGTTTCAAAGTTGGAACTGAGATTGCGCTAGCCATGGATGTTGCAGCCACAGAGTTCTATAAAGATGGCGTTTATGCCTTCGAAGGCTCTTCTCTCACAGCTGCTGAAATGATTGCGTATTACAAGGGGCTTGTTGATTCATATCCGTTGGTTTCGATTGAAGATCCCCTCTCAGAGGATGATTGGGATGGCTGGAAATCAATCACTGCTGAATTAGGTGAGCGAGTACAACTTGTCGGAGATGATCTCTTTGTCACTAACCCCACTCGATTGGCGCGCGGCATTGAAGAGAAGACTGCTAATGCGCTCTTGGTGAAGGTCAACCAGATTGGAACTCTCACTGAGACCCTTGATGCAGTAGCGATGGCACATAAGGCTGGTTATCGCTCCATGATGAGCCATAGATCAGGCGAGACTGAAGATACGACCATTGCTGATCTTGCGGTTGCTGCATTGTGCGGTCAGATAAAGACGGGCGCTCCTGCACGAAGCGAGCGCGTTGCTAAGTACAATCAGTTGTTAAGAATCGAAGAAGAGCTAGGTTCGCAGGCAAAGTACGCGGGTCGTGAGGCTTTTCCTCGATTTAGCGTCCGTTAGATAGCGCGTTCCGGCCATTCAGGAACGATCGAGGAGTTGATATGAAGCGGCCAAGAATTTCGCTTCGTGGATCTCTGGAAGGTTTCGCGGAAAAACGTGGAATCTCTACTCGTT
The DNA here is from genome assembly GCA_964430775.1 of uncultured Clavibacter sp. Classification (GTDB taxonomy): domain Bacteria; phylum Actinomycetota; class Actinomycetes; order Nanopelagicales; family Nanopelagicaceae; genus MAG-120802. The sequence continues at coordinate 69,116 of CAYSGG010000001.1, read as the reverse complement.
TACTTATTCTTTTTATCGTTCTATTTGTTGTTGCCGTAACCCTTGCTCCACCGACCCAACACTATTTTGCTCAGCGCGCCCAGATCAGCGCGTTGCAAGCAGATGTTGAGTCCAACCGGAAGAAACTTGAAGAAGCTAGAGCAGAGCTACAACGTTGGCGTGATCCTGAGTATGTGAAATCCCAAGCCAGAGATCGCCTTCACTTCGTACTTCCAGGTGAGCGCCAGTACATCATTCTTGGCGTTAACTCTCAGATTGATGATTCAACTGGAACAGCTGCGCCAATCAATCAGGACTTTCCGCTTGGAATTCCCTGGTATTCCCGCGTCATCTCCTCAATTACCTCAGTAGGAATCGGCGCACCGACTCCGTGAGCGAGAAACCCAATCAATCTGATCTCACAGCTATTGAGGTTCAGTTAGGTCGCACACCCCGAGATGTGCATGGCATTGCTTATCGATGTCCATGTGGCAATCCTGCTGTGGTGGAGACTCCTCCTCGATTAAGTGATGGTTCACCTTTTCCAACCTTTTTCTACGCCACCTGTCCAAATCTCACCTCAGAGATTTCCTCTCTCGAGAACTCAGAGTTGATGTCAGAGATGAATGAACGTTTACAAGTCGATGCAGAGCTAGCTGGCTCTTACCGAGCGGCCCATGATGATTATCTTGCGGCCCGCGCAGCGCTTGGAATTGATGTTCCAGAGATTGCAGATATTTCAGCAGGCGGGATGCCCGATCGCGTTAAGTGCCTTCATTCTCTTATCGCTCACTCTTTAGCGTCGGGCGAAGGCGTCAATCCTCTAGGAGATGAGGCGCTGGCTCGATTGCCACAGTGGTGGCTCAATGGAAACTGCATTGAGCGACGCCAACAAGAAAGTGATCGTGATCAAGTATGACACGAGTTGCAGCAATAGATTGTGGAACTAACTCGATTCGACTTCTGATTGCAGATATTGAAGGCGAAAACTTTCGCGAGATCTATCGCACGATGGAGATCGTAAGGCTGGGTCAAGGAGTTGATAAGACAAAAGCTTTTCACCCTGACGCGCTAGATCGAACACTTAAAGCAGTTGCACACTTTGCCGACGAAATAGCGCGACGGGGCGTTCAAAAAATCCGATTCTGTGCCACTAGCGCAACACGTGATGCCACCAACCGTGATCTCTTTGTCGATGGCGTTAAGGCGCTCCTTGGAGTCGCACCGGAAGTCATAAGTGGTGAAGAAGAAGCGCGATTGTCTTTCCTCGGAGCAACAAAGGAACTTAAGGGTTTCGGAGCGCCCTATCTCGTCATAGATATAGGTGGTGGTTCAACTGAGTTTGTCTTTGGATCCAGCGATGTTGAAGCTGCCAAGAGTCAGAACATCGGTTGTGTCCGAATGAGCGAGCGACACTTCACAGCACTTCCTCCCAGCGAGAGTGAAGTTTTGAAAGCAAAAGCAGATATCGATGATGCGATCAGAGAAGCTGCCACGCTTGTTCCTATCACTCAAGCAAAGACCGTCATCGCAGTAGCCGGTACTGCAACCACAGTTGCCGCAGCTGCACTCGAGCTAGATCAATATGACCGTTATTCGATTCATCTCTCACGAATCTCTACTGAGTCCACACATCAGATTGCCGATAGGTTTTTGGCAATGAACCGTGAAGACTTATCTGCGCTTCCATACATGCATCCTGGTCGCGTCGATGTTATTGCGGCGGGATCCTTAGTCTTATCGCGGATTATGGAGTTCACTCGCGCACAAGAGTTTGTCGCATCAGAGTCAGACATACTTGATGGAATGGCCTGGTCTCTTGCCGACTAATCCTGCGCGGCTTGCACCCAAGATTCGTTCTCTCAAAGTTCTTGATCAAGAGATAACCAAATGTGATGCGTGCACTCGGCTTGTTAATTGGCGAGAAGAAGTAGCAGTTACAAAGCGCAAGGCCTACCTCAATGAGAAGTATTGGGGTAAACCCATCACAGGATTTGGACCGAGTGATGCAAAGTTACTCATCATTGGTCTTGCTCCCGGTGCACATGGCGCCAACCGCACCGGAAGAGTCTTCACCGGTGATAGTTCGGGGGATTGGCTGTATCGATCTCTCTACAGAAATGGACTCGCAAGAATTGAAACCAGCACGGCGCGCAACGATGGCCAAGAGTTAATTGATACGCGGATTGCATGTGCGATTCGATGTGCGCCTCCAGGCAATAAGCCTCTCCCGTCAGAGGCGATTACTTGCCAACCGTGGTTGGTGCGTGAGTTCGAGTTACTTTTCCCGACCGTGCGTACCTATCTAGCTCTGGGATCAATTGCATGGAAGGCAACGCTCGATGTTCTTGCCGAGCTAGATGAAGAATTGCCGAGAAAGCGCCCAAAGTTCGGACACGGAGCCCAATTCAAGTTTCGCGGAAGTGATGGGAATACTAGATTGGTGATTGGGAGTTACCACCCTAGCCAACAGAATACTTTTACCGGAAAGCTCACGCGATCCCAATTGGATTCAGTGGTAAAAAAGGCAGGTAGATTTGCCCACGCAGGAACGCCCCTGTAGCCCAATGGCAGAGGCAGACGACTTAAAATCGTCCAAGTGTGGGTTCGACCCCCACCGGGGGCACCCGCAGTACTAGAGAACAGACAACTAAAGGAGAGCAATGAATAGTTCGAACCCAGTATTGGGCAAGGCATTCGGTCAAGAGAGACGTCGTGGTTACGCCTCGATGGGCTCTGTTGCAACGCCAGATAATCTAGAAGAGACATTTAACGCTCCGGCTGCATCGTCGCTTCGCACTGGTCGCATGACCATGGATGATGTCGTCGCGCGTACCGGAATGCTCTTCGGAACTTCCATTCTCGTTGGCGCAGCAGCCTGGTACTTCAATCTCGGCGGCGGCGCACTACTCGTAGGTTTCATCGGTGGATTAGTCACCGCAATGATTGGCGTCTTTAGCAAGACGATTCGTCCAGCTGTGTATATGACATACGCGGTCTGCCAAGGTCTCGTCCTCGGAATCATCAGCAACACTTACGAACTCTTCTATCCGGGCATTGTGCAGCAAGCAATCGTTGCAACAATCGCAGCTTTTGTCGGAATGCTCTTCCTCTATAAGAGCGGTCGACTACGTGCGACACCAAAGTTCACACGGATGCTCCTTGGTGCAGCGCTCGGCTATTTCGTTCTCGCTCTCGGTAGCTTGATTGGATCTTTCTTCGGCCTTGGTGGCGGAATGGGACTTTATGGCCTGAGTGGCTTTGGTCCACTTCTTGCGATTGCCGGAGTTGCCATTGCTTCCTTCTTCTTAATTCTCGATTTTGATCAGATTGAAGAAGGCGTTCGCGCAGGCGTTCCACAAGAGGAATCATGGCGTGCGGGCTTTGGACTATTGATGACAATGGTCTGGCTCTATCTTGAAATTCTTCGTTTGCTTGCAATCTTGCGCGGCAATAACGACTAGTTCAGGAATTACCCCTCATTTAACTGAGGTTTACCAGAGTCCCCGAGGCGAGCAGTATTTGTCTCGGGGATTCTTATTGCCACAATAATTGCAAGCGAAAAGACCGCAGCGCTCACAGCAATAGCGGTGCGATACGAGAAGTAATCAGAGATGAAGCCCAAAAGAACTGGTCCCACCATCATTCCTGCATCGCCTGCCATTTGCCAGAAGGCATAAACCTTTCCACTCTTACCCTTAATAACATCTCCAACGATGGCGCCAGCTGAGGCCGCAAAGCCTGCGCCGAGCCCCATCACGATCATGGCAAGTAAATACATGGCAACATTTGTAGAGAACATCAGAATTGCGAGTGCGAGCATCACAATCGTGAAGCCAGTCAAGATAACGGGCTTACGACCATTTTTATCAGAGTACTTACCAGCGCGCACCATCACTGACCCTTGTGCGATGAGCGCGATCGTAAAACTCAATCCCACAATTGATGCGCTAGCACCGAGATCTTCGACGACAAAGAGCGGCAAGATCGAAGAGCGCATGCCAAAGAGAATCCAACTGCCGAGAAATGCTAAAAAGAGCGAGTAAAGATAAGGCTTAATCTGTAGCGCTTCCTTGATAGTTAAGGCGCGCTCTTCTTTCTGCGCTTCAACTTTGGCTCCAAGGCGGCTCTCATGTAGATAGATCAAAGAGACTGTTCCAGCAGCGATGAGTAAACCAGAGTAGATAAAGAATGGAGCTCGCGGTGAGAGCGCGATGAGTGCGCCGCCAAATGCTGGACCGGCGACTCCTCCAGCGATAAATCCACCGTTATACAGTGATTGAGCTCGTCCACGTTGGTTATCGGATACCACTCGCAAAATCAGCGCTCCTGCAGAGACTGAGAACATTGACGAACCAAGTCCACCTGCTGTGCGAAAAATCAGTAGTTGTTCGTAGTTCTGCGAGAGCCCCGCAAGGAGAGTGAAAATGGAGACCATGAAGAGACCAAATCCCAGGACAACGCGTTCACCGAAACGATCGACTAACTTTCCTGAGAAGAGCCCTGAGACAAAGCGCATGATTGCAAAAGAGGAGATGATCAATCCGATCAGAGTATTCGAGACCCCGAAAGTCTTAGCGAAGATTGGAATGGCCGGAATAATCAGACCGAATCCGACCGCAACGAGAAATGAGATTGCGGTGAGTACTGAGACCTCTTTTGGAAGTCCCTTGAAGGGAGAGTTAATGCGAATGTTTATCCCAGCGCCTCTCCAGCAGCATCCTGCCGCGCATTGGCATGGCCGGCGCTATCTTGCAGGGGCTTCTCTTCCAATGCGATAGCAAAGAAGAAAGCGAGCGCTACAACAGGGAATGCTGCCAAGAAGACAGTATGGAAAGAACTCGAGAATGCCTCCAGCACTGCTGTTTGTACTTGAACGGGGAGAGTTGTAATAACTTGGGTGTTATTTGCCAAGGTTTCAACTAAGGATGGATCCAGCGCTCCTAATTGATCGGGATTAGTTGTGCCAAGAGCGCTGAATTCACTCTTCAAGTTCTGGGTTAATCGATCGCTGAGAATCGTGCCAAAGATTGCGGTTCCAAATGCTCCACCTAGCGTGCGGAAGAAAGTGTTGGACGAGGTTGCGATGCCAAGATCCTTGAAATCAACCGCATTCTGCAGAGCAATAACAATGGTCTGCATACACAATCCCAGTCCGCCACCGACGATGACTGCGAATATCGCGATTTGCCAGTACGGAGTATCAACTTTCGCAGTACTCATCAAGAAGATGCCAAGGCTCATAATCACGGTTCCGACAACGGGATAACGCTTGTATTTTCCAGTCTTAGTGATCATGCGACCGCTGGTGACGGTAAATACCAAGATTCCGAGCATCAATGGAATCAACTTAAGTCCCGCCGACGTTGCTGAGTTACCTTGGATGATTTGAAGATAGAGCGGCAACATGATGATCGCACCGAACATGCCGGCTCCAATAATAAATCCAATGATGGAAGTCAGAGTGAAGGTGCGATTCTTGAAGAGCGTCATGGGAAGAATTGGCTCTGTCGCTTTGAACTCCCAAAAAACAAAGAGCGTGGCCAAGATTGCTCCCGCAAGAAGTGCAGCAATAGTGCGATTGTCGCTCCAACCATTTTCTGGCCCCAGGACTGATAGCCCTACGAGCAATGAAACTACGGCTGAGACCATCAGGATCGCCCCAAGAAAATCAATCTTATGTTCGCGCTTTGTTTTGGGGATATGTAGAACCATCGCAGTGACAATCATGGCAAGTAATCCAAAGGGGAGATTGATGTAGAAAATCCAGCGCCAACCCGTGATTCCCAGAATTGTTTCGCGATCAGAGAAGAAACCACCAAGAAGTGGGCCAGCTACAGAGGAGACTCCCCAGACTGCGCCAAAGAGTCCCTGATACTTACCGCGATCGCGAGGAGAGACGATGTCACCAACAATGACAAATGTGAGACCCATCAAACCGCCCGCACCAATACCTTGAATCGCACGAGTGATGATGAGTTGCTCCATCGATGTTGATGCACCAGCGAGGAATGAGCCAAGCAAGAAGACAATGATTGAAAATTGATAAACCGGACGCCGGCCATAGAGATCGGAGATTTTTCCGTAGAGTGGTGTCGATGCTGTTGATGTCAACAGATAAGCAGTCACAACCCATGAGTAATGATTTAGGCCATTGAAATCTTCGACGATGCTCTTGAGCGCAGTAGATACGATGGTTTGATCGAGGGCCGCAAGTAACATTCCAGTCATAAGGCTGCTCATAATGATGAGAATCTCGCGATGTGTGAGCGGCTTGGAATGGTCTACTTTTTGGCGTCCCAGCATAATTTCCTAACGTAAATTTTGATTAGAGACTCTAGGTTACTACCATTGGGAACGTGAAGAGCGTCATTGCAGAGAATCTCGTTAAAACATATGACAAGGGAAAAGTAAAAGCTCTCAATAATCTGAGCCTAGATGTCGAAGAAGGCACAGTTTTAGGCGTGCTTGGACCTAATGGTGCAGGAAAAACCACAACTGTCAGAATCCTTGCGACTCTTCTCACACCTGATTCAGGACATGCAACTGTCGCGGGTATTGATGTAATCAAGAATCCTGATCAAGTCCGCGAAGTTATTGGGCTATCAGGTCAATATGCTGCAGTCGATGAAACTCTGACTGGGTGGGATAACTTGGTGATGTTCAGTCGTTTGTATCACCTCTCTCCATCTGCTTCGAAGAAGCGTGCTGAAGAATTACTCGAACAATTCTCGCTGACCGATGCAGCAAAGCGTCCAATCCGCACTTATTCCGGCGGCATGCGCCGTCGCCTTGATCTTGCAGCATCGCTGATTGTTAGACCAAAGATTCTCTTCCTTGACGAACCCACGACTGGTCTTGACCCTCGTGGTCGCCAAGAGATGTGGGGAGTCATTGAAGGTCTAGTGAAAGATGGAACAACGCTGCTACTTACTACGCAATACCTTGAAGAAGCTGATCAATTAGCAGATGACATTGCAGTAATCGATAACGGTGAAGTTATTGCTCGTGGGTCTTCCGATGAACTCAAGCGCCAAGTTGGTGGCGAGCGGCTAGAGATCGTTGCTGAATCTCAGGATCTTAAGAAAGTAACGGAGATTGTCGAAAAAATTAGCGGTGGAAAAGCGCTCGTTGAGGAGAATGCGCGCCAAGTTTCTGCGCCTGTCACGACTGGGTCCAAGGCGCTGATTGAAGCGGCCCGATCGCTCGATGAAGCCGGTATTCATCCGCTCGATATTGGTTTGAAGCGCCCCTCATTGGATGATGTCTTTATCTCACTTACCGGCCATGCCGCAGAAGATAAAAAGGAAGAAGAAGTTGTCGACCCACGTGCTCGAAAGAGGAAGAAGAAATGAAATACGCAATCTCTGACTCTCTCGTCGTAACAAAGCGCCAATTACTTCAACTCATTCGTGTACCTGAGGTGTTGATCTTCTCGACTATCCAGCCAGTTATGTTTGTGTTGCTCTTTAGATATGTCTTTGGTGGATCGATCTCTACTGGAATCCCAGGCGTTGATTACGTACAACTTTTGATGCCAGGAATCTTCGTTCAGACAGTCGCATTCACTCTCGCAGGTACCGCAGTAGGTCTCGCTGAAGATATGCAGAAGGGCCTCATTGATCGCTTCCGCTCACTTCCTATCTCACGTTCTGCAGTGGTTTTCGGACGCGCACTTGGTGATAGCGCGCTCAATATTGTTGTTTTGGCCGTCATGGGACTTGCTGGATTTCTCGTTGGTTGGAGACCTTCCTCAGGTTTTCTCAATGTCGTACTCGGCTTTGCGTTCTTACTGTTGTTTGGCTTTGCGATGTCATGGGTAGGAGTTCTTATCGGACTCTCAGTGCGATCTGCTCGAGTTGCTAACGCAGCAGTCTTCATCGCTGTCTTCCCGCTGACATTCCTCTCCAATGCATTTGCACCAACCACAGGAATGCCAAAGGCGCTGCAGTACTTCGCCGAATGGAATCCGGTCTCGACCATGGTTGCCGGTTGCCGTGAACTATTCGGATTACAGAACATCTTCGGAGTGACTGCGAATTCCTGGCCCAGCCAGAATCCCCTTGAGATGTCATTGATTTACATGGTCGTGATTATGGCGATTTTCATTCCACTGAGCGTTCGCAAGTACATCAATACTGCTTCAAAGTAAGACTTACTAGATTTAGCTGTAAACCTCGGCCTTTAATACTTTGACTGCGATCGTCTTTCCATTTGGTGCGGTGTAGGACTTCTCATCTCCGACTTTCGCTCCCATGACCGCAGACCCAAGGGGAGACTTCTCGCTATAAACATCGAGATCTCCAGAGGAAATTTCGCGAGAGCCCAGGAGAAACTGCATCTCGTCTCCCATGATCTCAACAGTCACTTTCATACCTGGGGCAATCACGCCATCCTCACTTGCAGGGGGAGTGCCAATCTCGGCATTTTCCAACATGTGCTTGAGCTGACGAATGCGCGCTTCAATCTTTCCTTGTTCTTCTCGAGCAGCGTGGTAGCCACCGTTCTCTTTTAGATCGCCTTCTGCGCGAGCAGATTCAATTTTCTTAATGATTTCAGAACGGCCCGTAGTTTCCAGATGCGCTAACTCAGCAGATAATCGATCTGCTGCTTCTTGTGTCAACCAGGTCTTACTCATGAGGGTCACAGAGTACTTTCTTCATTGCTGAACTGCACGGCACTCGAGGACCGCCGCATTAACTGGCGTTACACGGGCAGGGATAGTGGTGGTAATTGTTACTTCGGAATCTGCGGAGGCAGGAACGCGGTCTTCAATCTCGCCCACAACGTTTTTGTCGTAATCACGAGCGAGCAAAGTGCAGCTAAGGACTGTTGACGGATCTCGTCTTTGTACCAGGTAGGTGATATCGATGGAATCAGCTTTTTCATTCTGAAAGCTAACGAGAGTTACTCGAATCTCCGGATTGGAGTGATGCCATGCGCTCCAGAAGAGCCAGGGCAGACCAATCAGTGCAACCAGGATGGCAATTAATCGCCATGATTTCCGCTCTTTTATGCCATATCTATCGGCCAACATCGCCTGTGTCTCTGCTGGGAGATGGGAGAAGTTGGCGCTCATGGCAGAATCATGTCATGGAACAACCCGTGTACGACGCTGGTATTGCTGGCTCAATGACCATGATCTTTCTAACTGTCGCAATGCTGATTTTGCTCCGCAGTTTCTATAAGCGTTGGAAGCGAATGGACGAGCGTCGTATCAACGATGAAACAAAGTAAAGGCAATCCATATCAGAAAATTGGTTTTGGGTTAGTCGTACTCATTCTCTGTGGCGCCTTTATCCGATTAGGAATCTGGCAACTTGATAGAGCAGCAGATTTCAAAGAACTTCAAAAGCCCTATGTTGAACAACCAGTCATTGCGCTGAGTGAAGTTGCCCGTCCCTCCTCAAATCTTTCAGATAGCGCAATCAATCGCATCGTTACCTTCTCTGGTCGTTATGTTGCGCAGTTCGATGCACCCAGACAGGTTGATCGCAAGAAAGAATCTGCCACTTGGTTGGTAGGTCTTCTTGAGGTCAATGGTGGTGGCGCAATACTTGTAGTGCGTAGCTCAGAGCAGGCAGAGATTCCCAAAGGCGAGGTATTCGTTCAAGGCCGATTGTTCGTCCGACAATTTGAAGACCGAGCAGGCAAATCTGGTGATCAGTTGAGTCGACTAGATCCCTCTTTGCTTCTTGCCACTTACAATCTTCCTGTCTTCGATGGCTATGTGGTCGCAGACTCGGAGAAAGTTGAAGGTCGAGAGCTCACACTCTCGCGAGTTGAGGTCGACCCAGTCCGCCCGACCGTGCCCGGTTATTACTGGCAACATATTTCTTATGTTGTTATTTGGTGGCTCATGGCCTTAGTAGTACTTTTTCTTCCGTTCTACGGTAGACGTTTGAGAAGATCAGATCAGAAACAGTAGAGAGATGGAGCGTTAGATGAACGGTGTAATCAAGCGGTTTCGCTTCATGGCCTTCGCGGCTGGCATCATGTCGCTTCTACTCTGGTTCGTCGAGCTACCTGTTGTGTACTTGTTGGATAACCCCGAGCTTGAGTCGAAAGTGAAATGGATTCCCTTCGTTCACGGCTATGTCTACGCCTTCTATGTTTTGGCAGCGATTCACTTCACCGCTAAGGCTCGCTTCACCATCAAGCGCATGATCCTCTTTATCTTGGCCGGAACCCTGCCTGTCGCATCCTTTATCGCCGAGCGGAGAGTCATGAGGGAATTCCCGCTGAAATGACGCTGCGCTCTCTCATCAAGTCCGCGCTTTATCCGATTTATGAGCGCCGGCTTATGGCCCAACTCGATTTATCGCGAACCCCCCATCACATCGGGGTCATCCTTGATGGCAATCGCAGATGGGCGAAGGAGAACCCATCAAAGTCCGGAGATACCTCCTCCTCTCATGGCCATCGCGCAGGCGCCGAGAAGATCATCGAGCTACTCGATTGGTGTGAAGAGACTGATATCAATGTAGTAACGCTCTGGCTCTTGTCGAGCGACAATCTCAAACGTGGAGCCCAAGAGTTAGAGAACTTAATGTCAATCATCGGCGAGACCGTAGCTGATCTCAGCGCCACCGGTCGTTGGAAGATTCGCCCCGTTGGTTCATTGGAGTTATTACCTGAGCCGCTCTGCGCCCTACTCAAGAGCGCAGAAGAGAAGACTTCAGGCATTGAGGGAATTACAGTCAATGTCGCAATCGGTTATGGCGGGCGCCTCGAAATTATCGATGCATTTAAAAAGTACCTTATTGAATCAGGCACGAGCGGGAAGAAGTTCTCCGAAATCGCCGATGAACTTACGGTGAACTCCCTCGATCAATATCTCTACACAGCTGGTCAGCCAGATCCTGAGTTAGTGATTAGAACTTCGGGAGAACAGAGGTTGGGCGGCTTTCTCTTATGGCAGAGCCATCAATCCGAGTTCTATTTCTGTGAAGCGTATTGGCCGGACTTTCGTCGCGTTGATTTCCTCCGCGCACTCCGTTCTTACGCAATGCGAGAGCGCCGGTTAGGTAAATAGAAAACCTCAACCTCAACTTGAGCGTGTCGCGTGATTTCAACGCATTGAAGTCTTACCTTTTTCTCGTGTCACTTCCCCGGCTTATTACGCATCATTATCGGCGTTTGTAGGCCCTAGGAAAACAGAATAAGAAGGAGTTACTTGGCCCGCAGCAGCTCCGATGGACGCAAGACTTATGTCCTAGATACCAGCGTCCTGCTTGCAGATCCCTCCGCTTTCTTCCGCTTCGACGAGCACGAAATCATCATTCCGATTGCAGTGATTGGTGAGCTCGAAACCAAACGCGACCATCCTGAACTGGGTTACTTCGCCCGCGCGGCCCTGCGCCAACTCGATGATTTACGTATCTCCCATGGCAGGCTCGATAAACCATTGAAAATCACTGCTTCTGGCGGCACTCTCTCAGTAGAGCTCAATCACACTGACACTTCATCGTTGCCACAAGGATTCCTACGTGATGGAACAAATGACTCGCGCATTCTGGCGGTCGCTCGAAATCTGGTGAGTGAAGGCAGAGATGTTGTTCTCGTAACGAAGGATCTCCCACTTCGAGTCAAAGCTTCCTCTGTTGGAATTACTGCCGAGGAGTATCGCGCAGAACTTGCACCCAGCAGCGGCTGGACCGGAATGATTGATGCCACCGTCGGCAGCAAAGTAATTGATGCGCTCTACGCTGGAGAGAGAGTCAATGATCCAGTCGCAAAAGATCTTCCATGTCACACTGGCGTTGTTCTTCACTCGGAACGAGGCAGTGCTCTGGCTCGAGTGACCGCCGATAAGTCCTTGGTCTTGGTCCGTGGTGATAAGAACGCTTTTGGAATTCACGGAAGATCTGCCGAGCAAAGAATTGCGCTGGATCTTTTGCTCGACAATGAGATCGGCATCGTCTCTCTCGGTGGACGTGCAGGCACCGGTAAGTCAGCCCTTGCTCTCTGCGCCGGTCTTGAAGCTGTCCTTGAGCGTCGACTCCATAAGAAGATTGTTGTCTTCCGTCCGCTCTATCCAGTCGGCGGACAAGAGTTGGGATATTTGCCGGGAACCGAAGGGGAGAAGATGTCTCCTTGGGCACAAGCGGTCTTCGATACTTTAGGAGCTGTTGTTTCAAGCCAAGTCATTGAAGAGATCATGGATCGAGGGTTGATTGAAGTTCTTCCTTTGACCCACATCCGCGGCCGCTCACTGCATGATGCATTTGTCATCGTCGATGAAGCCCAATCACTGGAGCGTGGAGTCTTGTTGACGGTGCTATCGCGAATTGGCCAAGGTTCTCGGGTTGTCCTTACCCATGACATCGCCCAACGCGACAACCTTCGAGTCGGTCGCCATGACGGCGTGGTCGCCGTCGTTGAGTCGCTCAAGGGCCACCCGCTCTTTGCCCATGTGACCCTCACCCGCTCTGAGCGATCTCAGATCGCGGCTTTGGTGACTGAGCTCTTGGAAGATCCAGTACAGCTCTACGCCTAGATAGGTCCAAGACCGGTAAAAAATAGGGTTTTATTACAAAAGGGATATATCGGACTTTATAGGGGCTGAACAGGGCTTTTCTTCTCCACAGTTCCTGTGAGATTCACTTTTTTTCCGCCACTCGCAAGGTTTAATTTGCGACTCACCCTCGGCTTTGTCACCCTTCAACCCAATCCCCGCAGACAACGACCTCATTATGAGTAATCAGAAAGAGGAGGTAGAACCATGCTGAAGCGACGATCCGTCGTGAGTGCGATGGCTTTTGCCACCCTCTTTATCTCCTCAGTCGAGGTCGCATACGCCCAGCCATCGATGCCCATCGAGGTAGAGCTTGCTGTGGTGCCTGCAACAGAGGCAGAACTTAGAGCCGCCATCCCCGGAGAGACCGAGCCGACCTGGCCGACTCTGCTTGAGATGAGCGATCGCTCCTCGATGTTGTCATGGGACATGTTGATGGTCTCAGTCATGATGAAGAAGGTTGAGCAAGCTCGTACCCCCAAGGGAGCGCGATCTGTTGCAGCCGATATGGCCAAGGAGAAATACGGCTGGGGCAAGTACCAGTTCTCCTGCCTCAACACCCTCTGGACCAAGGAAAGTAACTGGAACTACCGTGCCCGCAATAAGCGGACCGGCGCACATGGAATTCCTCAAGCGCTACCGGCCACCAAGATGGAAGTCACCGGAACCGATTGGCGTACCAACCCTGTCACTCAGATTCAATGGGGTCTGCACTACATCGATGTTCGATATGAGACTCCGTGCAAGGCGCTCGCTAAATTCAAGCGCTCACGTTATTACTAATTTTTCAGTTTAGTTCTCTGGCTTGGTGGAGATAGTCAGCGGTTTGCTTGTCTCAGCAAAGAAATCATTTCCCTTGTCATCGACCACGATAAAGGCGGGGAAGTTCTCGACATCAATCTTCCATACCGCTTCCATGCCGAGCTCTTCATAATCAAGGACTTCAACTTTCTTGATGCAGTCTTGGGCTAAACGCGCAGCCGGTCCGCCAATGGAGCCGAGATAGAAACCGCCATTTTTCTTACAAGCATCGGTGACCTGCTTTGAGCGATTTCCTTTTGCGAGCATCACCATGGAGCCACCAAGAGCTTGAAAATATTCGACATAAGAATCCATACGACCTGCAGTTGTTGGACCAAATGAACCTGATGCATATCCGGCAGGTGTTTTGGCTGGGCCTGCGTAATACACCGGATACTTTTTAAAGTAATCCGGCAATGGTTTGCCAGACTCAACGAGCTCTTTCAATTTTGCGTGGGCTAGATCGCGCGCTACAACGAGGGTTCCGGATAGTGAAAGACGGGTTTTAACGGGGTGTTGTGAGAGCTCAGACAAGATCTCAGCCATGGGCTTATTGAGATCGATATTGACTACATTGTCATCGAGATGTTCATCGGTGGTTTCTGGCAGGAAGTGAGCGGGTTCGGTCTCTAACTTCTCGATGAAGATGCCATCTTTGGTGATCTTGGCTTTTGCTTGGCGGTCAGCAGAACACGAAACAGCAATCGAAATTGGTAGCGAGGCGCCGTGACGTGGCAGACGAACAACGCGGACATCGTGACAGAAGTACTTACCGCCGAATTGTGCGCCAATGCCTAACTTTTGAGTGAGAGCAAAGACTTCCTTCTCAAGATCAAGGTCTCTAAAGGCGCGACCAGTCTTAGCATTTCCCGTTGTGGGTAGAGAATCTAAATACTTGGTAGAAGCCAACTTGGCAGTCTTGGCGGTGAATTCGGCAGATGTTCCACCGATGACAATCGCTAAGTGATAAGGCGGGCAGGCAGCGGTGCCGAGTGAGCGCAACTTATCTTCCAGCCATGCCATGAATGCGGCTGGGTTGAGGACCGCTTTGGTCTCTTGATAAAGGAATGACTTATTTGCGCTGCCGCCACCCTTGGCGATGAAGAGGAAGTTGTATTCATCAGCGTGCTCGTAATCAGAGTAGATCTCGACTTGAGCGGGGAGATTATTTCCAGTGTTCTTCTCTTCCCAGGTAGTGACGGGAGCTAATTGCGAATACCTCAGATTCAATTGGGTGAAGGCATCGTAAATACCCTGGGAGATCGTGACTTCATCTTTTTCCGAGGTGAGAACCTGCTGACCTTTCTTACCCATGACAATCGCAGTACCGGTGTCTTGGCACATGGGAAGGACGCCGCCGGCAGAGATATTCGCGTTCTTCAATAGATCAAGTGCGACAAATCGATCGTTAGGTGAACTCTCGGGATCCTTAAGAATATTTGCTAATTGTTGAAGATGGTCAGCGCGTAAATAGTGTGAAATATCGTGAAGAGCGACATGGGTCAGATTTCGAATAGCTTCAGGGGAGACTTTGAGAAAGGTTCTGCCATCAGCGTCGAATGTCGAAACACCTTCAGTGCTGATGAGGCGATACTCAGTCTTATCAGGGCCTACCGGAAGTAGATCTTCGTAGATGAATTCCGGCATGGATTACTCAGCTTCTGCTTCGCTCTTTGCCGCTTCAAGTTTGGCGCGGGCGCCATCGAGCCACTGCTGGCAGATTGAGGCGAGTTCTTCGCCGCGCTCCCAGAGCTTGAGTGATTCTTCGAGGCCAACTCCGCCAGCTTCCAGGGTGGCAACGACTTTGGTGAGTTCATCGCGCGCTTCTTCGTAACTGAGCTGGGCCATATTCGTAATCTACTCGCTTTTCTTTTGAGGGTTATTTCCAGAAGCTGTCGCAATCGCCACACCTTTAGCCAAGCGGAGCCTGATTTCCTCGCCCGCTATGAGTTCTGCAGGGTCGGTAACAATGGAGCCGTTCTTCTTCTGTACGACGGAGTAGCCACGATCCAAGGTGGCCTGGGGCGAGAGAGTTCGTACTCGAGCTGCAATATGTGCAACTTCGTCGTAGGCGCGCAATAACCGTGAGTGCATGCTCATAAAGGAGCGGGACTTAAATCCTCGAATGATCTCTTCGCGCGATGTAACCATGACAATCGGATCTCTCATAACTGGGCGTTGAATGAGATTCACAATCTTGGTCATTTCAAGAACGACGAGGTCATTTACTTTGCGATCTGCGCGATCACGTAAATTCTGAATTTTGCTCTGTTCTTCGTGAAAATCTGGCACAACTCTCTTGGCGGCATCTGTCGGTGTTGAGGCGCGAAGATCTGCGACGAGATCAAGAAGTGGAGTGTCTTGCTCATGTCCAATTGCGCTGACAATTGGCTTAGTACACGAGGCAGCTAAGCGGACTAATCCCTCATCTGAGAACGGCAAGAGATCTTCAAAGGAACCTCCACCACGGGTAATGATGATGACATCTACTTCGGGATCTGCATCGAGTTCGCGGAGAGCGGCAGAAACTTGAATGACCGCATCAGCGCCTTGAACCGCCACTTCTCGTGTTTCGAATCGGACAGAGGGCCAACGGCGACGAGCGTTCTCTTTCACATCTTTCTCGGCAGCGCTGGCGCGACCACAGATCAGACCGATTTTGTTGGGAAGAAATGGCAGTGGCTTCTTTCGCTCGAGGGCAAATAGCCCTTCAGCTGCCAGAACTTTCTTGAGCGCTTCAAGCCGAGCAAGTAATTCTCCAACTCCGACTTGGCGAATCTCTTTTGCACTGAGAGATAGTCGACCAGTAGGTGTGTAGAAATTCACTTTAGAGTGGATGACAACGCGAGCGTTCTCACTGAGTGGAGTAGTCGCTTTAAAAACACTTCGCGGACATGTGACTTCGAGGTACATATCGACGCTGGGGTCACGCAGACGCATATAGACCATGCCCGAACCTGCTCGATCGTTGAGTTGAGCAATTTCGCCTTCGACCCAGATCTGCCCTAAGCGATTGATGTAATCACTAATTGCCTCTGAAACAACGCGGACTGGTACCGGCTTTTCGCTTGAAGTTTCGAGCACGGCGTAATGCTAATAGGATGCACACATGGCTAAACGAGTCCTCCTTGCTGCGCCGCGCGGTTATTGCGCCGGTGTTGATAGAGCTGTTGTCACCGTTGAAAAAGCTCTGGATCTCTATGGTGCTCCGGTCTACGTTCGCAAGCAGATCGTTCATAACGTGCATGTGGTCTCCTCCCTTGAGAAGAAGGGCGCGATCTTTGTCGATGAGACTGACCAGGTTCCAGAAGGTTCCATCGTTATTTTCTCGGCACATGGAGTTTCACCCAAGGTGCACCAAGAAGCTGCAGCCCGAAGCCTGAAAACTATTGATGCAACCTGCCCACTTGTCACAAAGGTCCACCAAGAAGCTCGACGCTTTGCAGCTGATGATCTCCAGATTCTTCTGATTGGTCACGAAGGCCACGAGGAAGTCGAAGGCACAGCCGGCGAAGCCCCCGATCACGTCCAACTCGTTGATGGCCTCGATGGAGCGCGTAACGTCCAGATTGATCCCAACCGCCCGGTTGCCTGGTTATCCCAGACCACATTAAGTGTTGATGAAACTCTCGACGCAGTCGCAATCTTGAAGAACCGTTTTCCAAACTTGCAGGATCCACCGTCAGATGACATCTGTTATGCAACTCAGAATCGCCAAGTTGCGATTAAGCAGATCGCGCCACAAGCCGATCTAGTTCTTGTTGTCGGGTCTCGTAACTCTTCTAACTCTGTCCGTCTTGTCGAAGTCGCGCTGGAGTACGGCGCGAAGGCTGGCTATTTGATTGATTACGCGAGCGAAATCAAGGATGAGTGGTTTGAGGGCGTCGAGACTATTGGCGTATCTAGTGGCGCTTCGGTTCCAGAGTTATTGGTAAAGGATTTACTCGAAGAATTGGCCCGCCGTGGTTATGACGATGTTGAGACTGTCACAGCGATGGAAGAACATCTTCTCTTTGCGATTCCACCGGAGCTCCGTAAAGATCTACGCGCTGCGGGAAAGTAAGTTTCTATTCTCTTTAAAGTAGTACCACCAAGCAAAGAGCGCGCCAGATAGTAAGAATGGTGCAACGCTGGCAAGCCCTGAGACCAAGTCAACTCCCAATCGAGTGATACTCAGTGACAAACCACCAACAGTGGGAAGCAAGATGATTGCGGCTGCGCCAAAAGCCAGAGGTGGATTTACAACAGCGACATATGTTGTGCCGGGTCTTCCATAAACCAGGCCACCGTAATACGACGCCCAGAGTGCGAGCCCGGTTAGGAATCCAACGTTGGAGCGGAAGAAGATCTCAATCATCGCGACAAAAGTAATGAAGATGAACTGCAGGATAACGATTCCGGGCTTGGTAAGGCCCGCGCCTTTAATGGGGTTTTTTATAGGTGGTTGAGGAAGATTACTTTTCATCGTTATCACTTTCATCTAGGTCATCATCGCCATCAAAGAGATCAGGGGATGTGATTTCCTTGGGTGAGATCTGTCGAACTTCATCATCAACATCTTCAAGAGCTTTGAGTTTACTGGTCGAGGGTGCACCGAGTTTGACCATCTTGCGTGCGGGCTTGATGACATTCTCTTCAGCGCTCTTGATGAGGTCATTAAATGCGCGCTCGGTGGACTTAATGCGATCGCCAAGAGTTTCGATTTTGCCATGCACCTTGCCAATTCTTTTTAGCAATTCGCCAGCCAGGTCCTGAATTTCCTGGGCATTACGCGCGAGCTCGGAGCGGCTAAAGACGTAGGCAACAGTGCGAAGCAACGCCATCATGGTGGTGGGAGTGGCGATTGTGACGTTCTTCTCGAATGCTTTATGAAGGAGTTGGGGTTCGACATCGAGAGCTTCACTCAAGATTGATTCAAAGGGAGCAAAAAGAACTACGTAATCAGGGGAGTTGCCGGTCTCTTGATAGCCACGTTTTGCTAATGCATTGACATGGCCCAGTAAGTCTTTAGCGTGTGCTTGCATCAATCGAGCACGCTCTGTGGGATCTTTTTCGACGACGGCTTCAAGAAATCGATCAAATGGGAACTTTGAGTCAATGAAGATCTCGCTGCCACCAGGAACAGCGATCTTGATATCGGGTTTTGAAATTTCAGTACCAGTAGTGCGGTAATCCTGTTTGAAGAAGTGAACGTTTTCGAGCAGCCCGGCATTCTCCAATAGGGTTTCAAGTTGGGCTTCACCATACTTACCGCGGGTCTGTGAGTTAGAGAGCGCTCCCGCTAACTTCGTCGTCTCGCGAAGCAGAGTCTCATTACCTAATTTCATATTCTCAATCTGAGTACGCATCTCTGATTCGGCACGGGTGCGCTTGAGTTCAGCCTCTTGAGCTTGTGTGGTGAGTTGGGCCATTCCTGTGGTCACAGTACGAAGTTGTTCATTTAAGGTTGTGAGGCGATTTTCTTCCTCACGCATCGCATCGATCTGGGTGTTAAGAAGGGCGACTTTGCCTTTCTCGCTATTGAGTCGTAGCGCACCAATCACAAGGCCAATTGCAAGCCCAATAAGTAGGCCGATGATGAGATAAACCGCAGCGTTCATGGCCTTATCGTGGCAGGAAGGACTGACATTGACGGTTAGGCTCTACCCCTTGTGAGCCTCTCTATCGGAATCGTCGGTCTGCCGAATGTCGGAAAGTCGACCCTCTTCAACGCCCTCACCAAGAACAATGTCTTGGCTGCCAACTACCCCTTCGCCACAATTGAGCCGAACGTCGGCGTTGTCGGTGTGCCAGATGCTCGACTCGAGGTTCTTGCCAAGATCTTTAGCTCCGAGAAAATCATTCCTGCCGCAGTTTCCTTTGTAGATATCGCAGGCATCGTCAAAGGCGCATCAGAAGGCGCTGGCCTGGGAAATAAGTTTCTTGCCAATATCCGCGAGAGCGATGCAATCTGCCAAGTGATTCGAGTCTTTAGCGATGGCGATGTAGTACATGTCGATGGCCGCGTTGATCCAGCAAGTGATATTGAAACGATCAACACCGAGCTTCAACTCGCAGATCTTCAAACAATTGAAAAAGCTATTCCTCGAATCGAGAAGGAGGCGCGCCAGAACAAAGAGCGCGGCGCAGTCCTCGAAGCGGTCAAAGCGGCTGAAAAAGTTATTGCTGACGGCAAAGTTCTCTCACAATCTGATGTTGACCTAACTTTGATCAAGGAACTCGGTCTACTTACTGCAAAACCTTTTCTCTATGTATTTAATGTTGATGCTGCAGAACTAGCCGATAATGAATTACGGAAGAAACTCTCTCAATTAGTAGCTCCTGCTGAAGCAATCTTCTTAGATGCGAAGACTGAAGCTGAGCTCAGTGAACTCGATGACGCTGAAGCGCTGGAATTACTCAAGTCAATTGGACTCGAAGAGCCGGGACTGGCTACCCTTGCACGAGTTGGATTCCAGACTTTAGGGCTTCAGACCTATCTGACTGCTGGCCCGAAAGAAGCTAGAGCGTGGACGATTCACAAAGGCGATACCGCACCTGCGGCCGCTGGCGTGATTCACACTGATTTCCAAAAAGGCTTTATCAAAGCCGAAGTTGTTTCGTTTGATGATCTCGTTGCTGCGGGCTCGATGAATGAAGCCAGAGCAAAGGGGAAGGTCCGAATGGAAGGCAAGGAATACGTCATGCGTGACGGCGATGTAGTGGAGTTCAGATTCAATGTCTAAATCAACTCACCTCAATGGCTTAACTTTGAAGACCCGCGATGAGCTACGAAATATCGCGATTATCGCCCACGTGGATCATGGCAAGACCACTCTCGTTGATGCAATGTTGTGGCAATCAGGCGCTTTTGAAGCCCACAAAAATCAATCTGAATCACAAGACCGCGTCATGGATTCCATGGATCTCGAGCGCGAAAAAGGAATCACAATCCTTGCAAAGAACACCGCCGTTAAACGCGGTAACACCATCGTCAACATTATCGATACCCCAGGCCACGCAGACTTTGGTGGCGAAGTAGAGCGCGGCCTCGAAATGGTCGATGGCGTTGCACTTCTCGTTGATGCATCCGAAGGTCCACTTCCACAGACTCGTTTCGTTCTTCGTAAAGCGCTGCAGAAGAATCTCCCAGTTATCTTGATCATTAATAAGGTCGATCGCCCTGATGCTCGTATCGCCGCTGTTGTCGATGAGGCATATGGATTGTTCCTTGATCTTGATGCCACTGAAGATCAGATTGACTTCCCAATTGTCTACACCTCTGCCAAAGCAGGACGAGCATCACTGAATCGTCCGCAAGATGGTGGAATGCCAGATGCAGAGAACCTCGACGTGCTATTCGATGTCATCTTCAAGACAATTCCAGCGCCGAAGTTCCATGAAGGCGCTCCGCTTCAAGCGCATGTCACTAACCTCGACTCATCTCCATATCTTGGTCGTCTCGCGCTCTGTCGCGTACATGAAGGCGTTATCAAGAAAGGCCAGATGGTCACATGGATCAAGACCGATGGTTCACAAGAAAAAGTAAAGATCTCAGAACTCATGATTACCGAAGGCCTCGAGCGTGTTCCTGCGACCGAAGCAGGCCCCGGAGACATCATCGCGGTGGCCGGTATCGAGACCATCACGCTAGGTGAAACCCTGGCTGATGCGGAAAATCCACATGCGCTGCCACTTATCACCGTAGATGAGCCAAGTATTTCGATGACAATTGGTATCAACACATCACCATTGGCAGGTCGCGTTGGAAAGAAACTCACTGCGCGTCTTGTAAAGAATCGTCTTGATGCTGAGCTTGTCGGTAACGTTTCACTTCGCATCCTCCCAACCGAACGTCCTGACACATGGGAAGTTCAAGGTCGTGGCGAACTTCAACTCGCAGTTCTCGTTGAAATGATGCGTCGCGAAGGATTCGAACTTACTGTCGGCAAACCACAAGTTGTTACCAAGATGGTTGATGGCAAACTCCACGAACCTATGGAGCGCTTGACCATCGATGCTCCAGAAGATTACCTCGGAGTCATCACTCAACTCATGGCGCTGCGCAAAGGGCGTATGGAACAGATGGTGAATCACGGCACCGGTTGGATCCGAATGGATTTCAAAGTTCCATCACGTGGTCTTATCGGATTCCGTACCGAGTTCCTTACTGAAACTCGTGGTACCGGTTTGCTACACCATGTCTTTGATGGATACGAAGCCTGGAACGGCGAACTCCGTACTCGAAACACTGGATCTTTAGTTTCCGACCGTATGGGTACTGCAACCTCGTATGCAATCTTCGGATTACAAGAGCGCGGAATAATCTTTGTCCAAGTTGGTGCAGATGTTTATGAAGGTATGGTCATTGGTGAGAACTCTCGACCAGAGGATATGGATGTCAACGTTGTGCGTGAGAAGAAGCTCACCAACATGCGCGCGTCCGGATCTGATGAGAACGAGAAGTTGATTCCACCAAAGATTCTCAACCTCGAGCAAGCTCTTGAATACTGCCGCGAAGATGAATGCGTAGAAGTCACTCCAACGTCAGTGCGCATCCGTAAAGTCATCTTCGACCAGAACGAGCGTGCACGTCAGACTTCGAAGGCGAAGAAGACCAACCTCGAGAGCTAACGTTGAGGGGCTAAAACCCTTACGACACGCCGTTTTCCCGCATAAAAGGCCGCTTTGTCAGTGGTCGCATGTGTACTCACCTGCATACAGAAATCGCACCATTGCAGGAGGACAGATACATGAACCTACGAGAGCTCGCTTTTCAACTCTCCGCTATTACCTTGATCGCTGATGCCGCAAAGGAAGCTAAGGACCGACTCCGACGTGAATTTGCCGCAGCGCTAGAAGAGGTTGGCGCGGATTCGGCGAAAGCTGCACTCGAAGGTGAAGAAATCGCAAAGGTCTCACTGATCCAACCTCGCACTACACCTGAGGTCCTCAATGAACGCGCTTTTGTCGAATGGGTGAAATCCAGCTACGAGTTCGAAATTGTTGAATCTGTTCGCGAATCATTTCGTAAACATGTAATGGATTCAGTCGAAAATATCGATGGCAAAGCAATTTATAAGCGCACAGGTGAAGTACTTGATTTCATCACCTTCAACTCTCGTGATGCATATATCGCTACACGATTTTCTAGTGGTGGTCGTGAAGTTCTCACTGAAGCCTTCCGCGCTGGCACGTTGACGCCTACCTCAGTTATGGCTGAAGAACTACAGATGGCGGTGGGTCAATAATGAGTTACTTCAATCTCAGTGATTACGAACCCGTCGAAAACCGTATCCGTGCGTTCTGGCTTAAGTATCCCGATGGCCGCTTACTTACCGATCTCCAACGCACCGAACGTCCTGATGGTCGCATTGAATGGATCTGTCGCACTGAGGCATACACAAATTCGGATGATGTACGCCCACAATCAACTGGCTTTGCCACCGAAATCGAAGGAACTTCTCCTGTTAATCGCGCTAACGCGAGTGAGAACTGCGAGACCTCAAGTATCGGTCGTTGTCTTGCCAACCTTGGCTTTGCCACTAAAGGTAAGCGCCCAAGTCGCGAAGAGATGACAAAAGCAGCGCGGGCCAATACCCGTAAAGCGCTCACTAAAAGCGATTGGGAATCGCTCATAAGCCGACTTCATGGATGCACCAACCTCAACCAACTCAAGGCTTGGTCAGCCTATGCGGCAGGATTTTCCATGCCAGATAACAAGCGCAATGAGTTACTTTCTTTCTTTAACACCCATAAAGAGAGCTTGAACCGTAAAGCGGATGTCGCTTAACGTAGCTTCACGCTAATCGCACGGTGATCGCTAATTCCGTAGTGATCATGAATGACCGCATCGACATCTTCTGGGCTGAGTTCCTTGCTCATGATGTAGTCGAATTCAATCGATGGTTTCCATGATGGGTAAGTAGGACCCACTGCAAGATCTTTCCAACCCGCTAGCTTCGGTCCCAATCCCCATGGCAGATTGAAATCTCCGGTCATGATGTGTATTCCCGATAATTGCTCCACCCACTTACTGATTTTTCGCAACTGCTGAACATTCTTGAGCGGCACAAAAGAGAGATGAGTTGTTGTCACCGAAATTCCATTTTCAAGTTCTGCAACGAGAGCTGATCGTGGTTCATCTGAGACATAGATCATTCTCGGTCTCTTTTCACCCGGAACAATCAGGGGCATTCCAAGCGGTGCTTTACCAAGATTGATGCGGTGCCATCGCTTCACTGGAATCTTTGACACGATTCCAATTCCATACATCGAATCTTGTGGAATAGAAGATTGATTATCGAAAACAATTGCATCCTTAACGCCATGCCATTTCTCACCTGGCGTTCCATACATCGATGGAGCAAAGGCCCAATACTTCGCACCAATTACCTCGGCCATCTCTGCTACTTGATTTCCGTGGCCCGATCTACTTTGTTGTACATCTACTTCCTGCAACGCAACTACATCGCTGTGAGAGTTCTCATGCAATTTCTCTAACGCTTGATGAAGTGTCACAGGCGTCTGTGGGGGAATGGCCATTCCATGGAGGATGTTCCACGAGGTGACCGTGAAGCCTGAGGTAGATGCCATGAAGGCAGGCTAGTAGGGTCGCCCCGTGCTTCTTAACCTTCCGCTCTCACGATCCAGACTTGATCGCGCCGCTCATCTGCGCTCTGATCACGCCGCAATTGATGAGCTCTGGAAGAAGGGCAAGATCATCGAAATGCTCTCAGATCGCTTTCGTTGCGAAGGAAAATCCCTCACATTCGTCTCGCCCGAACAAGCTCAAGGGGATCGCTACTTCCTCGGCCTTGATAGTGCCGGCATTGCCTATTTCGTCGCCCATCGCACGACTGATGTCACAGAGTTTCCAGAAGAATTCAAATCCCTACGATCCATAGGAGCGCATCTCAACGACTTAGAGATTGGAGCCGCTGTTCATGCGCTTGCTCTGACTCAATGGCATACCTCTCACCAACGATGTGCAAAGTGTGGCGCAACAACACACCCAACTTTTGCGGGCGCAGTTCGAGAATGTGACATCTGCACTGCATCTCATCATCCCCGCACTGATCCGGCCATCATCGTCCTTGTGAAAGATAAGTCAGATCGAATACTTCTGGGCCGACAGAAAGTATGGCCGGCAAAACGATTCTCTACTTTCGCTGGATTTGTCGAACCAGGTGAGTCTTTTGAAAGTTGTGTCAGTCGTGAAGTGCTAGAAGAGTGTGGTGGCTCAGTCACCGAGATGAAATACCTCGGCTCACAACCCTGGCCATTTCCAGCTTCTGTAATGATTGCTTATGAAGCAACAATCTCCAATCCTGATTCCGTGAAAGCTGATGGCGACGAGATTGAAGAGATTATCTGGCTCACCCGCGAAGAATTGAAGTCAAAGTGTGACTCGCAAGAATTATTGCTGCCACCGATAATTTCAGTTGCCCGAGCAATGATCAATGCGTGGTACGGACCTAATGCAGAGAAGGAACTGCAAGGTGGCGAATCGTGGCGCAACTAGCAGAAGAGATTCTTGCTGCGCTCGATGATGAACAACGCGCTGTAGCAACCGCAGTTCGTGGACCGGTCTGCGTCATCGCCGGTGCTGGCACTGGAAAGACTCGAGCCATCACACATCGCCTGGCCTACGCAGTTGATATCGGAGTCGTTGATCCGCAACGAATCCTGGCTCTGACATTCACTGCCCGCGCAGCTGGCGAGATGCGTACCCGTCTTCGGGCACTGGGCGTTCCGAACGTAGCTGCCCGCACCTTCCACGCCGCAGCTCTGAAACAGTTGATGTTTTTCTGGCCGCAGGTTTTGGGCGGTCGATTCCCTTCACTTTTGACTACCAAGACGGGCTTTCTAGGCGAGGCCATCAATCGCGCCAACATCAGCGCAACCAAGAGCAACTCCGTATTGCGCGATGTCGCCGGAGAGATTGAATGGGCAAAGGTCATTGGCTTAGCTCCAGATGAATACATCAAAGCCGTTGATGATTACTCCCGCCCAATACGGATCTCAAATAACAAAGTTGATGCCACGCAAATTGCTCGAGTTTATGAAGCATATGAGTCCCTCAAGAAGCAAGAGCGCGCAATCGATTTCGAAGATGTCTTGCTGCTCACTATTGGAATGTTGGAAGAAGAACGCGAAGTTCGAGATCGGATCCGCGATCAATATCGTTACTTCACAGTTGATGAATACCAGGATGTCTCACCGTTACAACAGAGATTGTTAGATCTCTGGCTCGGAAAACGGAACGATATCTGCGTGGTGGGAGATCCCGCTCAGACTATCTATTCCTTTGCCGGAGCAACCCCAGCCTTCCTTCTCAACTTCACCAATAAGTATCCCGAAGCAGAAGTCATTCGACTTACTTCTGGCTATCGTTCAACTCCGGAAATCATTAATACAGCAAACACAATTCTTCGTAGCGCGAGTTTGGGGCACGAGTTAGACCCCATCAACGAGCATGGTGACAAGCCACAAGCACTTGGCTATAGGTCCGAGAAGGAAGAAGCAGATGCTCTCGTCCAACTCATTCAAGCCGATATCAACAATGGACTAGCTACCCAAGATATTGCAATTCTCACTCGCACTAATGCTCAATTGGAAATTCTTGAGTCTGCGTTAAGTGCTTCCGGCATTGAAAATCAGATTCGTAACTCTGAACGTTTCTTCAATCGCCCAGAAGTAAAAGAGATCATCAAAACTATCCGCAGCGCATCCGTACTCTCTGAATCAGATTGGCTGGCAGATCTGCGCGATGCACTCAAACCATTTGGCGAAAGCGAGTATGTGCGCTCATTTATGCAGTTAGCGCGGGAGTTAGAGGCAGAAGGCCTGACCTCACTACGTGCTTTCTTGCGAGAACTTGAAGATCGAGCCGAACAGAACAATCCGCCAACCCTTCCAGGCGTAGCTCTCGCGACTCTTCATGCGGCAAAAGGGCTGGAATGGAAGAAGGTCTATCTCGCAGGCGTAAGCGCGGAGACCCTGCCATGGGGCGCTCAACCCATTGATGAGGAGCGACGGTTGTTCTACGTGGGAATCACGCGTGCTCAGCAGAGCCTAGTGATCAGCTATCACGGTTCACCAAGCCCATTTCTTGCGGAAGCGGGACTATAAATTAATTAGTTTGCGCGGCCACATTCTGATGCATTACCCTTCCACGACTATGACACAGGCAAGAACCAACACTGTAGCGATGAGTACTTCACGTACACACCGCCATTGGTCCGCGCCTGCATTTGGTTACAACTATTTTGCGACCAAGTCAGCCAAGGCCGAAGGATTCGGCACCTGGAGCTCTATCGGATAACACATCGATAAGGAAGCCCAGGGGCCTCGAATCCACAAGGATTCAGGCCCCTTTTTCTTTATCCCAATGCAAGGAAAGGCAAAGGTGAGAACGATGACAGTTCTCTTCAGCGAACTATTGGTACCAGGATGGTCCGAAGGCGATGACGCCATGATCGGACTTGATGCAGTCACAGGTGTCTATGGCACCGACCGTGCATTCACCCTGCCCTGCCATAACTCCAGTCCAGAGATTTTCTTCTCTGAGAAGACTGAAGAGATCGCCTATGCCAAGTCCCTCTGCGGTGGATGTCCCGTAAAGAAGGAATGTTTGGAAGGTGCGCTCTCACGACAAGAGCCTTGTGGAGTATGGGGCGGAGAACTCTTTGAAGATGGGCAAGTGATTGCTGCGAAACGTCTTCCAGGTCGCCCGCGACTCAATCCACAACCGTTAGTGGCTACTGCGTAATTTCTATTGGCGTTGGTACGCCAATATTTAATTTGAATATGAGCCTTGCAGGTGAGTTGGCGTGATTTCAGGGAACCACGACAGAGCTTCGTCGCGGAAGTTTCCTTGCGCGCGTAGCTGACAGAAGATTCCTGTAGTTCCCAAGGTCACGCGGTGAATCAGTACATATTCAGGCGGAAGGTTGAGTTGGAAGCCGATTTTGGCTGTGGGATTACGGGGATCTCCAACTCGGACGCTCTGCTCGCGTAGCCATTCACGGGTGTAGGCAAAGTGTTCGGTGCGCAGTGGTTCGACGAGTGGAAGAAGGAAATCAAGGACTAGTTCTGGGTCCACATCAACATCAGGCAAGATAAATCCATCTTCTTTAAATCCGTTGTAGAGCGCGATTGCATCGCCTTCGAGAGCGTTACGAAGTAAGCGCTTGAATGGTTCAGGAAAACCATTTGGTAGACGATTACATGCGCCGAAATCAAGCACACCCAATCTTCCATCGCTAAGGACTCGGAAATTTCCAGGATGCGGATCGGCATGAAGTAAGCCAGCGCGAGTAGGTGCGGTGAAGTGGAAACGAGCGAGACGAATACCTGCGTTATTGCGTTCTTCCTGAGTTCCACTGCTGATGACTTTAGAAAGTGGAGTTCCTTCTAGCCATTCACTGACGAGCACTCGATCAGTTGCTTGAACAACTTTTGGAATTGCAATGTCAGGATCGTTTTCAAATGCTTTCCAACATGTTTCTTGTGCTTGGGCTTCATATCGATAATCAACTTCTTCGATGATGCGCGCACGGAGTTCTTCTAGCAGCGGTTTCATCTCAAGGCCAGGAAGGACGAGTTGGAAGATTTTTGCAAAGCGTTGAATCTGATTGAGATCTGAGATCAGAGCTTCAGCTGCTCCTGGATATTGAACTTTGACGGCAACTTGTCTGCCATCTTTCCAAATAGCTTTATGAACCTGTCCGATAGATGCAGATGCTGATGGAGTGTCGTTGAACTCTGAGAAATTATCGCGCCAATCTTCACCGAGTTCTTTAGCAAGAACTTTATGGACGACTCTTGCAGGAAGTGGCGGCGCAGCTTCTTGAAGTTTGACGAGAGTTTCGCGGTAAGGCTTAGCAATCTCTTCAGGCAGGGCGGCTTCAAAGACTGAGAGCGCCTGACCAAACTTCATGGCTCCTCCCTTGAGTTCGCCGAGAACTTTGAAGACCTGCTCTGCGGTTTTCTCTTGCAGGTCAGCAAATGCAAAATCAGGGGATTGACCGATGAGTTGTTTTCCGAATCCGAGTGCGCCACGTCCAGCTACCGAGAGCGGAATACTTGCGAGCTTTGCGCTCCGCTTACTCGTCTTCTGGGGGATTGCATCAGCCATGAGGGCATTCTCGTAGAGTCGCAAGGCCGGCGCGACCTGAAATCCTTAATTCCAGGCGCACCCGCATGCGTGATGCTGTGACCAACGTTGTATTTCTGCTTGTTGATAGTGGCGCATTGAATAAATGAAGGATGTAGCCAGAAACACACTCTCGTCTCGGTCAGCAAATGCGATGAGGTCAAGTGCAATAGCGCTGGCGACTGCTAGCGAAAGCGCCGATCCCACATCACTCACGGACTCCTCAATACGCGGAGTTTCATGAGAGTGTGGTTTCTCAGTTAACGCTATACAGCGGAAACAGGGAGTTTTACCGGGGATTACCAACGGTCCAACTCTGACTTCAGCGCTCGATGGAATCTCAACGAGTAGATGCCGAGATTGATCTGACATCCATCGTTGTATCGAATCGGGAGCCGGAGTTCCAATGGAGATAATCACATCAGGTTTTTGAATCTGCATCTTTGGTTCTGCGAAGAGCGCTGATGATTTTCTGATTTCTTCGACAACGTTCTTGCGCACCTGTCCGATATCAGAGCGCGAGATATATGTTCCTGAAATATCTGACTCTTGAATTTTTAGTGATGGATGTTTTGACCCAACTCGATTGATAACTGAGAGCTTAGAGAATCCTGATGCGCTCAATACCCCGACAAGAGCGTTGACTATTTTTCCATGTCCAAAGATAAGAATTGAGAAGTCTCGCCGCTTGATGACTGAACTCCGCCCAGCATCGATATTGCCGGGCGAGAGCGTTGTGGCATCACATTCGATTTCCATGCGGTTCATAAATGCCTCGACGGCATAGTCCTGAAAGATGTTCTCGGTATCGCTGACGTAATCAATCCTTCCCATCTCGGGGTTGTAACGCCGCAGATATGAGATCGGGGTGCGTTCGAGGTCGATTAAGTCATGTTTACGTAACTCTGCAACAAGGCTGAGAACAGCGCTCTCCTCAACTCCAGCCTGTTGAGCGATGTGATGCACGCTGCGCTTGCCATCAAAGAGTTCGAGGATCCGTCGCGGATTCACTCCTGCCCAATCACCTGGAAAGGCGCAACGGCGCCAGCGGGTCCCAACGGTGAGAGTTTGGGTAGCGGGTTGCCACTGAATAGAAACGGGAGCTTTAAGTATGGGGCGAATAGTCATGCGCGATGATGTGCGAGACCGTGCGCATGGGAAACCTCAGAGTCTTATCAGGGTGTGCATTCAGAGTTGCGATGGGAAACCTTTGTAGCGCAGAGCTCACCGCCCGTAGTTATGCGGGCATGAGAAAAGCGCCCGTGCGAGATGCACGAGCGCTTCCTTTAATGCTGGTGTTTAGGCTTTGCCTAAAATGCGGTTGACTTTAGTGCCGCATGTGGGGCAGATGCCCTGTGCCATACGACGACCAGAGTCGGAGACCTTTACAGTTCCTTCGAACTGACGCTTCTCTTTGCACTTTACGCAGTAGGCCTCACCTTTATATGTCTCTGCCATAACTTCCTCCGATCCTCGCAGCACTTGGATTGTCTGCGAATAGGCTCACGATACCCCCGTGTCACGCTCAGACACGCGTAACCCACGCTCAAAAGGCAATCTTTTTCCGCGCAATACGCTCAATTCAGCCCCGCGCACCCGCCTCATAGCCGTCGAGATAGGCGCTCGCCTTATCGCTCGCTTCAAAGCGCGCCAGGAAGGCCTCAAATTGGGGGCCATGGTCAGGAATCATCAAGTGGATCAATTCATGGACAAGAAGGTAATCAACTACGTAATCAGGGGCGCCATTTAAGCGATCAGAAATCCGAATTGTCCGATCTAAGGTGGTGCACGAGCCCCAACGTTCATTCATCGGGCGCCAGGTCACGCTGGCAGGTGCAATGGGAAATTCTGGGAGGTAACGCGCGAGCAGTTCATTAGCGCGATGGAAGAGCTCTGAGTCGCTGATCTTCTCGCGAGCTTCGCGAGTAAGGATCTTTTCAACCATTTCCGGGATAACAGCGCTTACTTTTGAGTTGGAGAGGCGAGCAGGAACCTGGATAACGATGGCGCCCTGTTCGCGATAGGCGCTGATGCTTCTTTTTCGCCGTGAACTGCGGACCACTCGTATCTCTGCGCCACCAGAAATCTCGGTACCTGGAATTCGGATTTCAGAACTCGGTTTTGAAGCTTGGGCGCGCACGTCGCGGAGGTTAGCGTCGAAGATTTCTTCTTGAATGAAGTTTTCCACACCACAACCTCTCGTTTCCCCAAACGCAAGTTAAAACTCTATAGGAGTACATGAGTGTTTAGCTGGTAGAAACTCTCATCTGGAAGTTGATTATTGCCGTGCATCTGTCGTACTTTGCGCACACGAAGACCTCGGATAACCGTTCATTATCTGCAAGGGGAAGGCAGATAAAGAATTGTGCGCCCGGGGTCTTCGCTTTTTTCTCTGGGCAAGTTACCCAGGGACGTTAGATCAAGCCTGAGAGATCATCAGGAATTGTGCGACTCTTCAGGAACTCCTCAGGGTTCAAGAGTTGATCTGCAGTTGGTAGCAATATGGCTTCTTCCCAAACCTGATCGCGACTTTGAATATCTTTGAGTTCGGCAACTTTCTCCCAGAACGCGATCGCTTCACGGGTGCGACGAGGAGATACCTCAAGTCCCACAAGAGTTGCGAATAGTTGTTGTGTTGGTGAGTTAGTGGCGCGTCGTCTCTGTTGAGACTCACGTAATTTGACCATTGATGGGAGTCGTTCGCCAGCAGCCTTTGTTACAACCGCATCAATCCATCCTTCAATCAGCGCTAGAACTGTTTCAAGGCGTTCGAGAGCGGCACGCTGTTGTGGCGTTTCTTCCGGGGTGAACATTCCGCCCGAGAGAGCAAGCGTCATGGACTCTGGGTTAGAAGGATCGATTGCTCCGGAGTTCATCGCATCTTCGGCTTGTTGTGTGATTGCAGTGATGTCGACCTTAATACCTTTTCCATAGTGAGCAATCGAGTCTCGAACATACTCGCGTAACCATGGAGTTGCGGCGAATAAACGTGCGGCTGCGATCTCGCGCAGCGCTAGATAAATACGAATCTCTGTTTCGGGAATCTCAAGATCTTTGCCCCATTGTGCGACATTTTGCGGAATCAACTGTGGGCGAATGGGTGATGTTAAGGGGAGTGCAACATCGTTGGCGCCAGTAACAGTGGTGGAGAGATTTCCAATCGTCTGACCAAGTTGGGTACTAATCAGGGAACTCATAAAGGTACTCATAATCGTGGCGATGCTTGATTGAGAGATGTTCATATTTCCAAAACCTGGAATTGAAAATCCTTGAGCGCTCTCTTCTGCGTTCTCGCCCCCGAGAGTTTCCTTGAGCATCTCTGACATCGCTTGTGACATTCCATCTACGAGCGGCTTGGTTAACTCTTCCCAGCCTTTGAGCGTTGAGTCAATCCAATCGCGTCGGCTGAGAGCACAAGAATCAGGGATAACCAGGGTAGGAAAAGTCGTGGCCTCGTTAATCCAGAGATCTGCGATGTTGAAGGCTTCTTGAATTGCTACCAGCTCTTGAACGCTGACCGGCGTCTCACCATGTGCCGAAAGATATTTTCGGGAGATGTCACGAATCATCTGCTGTGAGAGCGCGCTTGGCGAGGATTGGCCTGAGAGTGAAGCGAGTAGACCTTGCAGGTTCAATCCCATTCCTGAGAACTGTTGAAAGATGTCGCCGAAGTTGCTCATCCCAAAAGGATTGTTGCTGGATGAATCATTCTTGTCATCAGGATTGCGATTTTCGTCAGGGTCGGATGTGAATCCAAAGCCGGCCATAACAACCTCCCAGAAAAGTGAACTGTGACATAGCGCCGAATGTGGCGCCATTGAACTCCAACAAATGTGAGAACAATAAAGGGCGGGGATTTCTTCCCTAGCCTAGGCTTCAGCCATGATCTTCGCTGTAACGCGCGCCGCAGAAGCTCCGCCCCTCTCTGCGCTCTTCTGGTGGTTTATTCCGTTGACCGCCCTGGTAGGTGCGTTGCTTTATGTGCTCTGGGTGACTCGCTTTCAGGATAAGTACGAAAACCAGACTGAGCGCTCTGTCGGAAAGTTCAAGAAATTCCAAGATTCATTTAAGAACCCTGAGTAAATCATCACGTTGATGAAATCAATCTCGCCGCTGCGTTATCGCTGGCCATTTCTTGCAAAGTTCTTCTTCTATCTTTTAACGCTCGCAACTCTCCTAGCGCCGATTCCATTTGTATTCTTCAAGCCTGGTGTTCCAGATAACGTCACAAGTGGTTTGATTCAAGTAAATGAATTCAAGACATATCCTGTCAATGGAAAGTTGTACATCACTTCAATCTTGGTAACTAATCCAGATTCACCAGTGTTTGGAGCAGAAACCATAGTTAACTGGGCTCTGGGCCCACATGTAGTTCTGCCGCGCGATGCGGTTTATCCACCCGTTCAACCTGCCAAGGTCATCAACCGTGATAGCCGCGATGAGATGCAGTCATCTCAAGTCACTTCTACAGCGGCAGCACTTCGTTACTTGGGTTATGACTTTCAAGAGATGTACTTTGTCAGCAATATCCGTGATTACTCAGATGCCGAAGGAAAGCTCAAGCCAGGGGATTTCATCATCGAAATCGACGGTAAGAAGATTAATGAGATAGAAGAGATTCGCACCTCGTACGCAGACAAAAGTATTGGCGACACTTTAACTATCACGGTCGAACGCGAGAATAAAGCGGGGGATCTCGAACGCAAGACTCTGGAGGTCACTCTGGTCGAAAATCAAGAAGTCACTAACGAGACCGGTGAGAAGAGACCAGCTATCGGAATTCTGGTTGGCACAACCGCAAAGTTCCCGATCGATGTTGATTTCAATATCTCAGGTGTTGGTGGGCCTAGCGCTGGATTGATCTTTGCTGTAGGAATTATCGAAAAACTCACAGAAGAAGACATCCTTCGTGGTCGTAAAGTGGCAGGCACTGGTGCAATCACTGCAGCGGGCAAAGTCGGCGGAATCGGCGGGATCGAAGAGAAGATGATCGGCGCCTCCAGAATTGGCGCAACAATTTTCTTAGCGCCTGCTGAGAACTGTCCGGACATAAAACATATCCCCAAGGGTTTGCAAGTAATTCCAGTTTCAACTCTGGAGGAAGCACTTGCCGCTTTACGTGCTCCAGATAACTTTAATCACCCAACCTGCCCCCGAAACTAACGCCTCGAATTCCATAGTCAACCGGAGTTGGCTAATCTCGCCCTATGACCTTTAGTGATAATCCAGATAATCCCTTTCGTAACTTCCGTTTTCCTCCGCGTGACCCCAATCAGGGCCCACGTCGAATTGGAGCGCTACCTCTCACCGTCATCATCCTCACGGTCCTTGCGGTTATCTTGGTTTCACTCAGTGGCTTCTATGCGGATTTTCTCTGGTTCCGCTCTGTTGATTACAGCGAAGTTTGGACAACGCTTCTAACTACGCGCATCGCCCTCTTCTTCATATTTGGACTACTCACATCATTAATCATTACCTCCAATATCTACATTGCATACAAGAAGCGTCCAATTTATGTGCCAATTACTGTCGAGGCAGATAATCTCGAGAGATATCGCGCGCAGATCGAACCTCTGCGCAAGGTGGGACTGATTGGAATTGCACTGGCGCTCTTCTACTTCGCAGGTATGGCAGGCACCAGACTCTGGGAGAGCTGGTTGTTGTTCACTAACGCAACCCCGTTTGGTGTGACTGATCCACAATTTGGCAAGGACATTTCTTTCTTCATGTTCACCTTGCCTTTCTGGCAGTCCATCATTGGTTGGGCAATCTCAACCTTGATTCTTGCAACCATCGCCGCAGTCCTCGTGCACTATGTGTACGGCGGAATCAGGCCTCAGGTCCGCGATGACCGCACCACGGTTGCTGCTCGAGTCCAACTCTCAGTTCTTCTCGGTTTCATCGTCGCAATCAAAGCAGTTGCATATTGGCTTGATCGTTTTGCCCTAGCGACCTCGGATGAAGGATTGATTACTGGTCTTACCTACACAGATGTCAACGCAGTACTCCCTGCGAAAGCAATCTTGACTGGAATTGCGGCGCTCTGTTCGTTGCTCTTCTTCGCCAACATTATTCGCCGCTCGTGGGTACTTCCTGCCGCAGGTGTTGCACTCCTTGGAATCTCTTCCTTCTTAATCTCAGGCGTTTATCCCAGCTTGATCCAACAGTTCCAAGTAAAGCCCAGCGAATCCTCCAAAGAAGCGCCATTTATCCAGCGCAATATTGAGAGTACTCGCGCCGCTTACGGACTCGACAAAGTAAATGTGATTGATTACCAGGCCACAGTCGATACTTCTGCCGGCCAGCTTTCTGATGATGCTGCAACTATCTCCAATATTCGCTTGATGGATCCAAATGTTCTCTCTGCAACATTTAGACAACTTCAGCAAATCAAGCCGTACTACACATTTAATGAGTCACTTGATATTGATCGTTACACCATTGATGGTAAGACCCGAGATATGGTCGTTGCAGTCCGTGAAATTAATATTGAAGGAAATCCAAACCGTAACTGGATCAATGATCACCTGGTCTACACGCATGGTTTTGGATTCGTCGGTTCATTTGGAAATACCCAAGATGTTGATGGAAAGCCAGTCTTCTCTGTCGGAGATATTCCTCCGAAGGGAGTTCTCGGCGACTTCCAACCTCGAATCTATTTCGGCGAGAATAATCCGGAATACTCGATTATTGGCGGAACCACCGAAGGTGAAGCGGTTGAGTTCGATTATCCAGATGATGCCTCAGCAAATGGACAGAAGAACTACACCTACACAGGAAAAGGTGGAGTTCCAATGGGCTCAATCTTCTCCCGATTACTCTTTGCGATTAAGTATCAAGAACAACGTATCTTGCTCTCGAATCTCATCAACGCTGATTCCAAGATCATCTTTGATCGCGTTCCGCGTGAGCGTGTAGCGAAAGTTGCTCCATGGTTGAAGCTTGATGGCGATCCATATCCTGCAATCATTGATGAGCGCCTGGTCTGGATTATTGATGGCTACACAACAAGTGCGGGCTATCCGTATTCGCGCACCGTTGATGTTTCTGGTGCAACTACAGATGCGCTCAACATCAATACCAACCCACTGACTGCGGTTCCAAACTCAACAATCAACTACATCCGTAACTCAGTTAAGGCCACAGTTGACGCGTATGACGGAACAGTTTCACTTTATGCATGGGATGAGAAAGACCCTGTCCTTGCATCGTGGATGAAGGCATTCCCAGGCATCGTCAAGAAGAAGTCAGAAATGTCCAAGGACTTGATCGCACACGTGCGATATCCAGAAGACCTCTTCCGAGTTCAGCGCGATGTGCTATCTCTCTATCACGTCAAGAATGCCAACGCTTTCTACGGCGGACAAGATTTCTGGCGCGTACCTCGTGACCCATCAACACTCGGCGCGAACGCAGGTGCACAACCTCCGTACTACTACACCTTGCAATTGCCGGGAGAGAAGAAAGCTTCCTTCTCGCTCACCACACCTTTCGTCCCACGCGGTGGTCGCGAAAACCTCTCAGCATTTGCTGTGGTGAATTCAGATCCAGGTGAGGATTATGGAAAGTTCACTGTTCTCCAGTTGCAACGTTCGACAAATATCGCAGGCCCATCGCAGGTTGCTTCTAACTTTGAAGCGAACCCAACTGTGGCGCTCTCGCTATCTCTCTTGCGTCAAGGCGGATCTGATGTTGTCCTTGGAAACCTTCTGACGCTTCCCGTTGGTGGCGGTCTACTTTATGTTCAGCCGGTCTATGTTCGCGCGACTGCAAACACTGCGGCATATCCATTGCTACAAAAAGTACTTGTCTCCTTCGGAGAGAAGATTGGTTTCGATGACACACTCAAGGGAGCGCTCGATCAGGTATTCGGTGGAAACTCTGGAACTACATCGACAACACCATCAACCGGTGGTGGAACTACAACTCCTGGAACCAATACAGATCTTGCAAACGCGCTAGCTAGCGCGCAGCAAGCCCTCGCTGATGCACAAGCAGCGCTCGCAAAGGGCGACTTCACTGCCTATGGCAAAGCGCAAGATCGATTGAAAGCAGCTATCGAGGCAGCGGTCTCAGCGCAGCGACGTTAATCGTTTTGGCGTAATCGCATTACGCCTCTACGATTAGGACATCCGACGCGGGGTGGAGCAGCTCGGTAGCTCGCTGGGCTCATAACCCAGAGGTCGTAGGTTCAAATCCTGCCCCCGCTACTAGTCCATAAAAAAAGGCGCTTAGATCACTAAGCGCCTTTTTTCTTTACTTCCTTACTTCTTCTCTGTGTCTTTCTTCTTTGGATCAGACATGCGACCTGGGTGGGCTTTTGCCGACGGATCCTTCTTGGACTTAATCAAGCTTGCAATCGTGGAGATCAAGAGAATTGAACCAATAACCGCAAGTGAGAAGTTTGTTGAAACCTTAGGAACACTCGCCCATTCTTCATGTGCCCAAACCATCACTAGTTTGATTCCGATGAAGATGAGAATAAATGAGAGGCCGATCGAAAGATAGATCAGCTTGTTCACAAGGTTCTTAATTAGGAAGTAGAGCGCTCTAAGACCAAGTAGAGCGAAGGCGTTGGCAGCAAAGACTAGGAATGGCTCTTGCGTGACGCCGAATGTTGCAGGGATGGAATCCAAAGCGAAGAGAAGATCTGTAGCTCCAATAGCCAACATCACAAGAAGTAGTGGAGTTGCTACTCGCTTTCCATTTTCGCGAATGAAGATCTTTCCGCCGTGATACTCATTAGTGAATGGGATTTTTCGCTGCGCAAACTTGACGATGAAGTTCTCTGAAGGATCAGGGTCTTCATCCCAGTGCTGGAATAACTTGATTCCTGTCCAGAGCAGAATCGCACCGAAGATGACGAATGTAAAGGAGAAGGCCTCAAGAGCTGCGGCACCAAGTGCGATGAAAATTGCGCGCATGATGAGTGCGAGAACGATTCCCACCATCAAAACTCTCTGGTGGTAGATCGATGGAACCGCAAAGTTAGTAAGGATGATGAGGAAGACGAAGAGATTGTCGACCGAAAGCGACTTCTCAACTATGTAAGCGGCGAAATATTCCTTGCCGAATTGGCTACCGAATTCGCTCCAGACCCATGCGCCGAAGATGATTGCAACGGCGATATAGAAAACTGACCAGAATGTCGCTTCTTTGAAGGAGACATCGTGTGCTTTTCGAGTTGATGTAAGGAGGTCAAAGAGGAGCAGACCAATGATGAGACCAACAGTGATGAGCCAAGTTTCAGTAGTTAAATTCACGCCGCGAGCGTAGTGGCGCGATTGAGTCTAAGCGAATTTAGAACCACAAAAAGACTCGACGCCGCCATTGCTCCACCGGCATACATCGGACTTAGTAAGCCAAGTGCAGCGATGGGTATTCCAATCACGTTGTAGATGAAGGCCCAACCAAGATTTCCTCGGACAATTCTCAGGGTATTTTTCGAGAGATTTAATGCCACGATAGCCGTACCTAATTGCGGACGGATCAAAGTTATGTCCGCACTAGCTATCGCGGTATCAGTTCCGGTGCCTAAGGCCATACTGAGGTCCGCCTCTGAGATTGCAGCTGCATCATTGATGCCATCTCCAATCATCAAGACTTTCTCTCCACTTGAGCGCAGCTCTTTAATTTTGGAGATTTTTCTCTCGGGAGAGGCCAGCGCAATCACATTCTTGGTTGGGATGCCAACCTCAATAGCGATTTGATGGGCTGCGGCTTCGTTGTCACCTGTTATCAACCAAGTTTCAATCTGACGATTATGGAACGCAGCAATGGTCTCAATTGCATCGCTGCGAAGTGAATCGCCAACTTCAAATACCGCAGATGCGATGCCATCAACAGCAACGACTGCAATGGAATTACCGCGCAAGCGAGCAGCAGAGATTGCTGACTCGATTTCGGGATGAAGCGAGATTGTGGCACGTCTAATTGACTCAGGTGTTCCAATGAGAACCGGCATTTCGCGATCTCCGAATGTGACTCTTGCTGCGATTCCTTGGCCTGGAGAATCGATGAAGTCAGAGATTTTCTTACGTGCAATTCCTTGTTGTGACAAGTGTTGTGTTATCGCTAAGGCGATGGGATGAGAGCTTTCATTCTCCAATGCGTGCACTGCCATCAAAAGTTCATGTGTGGTGACTCCGGCTGAATCCTTACCAAGATCAGGAATCGTGATGTTCTGAACTTTCATCACACCAGTTGTGAGAGTTCCAGTCTTATCAAAGACCACAGTGGAGATTTTGGAGGCGATTTCAAGCGAGGCAGTTTTCCGCAAGACGATTCCTTGTGATGCGCCTTTGCCGGTAGCAACCAATAGCGCCACAGGAGTGGCTAGACCCAGAGCGCACGGACAAGCGATAACCAGCAAGGCAACGGCGGCGCGAATTGAATCCTGGAGGGGATTGCCGAGTACAAGCCAGGTCGCAAGGGTGGCGATCGAAAGTAGCATCACGATGGGAACAAAAACGCTACTTATGCGATCCGCTAATTTTTGGATTGGAGCTTTCTCGCCTTGCGCAGTCAAAACCATCTTCGTGATGCGCGCTAATTCCGTGTCATTTCCAACTCGTCGCGCTTGGATTACTAGTCGACCATTCTTATTGATTGCACCGGCAATTACTTCCGCTCCTGGTGCAACATCAATAGGGAGTGATTCTCCTGTTAGGAGAGAGTTATCAATCGAGCTGACACCTTCAACAATCACACCGTCAGTTGGAATTCGATCACCAGGTCGCACAACACAGAGTTCTCCAATCTGAAGATTCTGAATTGGTGCACGAACTTCTTCGTTGCCGCGCAAGATTGTTACTTCCTTGGGATTCAAGGAGAGCAAATGTGCCAGCGTGGAGCCTGCTCGTTTCTTGGCGCGCGATTCAAAATATCGACCCAGGACGATAAATGTCACAACGGATGCTGCTACTTCGGCATAGATATCACCTGCACCAGTTGAATTAGCGTAGATCGACCAACCGAATGCGCTGAGAGATCCCAGCGAGATTAAGTTATCCATTGTGGGATGAGCAAGATTGCGAAGTGCAGCGCGATGTATTGGCCAGGCAATAATCAAGACCACAGGAGCTGTCAATCCGATTACGAGCCAACCAGTTGGAGAATAAAGAGGGGCGGGCAAATTGAAATTCTCAAGTTGTTGCAGAATGAACTCATCTATTCGAAAGTGCAGTTCATGCCACATAGAAAATACAACTACCGGAATGGTGAGTAGGGCGGAGAGTAAAACACGGAATCCAAGTCGTCTACTATGCGAGAAACTCTCCATCTCATCGCTACGAAGCTTTGCTGAATACCCCGCTTTTGAAACTGCCTCGATGAGAGTTTTTGATCCTGTTCCTTCCGGCACCAGGATGTGGGCCGTCTCGGTTGCAAGATTGACAGTGGCTCGCGCTCCGGGAACTTTATTGAGAGATCGCTCAACAGTTGCGACACATGACGAGCAGGTCATGCCGGAGATCGAAAGATCGATCTGTTCTAGCGCTTCCTGGACCGAATCCTGTCTTTCGCTCATGATTTCAACGCTCCAATAAATGTTTCGTGGAGATGGCCATTAGTTGAGACACCGCTCTTACCAAAAGGCCCATCATTATTGTCGAGATCAGTAAAGCGCCCACCTGCTTCCTTGACGATGATGGCAACGGCAGCCATATCCCAGAGAGCCAAACTCGGTTCTGCAGCAATGTCTACTGCTCCTTCAGCCACCAACATATGTGACCAAAAATCTCCAATTCCTCTAACTCTCCACGCCCGCTCCATAAATGCAAGATAGAGCTCGCGCTTTTCTCCCCACCCGACGAGGTCTGAGAAGGAGAGCGATGCATCGTTGAGACTTTTTACTTGAGATACCGAGATCTGCGTTGCAGGCCCGCCATTAACTTCGGTGAACGCCCCAAAACCCTCCGCCGCATACCATCGACGGAACAGTGCAGGGGAAGAAACCATCCCTGCGATTACGCGGTCCTCTCCATTTTCGTCGCGATGAACTAAGCCAATCAGAGTCGCCCAGATTGGAACGCCGCGTAAAAAGTTCTTGGTGCCATCAATCGGATCAATCACCCAATAACGAGAGCCATGTGTAATTTCTTGCGAGCTTCCGAATTCTTCACCAACAATTGCATCAGAAGGTCTTTCTACAGCCAAGATTTCACGTAACTTCTTCTCAACCGCCCGATCTGCATCTGTAACGGGTGTTGCATCAGGCTTTGTTTCAATGAAGAGATCTTGAGCATGAAAGCGGTCAAAGGAGATTTCATCGCTTGCGTCAGCAAGAACTTTAAGTAGCTCGACATCGCTGAGGAGATCGCCTGGGTATTTCATAAGGCTCTTAGGTTATCGGCTGCGTGCTAGAAGAGAGCAGTCGACGGAGGCTTTGAACGCGCTGTGCAGCCTCTGGATGTTCTGCAATGTAGTCATTTAGGCCACATTTCTCTTCATCATGCGAACAATTTTTGGGGCATCCTGCAATGGCATTTGCCAACTCTTCAAAGGAGCCAATGACACGGTTTCGATCAATATGTTCGAGGCCAAAGGAACGAACTCCGGGAGTATCAATAATCGTGCCGGTACTCTCAGGAAGATCAAATGCAATTGCACTGGAAGAAGTGTGACGTCCGCGTCCCGTCGTGTCATTTACATCGCCAATCGCACGAGGATCACCACCGATAATCGCGTTGACCAGAGTGGATTTTCCAACGCCTGAGTGTCCAATCAAGACTGTGGTCTTACCCTGCAGAATCTCACGCATCGCACTCAAGTCATCGCCACGTTGAATTGCGATACTTGAAACATTGAGAGAATCGTAAGCAGTCAAGAACTCCTGGGGATTTGCTAGATCTCTCTTGGTCATCACGATGATCGGAGTAATACCTTGGTCATATGCAACAGCAAGACATCTATCGATGAAACCATGGCGCGGCTCTGGATTAGCGGAGGCAGCCACAATCATCATCTGATCGATATTTGCTGCAATGGTTTTCTCAAATGCTCCCACATCATCAATAGTGCGAGAAAGTGAATTGCGACGTGGTTGGACAGCAACAATACGAGCTAAAGATCCATCCGCACCTGAAGTGTCGCCAACCAGATTTACTCGATCACCAACCACCACGGAATTCTTTCCAAGCTCTCGCGCTTTCATTGCGCTGACATATGTTCCGGACTCTGTGCGACAGAGCGTTCGACCACGATCGACTGTAACTACGTCGGCAGCGATTGCATTGTCGTGGGTGGGTCGATCTTTGCTACGTGGTCGTGTTGAACGCGATGGACGAATCCGAATATCGCTTTCATCAGGTCGACGTCTAGCCATTGAGAAGTGCGCTCCAAAGTCCAGGAAAGTCAGGGAGAGTTTTACGGGTCGTGGCGATGTTCTCGACTTGAACTCCATCGACAACAAGACCGATAACAGCACCAGCCGTTGCTAACCGATGATCTTCATAGGTATGAAATGTTCCGGCGTGCATTGGTTGAGGATTGATATGTAACGCGGTCTCTTCTTCAGAAACATCGCTACCGAGAGCGTTGAGTTCGGTACGCAGCGCGCTTAATCGATCAGTTTCATGGAGGCGCAGATGGCCGATTCCACGCAGCGATGAGGGAGATGTTGCAAGAGCGGCAACCGCTGCAATTGCAGGTGTGAGTTCACCGACATCATGAAGATCGATATCAATTCCATGGATTGTGTCTCCACCAGTAATCGTCAATCCTGAATCAGAGAAGGAGAGCGTTGCGCCCATCCGAGTAAAAATATCGCGAAGTTGATCTCCGGGTTGTGTGGTCGAACGTGGCCAGTCTTTGATGGTGACACTTCCTCCACAAACAAGAGCAACAGACATGAATGGAGCTGCGTTAGATAAATCAGGTTCGATGACAAGATCCTGGCCTTGCAATTCTCCTGGAAGGACTCTCCACTGTGAGGGAGTCGAATCATCGACCACAGCACCAAATTGTCTGAGCATTGCAATTGTCATGTCGATATGTGGCTGAGAAGGAAGTGATCCACCGATATGTTTGACGGTAATTCCTTCGACCATCGCAGGGCCAACAAGAAGAAGTGCAGAGATAAATTGGCTGGAAGAGCTGGCGTCGATTTCAATGATGCCACCTTTGATTGAGCCAGAGCCATTGATTGTCAAAGGAAGAGCAAATCTGTTTTTGTGATCGATACTGACGCCAAGTTCTTCAAGAGCGGAGATAACGGGACCTAGCGGGCGTTCGTGCGATCGTGGATCACCATCGAAATTAATCAATCCGCGCGCCAGCGCTGCAAGTGGAGGAAGAAAACGCATCACAGTGCCGGCATTTCCAACATCGATGGAGGCGGGACCAAAGAGCGGAGCGGGAGTTACGGTCCAAATTTCATCGCCGTTGTTATCTATGCTCTCGTCAATTTTGATTCCTAGTGCACGCAATCCCTTCACCATCAATTCGGTATCGCGAGAGCGCAACGGTTTCCTGAGTTGTGAAGGCGTTTTGGCCAGCGCACTGAGGATGAGAGCGCGATTAGTAACAGATTTAGAGCCCGGAATTGTCAGAGTCGCAGAGACTGGTGTTGCACCGCGAAATGGTGCGCGCCAGAGTTCTTGAGTCTGTGACATATGGGCAAGTCTAGGTCATAGATTAGGAGCATGTGCGGTCGATTTGCCCTCTCAGCGATGCTCACCGATATAGCTGAGGAGTTCTCAACTAATGCATTACCTAACCGAACTCTGCCTGTCGACTGGAATATCAAACCGACCCAAGATATTTACATCATTAAGAATGAGCGAATCGAGATTGCATCGTGGGGATTGATTGCACCGTGGAGTAAGAATTCTGTTGATGCGCTCCGTAGTCAATCG
The DNA here is from genome assembly GCA_964430775.1 of uncultured Clavibacter sp. GTDB lineage: Bacteria > Actinomycetota > Actinomycetes > Nanopelagicales > Nanopelagicaceae > MAG-120802. The sequence goes on along the minus strand of CAYSGG010000001.1, from coordinate 25,825 downwards.
CAAGCGATCAATGCCAGATCTGAATCAGTCCATGAAAAGCCAACATTTAGAAACTCTTTTCGTAATCGACGTTGTCTGGTTCCTGCATCTGGATACTACGAATGGGCTACAGAGCTCGGTCAGTACAAGACGAAACAACCAGTCTTCATTTCACGAGATGATAAGAACATTTTGGCATTTGCAGGAATATTTGATCGCTGGATTTCACCTGAAGGAGAGATTCGAGATAGCGTTTCGATTATTACTCGAGATGCTGTGAATGAACTCGCAAAAGTTCACAATCGAATGCCTGTTTTCTTGCCGCAAGATAGATGGCAAGCGTGGATGGATCCAGATTTCACTGAAGTTGAGAAAGTCCGTGCATTGATGCAGTTCCCCGAACCAGATGCCCACTTACGGTTCTGGCCCGTTGCAGACCTGGTCAACTCAATTCGCAATAATGGCCCGGAGCTGATTGCGCCTATCGAATTGGGTGAGCCTGAAACTCTCTTTTAGAGGGAATAAACCCCATGAGATGCAGGTTAGAAGGCTGTGGCGATAACCTTGGATTTGATGCCAACCGAGATTTCTACCCCCGATTCCAGTAGCGCTGGAGAATTAGTTCGCGTTGATCGCGAAAAAGAGAGCGCTGCTGAACGCACGAAGCGTTTTGAGCGAGATGCGTTGCAATACATGAATCAGCTCTACGCAGCCGCCATGCGTTACACCAAGAATCCGGAAGATGCTCAAGATTTAGTTCAAGACACCTATATCAAGGCTTATAACTCTTTCCACCAATTCGAGCCCGGAACCAATCTCAAAGCTTGGCTTTATCGAGTTTTGACCACCACATTTATCAACACCTATCGCAAAGATCAGCGCAGACCTCAGACTTCAGATTCTGAGTTGGAAGATTGGCAGATTGCAGAAGCGTCATCGCACACCAGTGATCAAGGTAAATCCACGGAAGATGTCGTACTAGAGAATCTTCCCGATAGTGATATTAAAAATGCGTTGGCAGAAATTCCCGAAGAGTTTCGCATGGCGGTCTATCTCGCAGACGTTGAAGGATTCTCCTATAAGGAGATCGCAGAAATTGTTGGAGTCCCTGCCGGCACTGTGATGTCACGACTACACCGCGGTCGTAAGCAACTCCGTGAAAAGTTGACTGATTACGCGCGCGAGCGTGGATATGTGAAAGGGGGAGCAAAGTGAGTCAGATCCCCTGCGAAAACTGTCGCCAATCACTTGTTCTCTTCATAGACAACGAGATTGATGATTCCGCAACTTTCAACGAAATAGCCTTCCACTTACAGGAGTGCGATGATTGCCGTAACCAACTTGAGACAGAACGTCGCGCTCTCAATCTCATCCGAACCCTCTTAAGTCGTTCATGCTGCGAAACTGCTCCATCGACCCTGCAAGAACGGATTGCACATCAACTACATGCGCTACAACTAGAGGAAATGGCTGGTTACACCCAGACCGAAATCATCACCCAATATCGACGTACAGAGATCACCATCGATGGTGAGACCCAGATTGAGATTGAAACCTCCCACGAAATTCGGAGAGATTTCCCCTTTTAGTTCGCAAGACAAATAGCCCAGTACTGCTAGGTTAATTGCCGATGCAGATTGAATCAGCGCTCGGAGCGGTCGGAATCTCACAGATGGTGGTCCGACCGGGTGATACCGCGTTGGCGCACGGCAGTGGAGATATGCCGATTCTCTCGTCTAGTTTCCTTCTTACGTTGATGGAGAGCGCCTGCAATTCTGCGATTGCAGAGTTCCTTGAAAATGGCGAATCAACTTATTTGAGCGATATTGAACTAGAGGTTCATGAATCTGTGGGAATTGGCACCGAGATCCAAGGAGCTGCCACATTCGTTGCCTATGAAGATGGAGTTCTAACTTTTGCTTGCGAAATACATGACGGCCCGCGCTTGGTTGCGGCATCTGTGATGCGTCGCAACCTTGTAGAACGTGTTACGTTCCTTGCGCGGACCGCTGCGTTAGCTCTAATGTCTCAGCAAGAGACAGATTAAACTTTTACTTCTTGGTCGCCCAGAAAATCTCGGCGATTTCATCAATCTTTGAGATCAACTTATCTGCAACAGCAACATCAACCGTGCCTTTTGTGCCAGCAGCACCAGCAAGTTTGGTTGCTTCATTGAAGAGTCCGTGTAGTTGCGGGTATGACTCAAAGTGATTTGGCTTGAAGTAGTCGGTCCAGAGCACCCAGAGGTGTTCCTTCACCATATTTGAACGAGCTTCCTTAATTGATACCGCGCGGGCTTTGAAATCAGCATCACTCGAGGCTGCGTACTTCTCCATGCATGCCTTAACTGACTGCGCTTCAATCTTCGCTTGTGCAGGGTCGTAAACACCGCAAGGTAGATCGCAATGTGCGTGAACTGTAAGCATAAAAGTCCTCACTTCTTCAGAGGTAGGTATTAGTGGAAGACTACCCGCCATGAGAAAGTTTGGCTTCTTGGGCTTCTCACGAGTGAAAGTCTCGGGAGAATCAATGTCGCCCACCTACAGCGATGGCGACATACTCCTTGTGAAATGGCTGGATGGGATCTCCACAGAATTGGCCCTGAGTAGCGTGGTTGTCATCGAACGCGATGAGATGCCAGGGATTCTCTTTATCAAGCGGATTCAGAAGTCACACAGTGGTGCTTACTGGGTCGAGGGAGATAACAAGATTGCGAGCGCAGAAGAGCGGATGAATGATTCGCGACGCTGGGGTTATGTGCCTGCGCACGAAATTAAGGGACGAGTTTTATTGCGTATACGAAGAACTAGCGAGAGAAAGCTTCAGCGATAAGAGCCTTCTGCTCTTCTTCGTGAACGTAAATACTTCCAGTTGCGGGGCTGGCAGCAGCGCGACGAGAAACTCGACGAAGTTCGCGACCACCCAGATGTTCTGCCAAGTTTGCAGAAACAAAAGGCCATGGACCCTGATTCGCAGGTTCATCTTGTACCCAGAGAAGATTTGCATTTGGATGTTTGCTGACTTCAGCGAAGATTTCCGAGATAGGTAGTGGATAGAGCTGTTCGACTCGGACAATTGCAGTGCTGTTGTCGCCAAGTTTTGCTCGTTCAGCAAGAAGTTCCCAATAAATCTTTCCACTACAGAGAATCAATCGTGAAGCGTTTGTAACGGTGGAATCACCGATGACAGGCTTAAAGGTTCCGGATGTAATGTCTGAGAGACTGGAAGCAGCTGCTTTGAGACGGAGCATTGACTTAGGTTCGAAAATAATGAGCGGTCGACGAGCTGGATTCTTTACATGCCAACGTAGCAAGTGGAAATAAGACGCGGCAGACGATGGTTGAGCGACAGTCATGTTGTTCTCGGCACAGAGCGTTAGGAAGCGCTCGATGCGACCTGAGGAGTGATCAGGTCCTTGTCCCTCATATCCATGGGGAAGTAGCAAGACCACAGAGGATCTCTCACCCCACTTTTGAAGTGATGATGAGATGAATTCATCGATGATTGTCTGTGCCCCATTGGCGAAATCACCAAATTGGGCTTCCCAAATTACAAGTGCATTCTCGCGCTCTACGGAATATCCATATTCAAATCCCATAGCTGCGTACTCTGAAAGCAATGAATCAACGACGAAGAATTGGTTTTCATTGCTGAGTAGACCGCGAAGCGGAATCCATTCACTGCCATCCTCGCGATCTCGGATGACGGCGTGACGATTTGAGAAAGTTCCACGGCCAACATCTTGACCAGCGATTCGAACAGGGTGACCTTCAAGAAGGAGCGATCCAAACGCCAACATCTCTCCGCCAGACCAATCAATGGTCGCATCATCAAGCATGGTGACTCGGCGCTGGAGCTGCGGGGTAAGTTTTGGATGCACATTGAAGTTTTCAGGAACAGCAACTTGTGTTGCTGCAATCTTTCGAGCTACATCTTCAGAGATCGCTGTATTTGTCTTGAGTGGGTCGAAAGTCTCGAGACGATTGAAAGCTGGCTTCTCAGGGAGCTTGTCATGAACGGTATTGAAGATACCTTCGAGCTGCGCCTGGAATTCACGAGCGATCTGGTCTGATTCTTCTTGGGTGATATCGCCTCGACCGACGAGCGCTTCTGAGTACAAGACTCGAGTAGTGCGCTTTGCATCAATGAGTTTGTACATGCGTGGCTGGGTAAAACTTGGTTCATCGCCTTCATTGTGTCCACGACGGCGGTAACAGACCATATCGATAACAACATCTTTGTTGAATGTCTGTCGGTATTCGAAAGCTACTCGTGCGACGCGGACGCATGCTTCAGGATCATCACCATTAACGTGGAAGACCGGTGCTTGAATTAACTTCGCGATGTCAGTGGAGTATCGAGATGAACGGGCCGACTCAGGTGAAGTCGTAAATCCAACTTGGTTATTGATGACTACATGGATGGTTCCGCCGGTTCGATAGCCACGTAGTTGTGACATATTGAGTGTTTCAGCAACGACGCCTTGGCCGGCAAATGCAGCATCACCATGAATCAAGATCGGCATGACTGAGAAAGCGCTCTTGACGTTCTTCTTATCTTGTTTCGCGCGAACTATTCCCTCTAGTACTGGATTGACCGCTTCGAGGTGCGATGGGTTGGCAGCGAGATAGATCTTTGTTTTCTCGCCAGCCTCCGTTACGAAATCCCCATATGTTCCAAGGTGGTACTTAACATCACCTGATCCTTGGACCTCATTCTCCTGATAGTGACCTTCAAACTCTTGGAAGATCTGACCGTACGACTTTCCAGCGACATTTGCCAGCACGTTGAGGCGACCGCGGTGAGGCATTCCAATACAAACCTCATCAAGCCCTGCTTTAGCCGCATAACGTGCGATTGCATCGAGCAATGGAATAACAGACTCTCCACCTTCGAGCGAGAATCGCTTCTGGCCGACGAACTTAGTATGCAAGAAACTTTCGAAGGCTTCTGCAGAATTGAGTTTGCGCAAGATTCTAAGTTGCTCTTCGCGAGGGAAGAACGGTGATCCAACTTCAACTTGGCTCTGAATCCACTTACGCTCTTCAGGAGAATCGATATACATGTATTCGATACCAATCGAGCGGCAGTAGGAGTCACGAAGAATTCCAAGGATGTTGCGCAGTTTTGCGTATGGTCGGCCACCAAAGCCGCCTGTGGCAACTTCACGATCAAGATCCCAAAGAGTTAGACCATGAGTAACAACATCTAAATCTGGATGACTGCGTTGCTTGTATTCAAGTGGATCAATATCTGCCATTAAATGTCCGCTAGTGCGGTACGCCTGAATCAGTTGCTGTACTCGAGCGGCCTTGTTGAGTTGATCTTTGCCTTCTGGAATATCCGCGTGCCAATGAATAGGGACGTATGGAATACGAAGCGCAGCAAAGATCTCGCCATAGAAATCACCTTCACCGAGAAGGATTTCGTGAATGCGACGGAGGAAGTCACCTGATTGTGCGCCTTGAATAATGCGATGGTCATATGTGGAGGTAAGTGTGACGATCTTGGAAATTGCTAACTCTGCAATCGTCTCATCGCTTGCACCTTGGAATTCAGCTGGATAATCCATAGCTCCAACACCAAGAATTAAGCCTTGTCCTTGCACGAGCCTTGGAACAGAGTGAACTGTGCCAATCGTTCCGGGGTTAGTGAGTGACACTGTTGTCCCGGCGAAATCTTCAACAGTAAGCGCACCTTTACGGGCCTTCTTGACTAGTGACTCGTACTCGGCCCAGAACTGCCCAAAATCAAGGCTCTCACATCCCTTGATTGATGGGACAAGTAGTTGGCGAGTTCCATCTTCTTTAGCTAAATCAATAGCAATACCCAAGTTAATGTGATCTGGATGTCCGATTGCTGGTTTGCCATCTTGTTCTGTGAAAAAGGCATTCATTTCTGGCATCGCGCGAAGAGCTTTGATCATCGCGTAACCAATGAGGTGAGTAAAGGAAACTTTTCCGCCCCGTGCACGCTTGAGATGATTATTAATTACAGTGCGATTATCAATCATCAACTTTGCAGGAATTGCGCGAACGCTCGTTGCTGTAGGTACTGTTAATGACGCTTCCATACTCTGCACTACGCGACTTGCAACGCCACGAAGAGGTTCGACTCGCGCAGATGTTGGAGTCGCAACTTGTGGAGTTGGTTTAGCAATTACTTGCGCCGGAGTTGGAGTCGGCTGAGTTGTTGGTCGAACTGCGGGTTGTGGAGTAGCAACAGTTGGTGTTGGAGAAGGCGTAGGTGTTGGAGCAACAGGTGCAACGGTTGGCTGTTGACGTTTGGGAACTGGAGGGACTCCGGGCTGAGTTACGGATGCTGTTGCAGCAGAAGTTCCGTTGCTTGTTCCAGGTGTGTAGCCCGCAAAAAATTCTTTCCAGTTATCTTCCACTGAATTTGGATCGGCAAGGTAGCGCTCGTACATCTCATCGACTAGCCATTCGTTCGAGCCGAAGGAGCCGCCAAACTTATTTTCGGGAGTCATACCTGCCACAGAACGAAAGCCTATCTGCGTCGGGTGAGAGCTCTCCACCTCACAGCAGCGTTATTGGCCACAGTTTCATGATGCGCCCGAAGCCCTACTAGGGCAGGCTCTCCGTATGAGTCTGGCTTTTGTTTCAGGCGCCAGTCGCGGACTGGGCCGAGAGGTTGCTCGCGCCTTGATTGCCTCAGGTCACCAAGTAATAGGTATTAGCAAAGACCCCGAGCGGGCCATTCAAGCCAGTGCAGAACTGGGAATCGCCTTCGAGACAGTGGACTTTGCGAATATTGCTGAGACCCGAGCGCTCTCACAATCGCTATTGGCAAAGTACGGAGCCCCACAGATTCTGGTGCTCGCTCACGGAGTCATGAGCGACAAGATGGCCAAAACACTTCGCACCAATGATGACGAGTGGGCTCGCGTTATGAACACTAATCTCAATTCTGTTTTTACTTTGGTGAATGCAATCGGTGCTCCGATGGCTGAAGCACGCAACGGTCGCATCATTATTTTCTCTGCCTGCCTTGGTCGGATGTCCGGACCAGGAAATGCTGGGGGACTTGCGCCTTATCGAATCTCTAAAGCAGGAGTGAATGCTTTAGTTCGAAATTTAGCTCATGAGACTGGCCATGGATCACGCGGCTTACTCGTTGATGCTATCTGTCCTAATCACAGTCGCACCGATATGGGTGGACCCGATGCACCTCGCAGTGCGGAAGAAGGTGCCGCTACTGCAATCTGGTTAGCGACGCGAGAGTTTAACCCTGGAGATCAAACTGGCTTGCTTTGGGAGGATCAAGAAGTAATTCCTTGGTGAGGTTTTGGAATTGCAGCTAGCGCAGCAATCAAAGTTAGAAGTGCAAAGGCTCCAAGTGAAATACCAAGTGCAATTCGTGCTCCATCAATCATGTAATACGCGACGCCAATAGCAATCAAATTCGCCATGACTGTCGGACCTCGGCCGTAATTGCGTTGTTGGAGAAATCCTCGTCCCGCAAAGAAGAGTCCAATTCCACCAAGAAGCAGGAAGACAATCTCGGCGATGACTGCATCAAGCTCTTCAACATCAGAGGTGAGTGTCCGAACTAGTAAGTAAGCGCCAAGCGCAAAGAGGAAAGTCGCCTCAATTCGCACTAACCAGGCGGCAATCACATGGATTTTCTTCATCGATACTCGCACAAGTCCAAGAATAGGGTATGAGAAAGCGCTATCCGGCACTTGCTTTCTTCACATAACGTGCCTTATGCCTTTTTATGATGAAGGAATCTACGACTCACTGACAGGCCTGTTGGCACCTGCTTATTTCTACGAAAGCACAACCAGGTTGATGTCGTGGGCAGAGCGAGCACATCAACCAGTCTCACTCATTTCTATCAAGCTAGATGGACTCAATGATGACCAGATTCTCAAGTGTGCTCGAGACTTAATTTCCGAGTTGAGAGGTGGTGATCTTTTGGCACGAATAGGGGAGAAGGTATTTGTACTCGCGCTTCTAGGAGATCACCTAGGAGCTGAGCAACTCATCTTCCGACTAAGAAACACCATCAAACCTGAGTTGCAGTTTGCATCAACCTCTATGCATCTGGGAGAAAGTATTGAACTCGGATTGAGTCGACTAGCAATCTAGTTGTTGGGAATGAAAATGGAGGTGCGGTAGTAACGAAGCTCCTCAATCGAATCTTTGATGTCACCCAGCGCACGATGATTGCCAGTTTTCTTGGGAGCGCTGAAGTAAACCTTGGGATACCAACGCTTTGCTAATTCTTTGATCGATGAAACATCGATGGTCCGGTAGTGCAGGTACTCATTCAATTTCGGCATGTCTCGTGCGATGAAATTACGATCCATTCCAACAGAATTTCCAGCTAGTGGAGATTTTCCAGCCACGGTATGCAACTCAAGATATTTCAAGACAAGATCTTCGGCTTGTGACAGCGAGATTCCCGAGGGAATCTTCTCAAGTAAGCCTGATTCGGTGTGCATCGCACGAACTTCATCTCGCATACCGGTGAGTTTCTCCTCGGTGGTAGCAATTACAAGATCAACCCCGTCGCCGAGGATATTTAGGTCGGCGTCAGTCACAAGAACTGCGATTTCAACGAGAGCGTCATTGTGCAAGGAGAGCCCAGTCATCTCGCAATCGATCCAGATTAAAGGGGGGTTCTCGCCTGCCATGAGAGTGAAGCCTAGGGGTAAGGCGATATTTCACCGCTCGTTCACCTTCCGTTAACTGATACTCAACCCGTCCAGAGCGAATACCTAGCAATATCCGCGCGTGACCATGATTGGTAGCCAGTCAGAACGAGCTAT
>CAYSGG010000001.1:0-16952 GCA_964430775.1 uncultured Clavibacter sp. | reverse complement strand
ATCATCACCGCACTCATCGCCGTGTCAATCGGTGTTCCTATTGCAGTAGCTACTGCGCTCTTCCTAAATTTCTATGCTCCAAATTTTATTCGAGGAATTCTGGTCTCCGTTGTAGATCTCATGGCTGCATTTCCATCAATCCTCTTTGGGCTCTGGGGTTTAAATGTTCTGATGCCGAGCGCTGAATATTGGGCAAAGTTATTGCACAAGTACTTTAGTTGGATTCCACTTTTTGAAGTCTCGGCTCCCGTTTTCACGCGTTCACCATTTGTGGCCGGTGTAGTCCTTGCCATCATGATTATTCCGATTGTTACTTCTGTAGCACGAGAAGTCTTCTCGCAAACTCCATTGGATCGCATCCAGGCTGCATATGCACTTGGCGCAACAAAGTGGTCAATGATTCGCGCAGTCGTGCTCCCATTCGGTTCAAGCGGAGTGGTTGGCGGAGCAATGCTTGGCTTAGGACGTGCGATGGGTGAAACCGTTGCAGTATTCACAGTTCTCAACATTGTCTTCCAGGCGAACTTCCAGATCTTGCTCGGCGCTGGCGGCAACGTTGCCTCACTCATCATTCTCAAGTTTGGTGAAGCTTCAGCAGAGGAAATCAAAGCCCTTATGGCAGCGGGATTAATCCTCTTCTTACTCACCTTAGTCGTAAATATGATCGCAGATTTGATCGTTAATAGAGCTGGACGTCAGGGACGATAGTGACAACAGCGACTCCAACAAAACCATGGCGGGCAACGCCGAAAGCGATGATTCCTAACTTCGTGGCGGCTCTGCTCGTTATCGGTGGAACGTGGTTCTTGATTGAATTTACCGGCCTTGCAGGCAAACTCGGAGCTTTCTTAGCTGCCTCTTTTCTTGCGATCGTTCTGCTATCTCTTGTTGCAGGAATCCAACGCGGTGGACAAGCAGCGAAGAACGCTGCAATCGGAACATTCGTTGCAATCGGATCGATAGTCGCACTCTTTCCTGTTGTCAGCATTCTTGGAACTGTCCTGGTTCGTGGTGTCAGAGGAATCTATGTAGGTTTCTTCGCATCAGATATGTCACTGGCCTCAGTGAATGACCCACTTGATAAGGGCGGAATTCTTCACGCGATTATCGGAACTCTTTTACTTATTCTCTTTGCGATGCTGATCTCTGTTCCACTGGGAATCTTGACTGCACTTTACTTAACGGAAATCAAAGGGCCCGGTTCACGTTTGATTCGCTTCCTTGTCCAAGCGATGAGCGGAGTGCCATCGATTGTGGCAGGACTCTTTATCTACTCAGCATTTATTTCCGGAACTGGACGAGGCTTCAGTGGCTTTATGGGTTCACTTGCTCTCTCTATCTTGATGCTCCCAACTGTGGCACGAACTGCCGAAGAAGTACTTCTACTTATTCCGTCGGATCTTCGCGAAGCTGGGCTGGCTTTAGGCGCGACTCAGTGGCGCACAGTCGCAATGGTTGTTGTGCCTGCCGCAAAGAGTGGTCTGATTACCGCAGTGATTCTTGGTGTTGCTCGTATCGCTGGAGAAACAGCTCCATTGTTGTTTACTACCGGTGGCGGCGACACAGTTAATGGCAATCCTTTTGATGGTGTTATGGGCTCGATTCCATTTGCAATCTGGAAAGCACTCATCGCAGGTTCGGAAGAATCAAATGCTCGTGCGTGGGCTTCTATTCTTGTTCTGCTAGTAATCGTTATGGCGCTCTTCTTCTCAGCGCGCCGTTTAGGAAAGAGGAAGGTCTGACATGACAGATCACGTTCAACCTGCGTCGCTAGCCAGCGTTGCTAACGCTAAACAGATAAGGACGCCTAGTTCCTTCGCTATCGGTACCGGGCTTGAAGCACGCAAAGTTCATGCGTGGTTCGGAAAGAATCATGTACTTTCCGATATCTCACTGGACTTCGCATCAGGCACAGTAACCGCGCTGATCGGCCCATCAGGTTGCGGCAAATCAACTTTCATCCGAACTCTCAATCGCATGCATGAATTCATTCCGACCGCCGCAATGGCCGGTGAAGTTCTGTTGGATGGAAAAGATGTGTATGCACCGGGAACAGATGTGACCAAGATTCGACTCAAGATTGGCATGGTTTTCCAAAAACCAAATCCATTCCCTTCGATGTCAATTGGTGAAAACGTTCTGGCTGGACTCAAACTCGCTCAACTCAAGCAAGAGAATAAAGATGATTTGCTGGAAGAGTGTTTAGTGCGTGCCGGCCTATGGAATGAAGTGAAGGACAGACTTGATGCCCACGGAGGCTCTCTATCCGGCGGACAGCAGCAGCGCCTCTGCATTGCGCGTTCGTTAGCTGTGCGCCCACAAGTACTTCTTATGGATGAACCATGTTCAGCTCTTGATCCTGGATCCACGCTTCGCATTGAAGAGACCATTCGCGAGCTCTCAGAGACCATGACAATCGTCATCGTCACACACAACATGCAACAAGCAGCCCGAATCTCGGATTACACCGCATTCTTCTTGGCAGATGGTGGCCCTGGCGTGATGGTCGAGGTTGGACCTACCAGCGAGATCTTTTCGAGACCTAAAGATAAGCGCACCGAGAATTACGTCACTGGCCGCTTCGGTTAGGCCGTAACCAAGAGTTCACTTAACGTTGCTCTGTCGTTTAGGCAAAAAAGAGCAGGAGTTTGATTGCGCTCCATAGGTTGAGGCCGAAAGTTACCTCTTACCGATAAAGGAGACCACCTTGGTCCGCAAGTTTTTACTCAAAGTCACTTTAATCGCAGCGCTTACCTCCCTCATCGCTGCACCTGCTTATGCAGTGAATCTGGTTGGTGGCGGCGCAACATTTGCTAACCCAATCCTTGATGCATGTAAAGCGGAATATGCTCGCGAAACCGGCGACAACTATGTTTACAACTCACTTGGTTCTGGTGCGGGTCGTTCCGGAATTGACAAGGGAGATTTTGATTTCGGTTGGTCAGATACACCACACCTTGGCGCATCCGCTCCAAAGTCGATGATCCACCTTCCAGTTGTTGCAGCTCCTGTTGCTTTGATCTACAACGTCCCTGGTATTCGCGGTAACGCAAGCCAGATCACACTTTCGCCAACAACTATCGCAAAAATCTTCTCACGCGAAATCACTCGATGGAATGATCCGGCAATCAAGGCGGATAACAATCGCATCATCAAGACTCCAGTCTTTGCAACAGAGCGCGTCACAGTAAAGGTAGATGGCAAGTCCACTGTGCAGAGAATTACTAAGAAGGACAAAGACGGAAATCCAATCGTCTCTCGCTACACACAGAAGCGCGAATCTCTACAGTTCCCTAATACTGAAATTGTGGTTGTGTATCGCTCTGACTCATCAGGAACCTCTGGAATCTTCACAAACATGTTGAAGGCAGTTGCAGGTTCAGTCTGGACCAAGTCAGGTAATAATGACTTCACCGCTTCTTTCCCAGGAAATATCAATGACATAAAGAATCTCGGAAAGATTCAAGGCGCTAAGGGTTCAGAACTCACAACCGCTCTTGTGGCCAAAACTCCAGGTGCAATCACTTATGCAGAGAAGGACTATGCAAATAAGGCTAAGTTGCCAGTCGCAAAGGTTCTCAACAACGTTGATGTTGCTGTACAACCCGGAGCTGCTGGAGTCTCAGCGTTCCTTGGATCTGCGAAGTTCAATGACAATGGAACTTTGACTCTTGATTACGCAACTAAGAATCCAGGCGCTTATCTCTTGGGTTCCACCTCTTACGCGCTAGTTCTAACGAACTATCCAGATAAGGCAAAGGGCGCTGCGGTCAAGAAGTTGATGACCTACATCCTTGATAACTGCGCAAAGAAGTTCCCAGAGACTGAATTCGCGGTCATCGATGGCGCTCTCTATGACTTCAATAAGAAGCTCATCGCACGAATCGGTTAATCCCGAGTAGTTCGAATAAATAAGTAAAAAGGATTTTTCCCGGGCCAACGAGGGGGCCCGGGAATTTTCTTTTTCAGGAATTTTCAGGCTAAAGGTCAGTTAGAAATGTAGAGCGCGCCCGGCAGGAATCGAACCTGCGACAACCCGCTTAGAAGGCGGGTGCTCTATCCGACTGAGCTACGGGCGCATAGTGTGAAGTAGAACATGCGAAGTCTACCGAGTAAGAGCCTATAAGGTTTCGCCTCGTGGCAGAGTTCATTTATACGATGAAGAAGGCGCGTAAAGCGCATGGCGACAAAGTAATCCTTGATGACGTCACCTTGATGTTCTTGCCTGGCGCCAAAATCGGTGTGGTTGGCCCAAACGGCGCGGGTAAATCAACAGTTCTACAGATCATGGCTGGTCTACAACAGCCTTCCAATGGCGAGGCATATCTCTCACCTGGTTACACAGTCGGAATTTTGTTACAGGAACCGCCACTTAACGAAGAGAAAAATGTTCTTGAAAATGTTCAAGAAGGTGTTGCCGAAACAATGGCGCTACTTGCGCGCTTCAATCAGGTTTCAGAAGAGATGGGTAATCCTGACGCTGACTATGACAAGTTGCTTGCAGAGATGGGTTCGTTACAAGAGAAGCTTGATCATCTCAACGCCTGGGATCTGGATTCGCAATTAGAGCAAGCGATGGATGCGCTGCGTTGCCCACCTGCGGATGCAGATGTAAAAGTGTTATCAGGTGGAGAGCGTCGCCGCGTTGCGCTCTGTAAGTTGCTCTTACAGAAGCCGGATTTGTTGCTCCTTGATGAGCCCACTAACCACCTTGATGCCGAGTCAGTTTTATGGCTCGAACAGTTCCTCTCAAAATATGAGGGAACCGTCGTTGCTATCACTCACGATCGCTACTTCTTGGACAATGTTGCTGAATGGATTCTCGAACTTGATCGTGGCCGCGCTTATCCTTACGAAGGAAACTATTCGACTTATCTAGAAACAAAGGCAGCCCGACTCAAAGTTGAGGGCCAGAAAGATGCAAAGCGCGCCAAGCGACTGGCAGAAGAACTTGATTGGGTTCGCCAGAATGCAAAGGGGCGTCAGGCAAAGTCGAAAGCGCGTCTTGCTCGATATGAGGAGATGGCAGCTGAGGCAGAGAAGGCTCGCAAACTTGATTTTGAAGAGATTCAGATTCCTATGGGTCCGAGACTCGGAAACATTGTGGTGGAGGTAGATCATCTCTCCAAAGGTTTTGGTGATCGACTCTTATTTGATGATCTCTCATTCTCACTTCCACGCAATGGAATTGTCGGTGTAATTGGCCCGAATGGCGCAGGAAAGACAACTTTATTCAAGATGATTCTTGGACTGGAGACTCCAGATTCTGGAAATATCAAAGTTGGCGAAACTGTGAAAGTTTCCTATGTCGATCAGTCACGCTCTGGAATCGATCCAAAGAAATCGCTCTGGGAAGTGGTTTCAGATGGACTGGACTTTATGAAAGTTGGCGCAGTCGAAATGCCGAGCCGTGCATATGTCTCTGCTTTTGGTTTCAAAGGACCGGATCAACAGAAGCCTGCTGGCGTTCTTTCTGGAGGAGAGCGAAACCGTTTGAACCTGGCATTGACACTAAAGATGGGCGGCAACTTATTGCTCCTTGATGAGCCCACAAACGATCTTGATGTTGAAACTCTTGGTTCGCTTGAGAACGCGCTCCTTGATTTCCCAGGGTGCGCGGTCGTAATCTCTCACGATCGTTGGTTCCTCGATCGTGTCGCGACGCACATCTTGGCTTATGAAGGTGAATCGCAATGGTTCTGGTTTGAAGGAAACTTTGAATCGTACGAAAAGAATAAAATCGAACGCCTTGGTCCCGAAGCTTCAAGGCCACATCGCGTCACTTATAGAAAGCTCACTCGATGAAGTACTTACATAAAGCTTTCATTCGTTGGGATGATTTAGATGCCATGGGCCATGTCAATAATGCGAAATATCTGACACTTGCCCAGGAAGCCAGATTCGATTGGTCTTTTGTTCAGAACGCCAAAGGCAACAATCGACCTGGATTCCTAGAAATGGTTGTCGCACGAGCCGAAGTAGATTTTAAGACTGCGATTTTTGAAGGTGGCATCTATGTTGATGTCGAACTCTGGGTTGAATCAATAGGAAACTCTTCCTTCACCATGATCTATGAGATCAAGGACGAAAAAGCGATGTATGCCCGCGTGAAGACAGTCCAGGTGGCTGTTGATGAAACTGTTGCTAAGTCCCGTCCACTCAATGATGAGGAACGTGGCTTCTTGCAGCAATATCTCGAGGAGAAATAGTGAGTTCCAAACTTGCACCCCGTGGCGTGCGTCCTTGGTGGCGTGACGCAGTTACCTACCAGATTTATATCCGCTCCTTTGCCGATGCTAACGGTGATGGAATCGGTGATGTCGAAGGTATTCGCTCGAAATTAGGTTATCTCCAAAAACTTGGCGTTGATGCAATTTGGATTACTCCTTGGTACCCATCACCACAAAATGATCACGGCTATGACGTCTCGGATTACATGAACATTGAGCCAGATTACGGAACGCTCAAAGATGCAGAGAGACTCATCAAAGAAGCACACGAACATGGCATTAAGGTCATCATTGATATCGTTCCAAACCATACTTCTGATCAGCATGCATGGTTCCAAGCTGCGCTCAAAGCGAAACCTGGTTCCGCTGAAAGAAATCGTTACATCTTCCGCGAGGGCAAAGGTCCGAATGGCGACTTGCCTCCAAATAATTGGCAAGCAGTTTTTGGTGGACCTGCATGGCATAGAGTCACAGAACCCGACGGCAAGTTAGGACAGTGGTACTTACATCTCTTTGCAGTCGAGCAACCAGATCTCAATTGGGAAAACGAGGAAGTTCGTCATCACTTTGAAGATGTATTGAAGTTCTGGCTCGATAGAGGAGTAGATGGTTTCCGCATTGATGTCGCTCATGGAATGTTTAAAGAAGAGGGACTACCTGACATTCGCGAGAGTTGGATATCCAAGATTCTTGGAAAGAACACGCTGACTCGAATGCTGGGCTCAGAGCACAAGCCATTCTGGGATCAAGAAGGAGTACATGAAATTTATCGTCGTTGGCGCAAGATTCTCGATGCCTATCCAGGAGACAGAATGGCAGTTGCCGAGGCGTGGGTAAGCCCAGCATCGCGTATCGCACGTTATGTGCGTGCAGATGAGCTACAGAACTCCTTTAATTTCGAGATGCTCACAACCCTCTGGAAACCAGAGGAAATTAGGAAGAAAATCAATAATTCCATCTCTGCCCTTGCCGAAGTCGGTGCTCCTACTTCGTGGGTATTCAATAACCATGATGTTGTCCGCTCGGTAGATCGACTTGATCTAGGGCTCACAAATCACGGAGCCACAACTCTTTCACGCCAGGGCGATGCATCAAAACTCAACATTGCTCGCGGAACTCTCCGTGCACGTAGTGCAACGTTGATGGCGCTAGCACTTCCAGGTGGAACGTACTTGTATCAAGGAGAAGAGTTAGCCGTTCCTGAAGTCCGAGATATTCCAGAAAATCGTCTCACTGATCCACGTTGGAAGATGAGCAGCTATAAAGATCGCGGACGTGATGGATGTCGAGTTCCAATCCCATGGAAGACATCTCCTCACGGTGCATTTGGATTTTCATCGCGCGATTCACTTACACCAGATGAAGCGTGGTTACCTGCAAGTTCGTGGTGGGGTCAATACTCTGCAGAATCGCAAGAAAACGATCCTAATTCAACTCTTAATATCTATCGTCGCGCTCTTGCTGTACGTAAGAATGAAGCTGGTTTAGGCGATGGCCCAATGGAGTGGATCAATACTCGTAAAGATGTTGTGGCTTTCTCTCGCCCCGGTAACTTTGCTTGCTACATCAACTTTGGTGCCGACTACCAGTTACCCGCTGGTTCTGAAGTTCTGGTTGCAAGCGGTCCGCTCAAAGATGGATTGCTTCCAACTGATACTGCGGTCTGGGTGCGAGTGAAGTAAATGCCCAACACTGCATTGCAAGACAAGACGGTCAAGGTTCTTGCAACTGCACAAGTCCTGAATGGTGTTGGAGTTGCTGGCACGGTTGCTGCTGGTTCACTTCTAGTCGCCTCCATCACCGACTCTGAAACGTTGGCGGGTCTAGCTCAGACTTCATCAGTGCTGGGCGCAGCTGCACTTGCCTTGCCACTTGCGCGCCTTACAGCTCGTGGAGGGCGTCGTTTAGCGCTTTCTGTGGGGTTCATTGCTGGAGTCATCGGCTCGCTCTGTGCAATTGTCGGTGGCGCAGAGAAGAACATTTACTTGATGCTCACCGGGACATTCTTGGTTGGAGCAGCCTCAGCTGCTGGATATCAAGCTCGCTTTGCCGCAGTGGATTTAGCAACTAATGAGACCCGAGCCAAACAACTTTCTTTTGTGGTGTGGGGATCGACTGTCGGTGCTGTTGCCGGACCAAATCTCATGGAACCTGCAGGAAATCTTGCAGAGAATTTGAATTTACCAAGGCTGGTTGGGCCATACGTTGTTTCGGCAACCACACTTCTTTTAGCAACGCTTGTTATCCAATTCTTCTTAAGACCCGATCCATTTTTGACGGCACAGAAGCAATCTGGAATCACAGAAAAACCAAAAGGTGCAACTCGTGTAGCGCTCACTCATATTCGTTCTAATCCAAAAGCTCTCTTTGCAATTCTTTCGATTGCAATCGGACATGTTGCGATGGTGTCAGTGATGGTGATGACACCAGTACACATGGCTCATGTCGATGTCACACTGACGATAATTGGATTAGTAATTAGTATCCACGTTTTAGGAATGTACGCATTCTCACCCGTAGTTGGAGCGCTGAGTGATCGACTTGGACGTGTACGAGTGATTCAAATCGGCGTAATGACTCTTCTACTCTCGACAGTAGTATCGGGATTTGCCGCTGCGGATGATGCGATAACTCTTGGCATCGGATTATTCCTACTCGGACTCGGATGGTCGTGCACCCTTATCGCGGGTTCAGCGTTTCTGACAGAATCAGTCGATCCTCAACTAAAAACTTCATCACAAGGTGCAAGTGATTTGGTGATGAATTTGTCCGGTGCTGCAGGCGGCGCGATTGCGGGTGTCATCATCGGAACGCTGTCTTATGGCTGGCTCTGTGCCTTTGCCGCAGTTCCAGTAGCAATTTTGGGCGTTTGGTCATTAAAGATTTCACATCGATAATTGCTGCCAAATGACTCTCTATGAAGAAATGGGTGGACGAGCGACTTTTGAACAGCTCGTATCCCACTTTTATGCCCTTGTTGCCGTCGATCCAGTCCTTCGCCCCATGTATCCCGATGAAGATTTCAAAGGCGCAGCAGAGCGACTATTGATGTTTCTCGAACAATATTGGGGAGGCCCCACGACATATAGCGAACAGCGTGGGCATCCTCGACTTCGGATGAGACATGCAGCATTTCACATAAGTGAAGTTGAAAGAGATGTGTGGTTGAGTCACATGAAGTCGGCAGTTGAGGGACTTGAAATGAAAGCAGATCTCAAGAGCGAACTTTGGAACTATATGGAAATGGCAGCAAACTCTATGGTGAATCAGCCTCGAGGTTTTTGAGAACGATTTCCAACTTTTAAAATCTCGCCATTACGCAAATACCATAACGTTCCTTGTCGATCTCGGACAGTTGTTATTCGTAGGCCCACAGTTTCGACTTTGCCCTTCACATCCAAAACATCAACGTCATCACCGACGCCATATTGATCTTCGAGCAACATAATGATTCCAGAAAATACATCTCGGACAATTGTTTGTGCACCAAGACCGACTGCAAATCCAACAACACCAGCAGAGGCAACTAGTGGTCCAAGATCCACGCCTAGTTCACCAAGAATCATCGCACCAGCAACTAATCCAATTATCGCTTTGGAAGAACTATTGAGTACCGAAGCAGCAGTGCGAGCTCTTTCGCGTTGGCGAGTGACCGACGTTTTCTCGCCAGGAATGAAATCTGCCTCCGCAACTTTGCTCAATGCGCGAGTGATTCCACGAGAGGCTATTTTCTGCAGGAAGATTGCCAAAATCAGAATGATGAGAATTCTCAAGGGAGAGCCCAAAAACCACTCCAGCGCCTGATTCAGGCTGACATTCAGCTTCATTTGAGCAAGACTTTATAAGAACTTAATCAAATATCCGCACAATTCGACTCCAATTCGGGCAGGATTTCCCCTACGACGCGAGCCACGCGTCGGACCAAAGGGGAAACAAGGCAGTGACAACTTCATCCAGAAGGACACTAGTTCTGAACGCCACCTATGAGCCACTAGGTGTCGTTTCTGATAGACGCGCGCTCATTTTGGTCCTTAATAATCGAGCCACAATGGTTGAAGAATCTGGCATCACACTTCATTATTCGTCGGGCTCGCTCGTGTTACCTGCAGTCATTCGACTTCATAAATTTGTTCGCATCCCTTATCGCCACACAGTTCCACTTTCGCGTCGAGCGATTTTTGCCCGCGATGGCGGACGGTGCGTGTATTGCTCGGCAACTGCTACATCAATTGACCACGTCATTCCTCGTAGTCGTGGAGGTGATCATGCGTGGGATAACGTCGTAAGCGCATGTCATCGTTGTAATCATGTGAAGGCTGATAAAACTCTCAAAGAATTGGGATGGAGACTTCGCTCACTTCCGCGCGAACCAGTTGGCGCAGCATGGCGAATTCTCGGAACCGGCAGAGCAGAAGAACGCTGGGTTCCGTATCTCGCTCCATTTGGAGTTGTGGGCGCTTCTGCCTAAACTTCCCACATGTTCCTCGAACTTGCACTCAACGAAGATGGCTCAATGCCAGGTGAACCACTTGGCTTTCTTGAAGGATTCATCTGGTTCTTCGTCGCACCAGTCTCAATCGTTCTCTTTATCTGGGTCGCAGTCGTCGCTTTAGAGAACGTCCAGAAATCAAAGAAGAATCGGATTAAGCAAGATCTCATTACTCGTATTAACGAGTAACTACATATCTTTAGCTCGAACTTTGAGCGCTCTCTCCAAAGAATCCTTAGCCTCAAGTACATGGCGTCGCAACGTCGGATGTCCATCTTTGCCAGCCCCATTGAGCCAGGCATTTGTCTTATCCAAGGTCGATTGTGAGATCACATATGACGGGTAGAGCAAATCAATGATGCTTGTGGAGACTTCATAGGACTTGTTGTTATACGTATCGAGAATGAGTGCGAAATATCGATCAATGAATGCTTCATGAAATGACCGATGGATTGGTCGAGCAAAGCCTTGGATGGCTGAGAGCCGTGACCAGTTAGAGATTGTTTCATCTTCAGTCGCACGTACGAATGCAGCTTCTTTCGCCTCTTTATTGGGGAAAGCTGCGATGCATCGCTCATGTGAGAGCTGGCCAGTAAGGGTGTTATCTCGTTGTAGTTCTGCATCAATTTCTTCTCTAGAAGATGCACCGCGCTCAACGAGGCAGAGAATAAAGTGCCAACGAAGATCTGCATCAATAACCAAACCGGCGAGTTTGCCCTCTAGTAACTCGCGAATGCGAGCAGTCTGTGCAGATGTGTGAGCAAGTGATGCAAAAGTGCGAGAGAACTGGAGTTGGTGGCCACTACCTGGTTCAGCCTTGTTCAAAAGTTCTGAGAGAAGGTTCGCTACTTTTTCTCGCAAGCCATCACGATTCTTGTCTGAGGCATAGATTTCGACTGCCGAGATCAATTGATTACCCAAAGCAGTAACGGTCGTAATGTCATCTTCACCTGGAAGTCCAGCTACGGCGATGTCAACAAAATCAGTTGCTGATAGCTCAGCATCACGCAGCATGTCCCAAGCTGCAGACCAGCAGAGTGCACGCGAGAGTCCATCATTAAGTTTTCCAAGGTGAGCTTTGAGAGTCGCAATCGAACGCTCATCGAATCGAATCTTGCCGTAGGAAAGATCATGATCGTTGATCAGTAGAAGATCAGCAACTTTCTCGCCGCTGAGGCCTTCGACTTTGGTCATCTTGCCTGCGACATCGAGTTCAACAGACTTGCGACGAGAGAGAACTCCATCTTTCAAGTCATAGAGGCCGACGGCCATGCGATGAGGACGAAGCTCTGTGGAACCTGCCGGAATGAGAGGTGGCTCTTGTTGAATTGAGATTGCGGAGTATGTATCGCCACTAATCTCGACAACAGGACGCAATGTGTTAACACCTGCTGTTTGAAGCCAGGTAGATACCCACGGATTAAGATCGCGACCGCTCGTTGCTTCTAGTTCGGTAAGTAAATCTTCCAGTGTTGTGTTCTTGAAAGCATGTTTGGCGAAGTACTTCTGTAGCCCTGTAATGAAGTTCTGACGACCAACGTGTGCAACAAGCTGGTGCAAGACCGAAGCGCCCTTTGCGTAGGTAATGCCATCGAAGTTCGCCTTCACGGTATCGATATCGACCATATCGGCTGCGATGGGGTGGGTGGATGAGAGTTGATCTTGGCGGTAAGCCCAGTTCTTGCGTTCAGCATTGAAACCAGCCCAGGAGTTCTTGAACTTGGTGGCTTCGACCAGCGCCAAGTAAGAAGACCACTCGGCGAAAGATTCATTGAGCCAAAGGTCATCCCACCACTTCATGGTGACCATATCTCCGAACCACATATGTGCCATTTCGTGAAGGATGGTGTTGGCGCGCGCGTTATACATGCGCTCGGTTACTTTAGAGCGGAAGACCAATAGGTCTTCGCGGAAGGTGACTGCTCCCGCATTTTCCATCGCGCCCCAGTTGAAATCAACCACAGCAATCTGGTCATACTTTTCAAATGGATAAGCAAGACCAAATACTTCTTCGAAGTAAGCAAAACCTTGTTTAGTGATCAAGAAGATCTCATCTGAATCAAGATGCTCAAAGAGAGATTTCCGGCAGTAGATTGCCATAGGAATTGTCTTTTTACCTTTGTACTCATCGGTGACATATGAGTACGGCCCTGCAACAAGTGCCGTGATGTAGGTAGACATAACAGGAGTAGTCGTGAACTCCCATTTCTTCTTTCCAGAATCCTCTGTTACTGATTTAACCGGATTATTTGAAATTACCTGCCAATGCGCCGGCGCGATTGCTGAAAAAGCAAAAGTAGCTTTGAGATCGGGCTGGTCGAAACAAGGGTACATATTTCGGATGAACGCAGTCTCACCTTGAGAGTAGAGATAGACCTCGTTATCAACGGGATCAACTGATCTCTGTAGACCTTCACCGCTCTTGGAATAGATTGCTTCGATTTCAATGACCAGCTCGTTCTCGCTCTGGAGATTCTTGAGAAATACGCTCTCACCATCGTAATTCGATACATCAACAGGTGAGCCATTCAAGGTTGCGGCGATGATCCGTTTTCCTACGGCATCAATGAAGGTGTCATAACCTGGCTTATTGCAGGAGAAATTGACCTTCGAGATTGCTATGAATGTTTCCTCACCGGTTGTGACATCGAGAGTGACGTCATAGTGCTTGATTGTGAGATGGGATGAGCGTTCAGCGGCTTCAGCACGCGAGATATTGATTCCAGGCATGCGCGTATCCAAGCAGAGATGGCACTCTTTGCCACTATGGAGCCAGTCACAGCCGAGGAGTTTCGACTCAGAAGCTTTCGCCTGCGTGGCGAGCGGATGACAAAGGCCCAGTCCGAGGCACTTTACGATCACTGGAACAAGTTCGAAATCCCGCTACAAGGAATCATCAATCCAAGCGAACTATTCCCTTCGATAGCCCCAAAGGAAGTTGTCTTTGAAATTGGCAGCGGGATGGGTGAGGCCACCTCCCAAATTGCCGCGGAAAATCCTGATACTGGTTTTGTTGCAGTTGAAGTTCATCGCCCTGGCATCGGTGCTCTTATTATCAGAGCGGAGAACCTTGGAGTGAGAAACCTCAAGATTATTAATGAGGATATTTATGAGGTCTTAACAAAACACATCGCTGATCACACCATTGATGCTTTCCACATCTTCTTTCCAGATCCATGGCCCAAGCGAAGACAACACAAACGCAGATTGCTCCAACCAAGTTTTATCGAAATCCTCTCCTCAAAACTCAAACATGGCGGACGGATCAATATCGCAACTGATTGGCTTCCATATGCTCAAGAGATTGAGAAGAATTTTGCAGCTAATTCTGACTTCACAGGGGGAGTAATTCGTCGACCCGAATGGCGACCTCTCACAAAATTTGAGAGTAAAGGTATTACAAAAGAACATGTGGTAACTGACCTGCAATACCGTAGAAAGTAAGTGCTCGCACTCACGAGAAATTGATGCTTCTGTGATGCACCAGGGCTACCTTGATCCTGTCACTCAAATCAAGGAGAGTCCATGTCAGATCGATTTGCAGGAAAAGTAGGGATTATTACCGGCGCAGGTTCCGGAATTGGTAAGGCAACAATTGAACGCTTTGTCAATGAAGGTGGAAGTGCGATTGCAGTTGATATCTCAGCTCCACGGTTGCAACAGCTAAGTACTGAATTCAAGGCAAGAAATCAGGAGATTAAGAGCGTCAGTGGCGATCTGGCGAGTGACGCAACAATTGACGAAATTCTCAAAGTAGCCGGAGACCGCGTCGATGTTTTGATTAACAACGCCGGCATCATGGATGACTTTGTTCCCCTTGATGAATTAGATGATGAACTATGGAATCACGTTATTTCTGTGAATTTAACTGCTGTAATGAAGTTATCCAGAGCGGTCATAAAGTTGATGTTGAAACACGGCAAAGGATCCATTGTTATGACTTCAAGCGGCGCGAGTTTCAAGTCAGGAATTGCAGGAACTGCTTATACAACGAGCAAGCATGGGCTCAATGGTTTAACTAAATCGATTTCGACAATTTATGGAAGCCGGGGGATTAGATCTAATGGAGTGGCACCTGGTGGAACGAAGACGAACATCATGGATATGTCAAAGCCAATCAAAGGACAGAAGACTCTTGAACTTCTCGGGCCAAATATGGCTAATGCTTCGAAGACTGCAGAGCCTGAAGAAATTGCTGCGTGCATTCTCTTTCTTGCCAGTGATGATGCTTCCAATGTCAATGGCGCAATCTTGGCCTCTGATGCTGGTTGGAGCGCGAAGTAGCTTCTAGAGCTTTCCTTCGTTCTCGTACTTCGTCATAAGCCCAATACGTCGCACATGACGTTCATCGCCACTAAATGGTGTTGCTAGAAAAGTGTCTACAAGTTTCAAACAGAACTCTTCGTCATGCATGCGGCCACCAATTGAGATGACATTGGCATCGTTATGTTCACGCGCGAGCTTTGCAGTCTCAATGCTCCATACAAGTGCGGCACGAACACCTTTGACTTTATTGGCAGCCATTTGCTCCCCATTTCCCGAACCGCCAAGCACGATTCCGAAGGAGCCAGGTTCATTTGCAGTGGCTGCAGCAGCAGGAATGCAGAAAACAGGGTAATCATCGAGTGCGTCATAGACATGAGGACCATGGTCTTCGACAGTGTGCCCTTGCGCCTGCAGATGAGAAACAATCTTGTTCTTAAATTCGAGACCTGCGTGATCACTACCAATATGAATCTTCACAGGGGTACTTTCTCAAAGAAAAAAGAAAACCGCTGGCATTTCTGCCAGCGGTTCTTGTCCTAGGAGGAACTACATGAAACGAAAGTGGGGAATATCAGCGACTATCGACCGCCGCGACCATGTCCATGACCTTTGAAGCCACGATGATCTCTATCTCCCTTGCCCATCTCATCTTTATCGAGACCACGGGGAGCCTCAACCTTCGCGGTTACACGAGTAGTGAGACCTGACTTCAAGGCTGTTGCTTTTTCTGCAGTGATTTTGCCTGCAGTAACAGCGGCATCGATCTTTTTCGTTTCAAACGCAACAAGTGCTGTGATCAGGGCATCCTTCTTCGCACCTGCAATTGTTGCCAAGGATTCTCCGGCCTTAACTCGCGACTTCAGAGTTGCTTCGTCAATGCCTAGAGTGTCGGTGATGACTTTAACGTGTTCTGCTCGAGCAGCATCATGAGCTGCCTTGGCAGCATCGCGAGCACTAGTCATCGCCTTAGTAATCGCATCTGCCTGAGCTTGAGTCAATGTGCCTGATGTAACGAGGCCACCCAAAACAGTTGTGATTTTTTCTCCCTTGCCACCTCTGTGATCATGAGCTGATGCAACACCAGCTGTTCCAAGAGATAGCGCGAGACCAGCGACTGCTGATGCCGCAATTAGTTTCTTCTTCATCCATACTCCTTGCTTTTCATTCGTTCGAACACCCTCGTATTCGATAACTGCATGAAACTCCCGATACCTGAACTGACAAGTCAATTTTCATGTGAGCCACGTCAGAATTCGGTATCCGAGGTTCCACTTATACGCGCTCAACCTGAGAATTGATATAGAGAAATCGGGCTACTTATCCCTTTTGTCCTAACTCATGATGTAACTCCAAATCCCTACTCAGGGGGTCCTTACCCCTTGAGGAGGGGTATCCATGAACACGTTTCATCGCATGATCCGTATCTGTATGGCGCTATCGCTTTTGGTTTATATCGGCATCGGACCTGCAAACTCTGCGGGTCGCACAAAGCAATCAACCTCGAATACCGTTCTTAACGGCAAAGGTTCTCCATCAGCGAAAATTGGAATTAATGGCGATTTCTACATCGACATCTCATCGTTCAATATTTATGGCCCAAAAGTTAATAACCGTTGGCCATCTCCCGTAAGTCTTCGTGGACCAGCAGGTACTCCCGGTAGTGATGGAAAACCAGGAGAGCGAGGAAGTTCAACGAGTGGAGCTTCCGGATCTCGTGGCGAACAAGGGGACAAAGGAGAAAAAGGAGAGAAGGGCGATAAAGGTGACACCGGAGAAGTTGGCGCTAAAGGAGACAAGGGTGACAAAGGTGATGTTGGTGCAACCGGTCTAATTGGTGCAACAGGTTTAACTGGTGCAACTGGTGTTCAAGGTTTGAAAGGCGACACAGGAGCAACGGGACCAATTGGATTAACTGGTGCAACGGGATTGCAAGGTGCAACAGGTTTACAAGGATTAAAAGGTGATAC